>DATIWM010000170.1:0-3488 GCA_035519355.1 Thermoanaerobaculia bacterium | reverse complement strand
GGCGCCGACTTCTCCGGGACGAACATGGTGCGGGCCGAGGCCGAGGACGCGGACTTCTCGGAGGGTGATTTCCGCTTCGGCCAGCTCGTCGGCGCCAAGCTCGTCGGCACGAGCTTCCAGAACGCGAATCTCACCCACGCGGACTTCTCCGAGGCGCAGCTCGGCGGCTCCTCGTTCATCGGTGCCTCGGGCGAGGGGGCGAAGTTCACGGGCCAGTTCCACCTCCGCCTCGTCCTCGCGGCCGGCTCTCTCATGAACACGAAGAAGAAGGTCGGCAAGGCCGTGGAGGGTGCACGCGAGGTGGAGCGTCAGGCACGCATCGCCGCCCTCGAACGCAAGGTGGCCGAGCGGGACCGGTCCGTCGCCGCCCGGGAAGGCTCCGGCGAGAAGGAGAAGACCCAGCGGACCCGGTCGGTCGACGGGTCGAGCAAGGTCAGCCGCTCGGGACTGCTCCGGAAGAAGTAGCGGGCTTTCTCGATCCCGGCTTCACGGGCGAGGGCGGCGTGCCGGCTTTCCGGTTCACCTTCGGAGTCTCCTTGGGGACGTCCTTCGGCTTGTCCTTCGACTTTTCGATCGGCCCCGCCGTCGGCGTCTCCTTCGAGGCGTCACGAAGACGGCCCGCCTCGCGGCGCAGGTCCTCGAGGATCGCCGACTCGAGGAGGAGGGCATCGGGCCGGCCGGAGACTTCGGCCGCCACGAGCGCGGGGCCGCCGCCGGCGGCAGCCGCGTAGAACCGGACCGTGTCCGGGGAGGGGTCGTTCTCGTCGAGGACCTCGACCGTCGCCAGCGGCGTGACCCGGGGGCCCGCCGCGATGCCGCGCGCGCCATAGTCCTTCTTCGCGACGAAGCCGCGGCTCTCGGCCCGGGAGAGTTCCCCGAGGAGATTCTCGGCGAGCGACGCCGCCACGGGACGGCCGCCGGAGCGCCACTCGCCCTCCGTCCTCTCCGCCCCCGCCCTGAGATCCCCGCTCTCGAACTGGAGGCGGCGGACCCGGAAGACGTCCAGCGGCAGGAGACGGGTCTCCCGGAACGCGGAGAGTTCCTTCCCGACCTCTTCCTGGATCCGGTCGTCCACGACGACGACGAGTGCGTCGTCCTTGGCGTAGATCTTCCCGACGGTGTCCGCCTTCGCGGCGCCGAGCGCCAGCGTGGCGACCACGGCCTCCCCTTTCTGCACCGTCACGACCGCCGCGGGCGGCGCGAGGCCGACCCGGGGGAGGTCGGTCGCCGAGACGGAGGGATAGTCGGAGATCTGGGCCGACGAGAGATCGGCGAGAAGCCGCTCCACGAACGCCCCGTTCGCCGTGTCGGCGACCGGGCTCTCGATCCGCCAGGGGCCCGGGGCCTTCTTCGAGTCCCCGGTCTCCCGCGCGAGGACGATCCGGTTCGGCCCCTTCACGAGAATCACCTTCGAGATCTCGGAGACCGGCGTGTCGAGCAGCCTCTTGCTGCGGTACTCGTTCACCGGCTTCGCGAGGGCCGCCAGGGGAGCCGCCCGGACCGCCCCCAGCCGGCTGCCGTCCGAGGCGGCCGTTCCGTCCGTTCCCGGGATCTCCTTTCCGAACGAGACCGTCTTTTTCGATCCGTCCGCAAAGACGAGGGTCGCCTTGCCGCGCGGCGCGTCGAGGCCGTATTCCTTCGGATCGAAGGAGGCCTGCGGCTCCCCCACGAGCTCGAGCCGCGAGAGGTCCGACACGAGGGCGTCGGCCGCGAACGCGTCCGCGCGCCCCGGCGGGTCGGCGGCGATCGTCCACCGGCCGCCCGCCCCCTTCCTCAGGTCGACCCGCGGAAGGTCCGGCCGCTCGAGGACGAGCGCGGTGACGGCCTCGGCCTTGAAGTCGAGGAGCCGCTTCTTCGCCGCGGCGCGCTCCTCGGAGGTCGGCTGGTGACGCTCGAAGAAGAAGACGAAAGCGAACAGCGCGAAGAAGATTCCGGTCAGGATCAGGAGCTTCTTCGTCGACATGGGCGGCGGCTCAGCTCCGGCGGCGGACCCAGATGGCGAGGCCGAGGGCGACGGCACAGGCCGGGAGCACGAGGAGGACGACGAGCGCGATCCGGCCGAGGTCCCCGCGGCTGAGCGTCGCGGCCATCTGGTCGGTGGCGCGCGGCGGGATGGCGAGGAGCGTCTCCCGCTCCATGACCCAGTTCGAGGCGCCCGAGAGGAGATAGAGGTTCGCGGCGTTCGCCACACCGCCGTTGGAGGCGAAGTCGGCGTCCCCGAAGACGACGAAGCGCGTCTTGCCGGGGGCGTCGGCCTTCGCTTCCCCCCCCTCGGGCATCCGGGCCCCTTCCACCGCGACGGCGAGCGGGACGGGGCCCGGGACGTCCTTGTCGTCCTTTGAGCTCCTCTCGAGGTTCTTCAGGTCCGTCTCCCCCCAGCCGTCGGCCGAGGTCTCCACGAGAATGGTGTCCGCGAGGCCGGCGGGGGGCTTCGGGACGATGCTCACGGAGCGGGCGAGCGGGAAGACGACCGCCGAGCCCTCCAGCAGCTTCGTGACGGCGTGCGGCCGGAAGGAGCGCGCGAAGAGCGTCTCGGCCCCGAACATCGGGAGAGCATTTTTCGGGTCGACGACGATGTCGTTGCCGAGCTTCACCCCGAAGTCGACAAGGAGCGGCCCGAGGCCGAAATCCGACATCTGGCGGCCCGAGCCGGGAAGGAACTCCACGTCGAGAAAGAAGAGCGCCCGTCCGCCGCCGTCGAGGTACTTCCGGAGCGCTTCTCGCTCCGGCTCCGTGAACGCCGTCCGGGGGCCGGCGACGACGACCGCGTCGGTCCCCTCGGGAACGGCGGCCGCGCCGAGGCCGGGCCATTCCTCCACGATGCAGTTGTCGCGCCGCAGCGTCTCGGCCAGGGTGAGGAAGCCCTCGCGGCCGCGCCCGTCGGGCGGACGCTCGCCGTGGCCGGCCGTGAACAGGACCTTCGGCGCCCTCGTCTGCGTGACGGAGAGAATCGCCGAGGTGAACTCCTGCTCCCCCTTGAAGGCCTTCATCGCCGGCTCGCCCCCCATCCGCACGCGGGAGAAGTCGAACTCCGCCAGCTGATCCTCCGTCACGTATTTCTTCCTGTCGCCGGCGCGGAAGACGACGCTGCCGCCCCGGATCCCGTACTCCTTCACCAGGGCCTCGGCGCGGGCCCGGTTGCGGACCGGGTCGATCGTCTCGACGGAGAGCATCGCGGATTTCGCCTGGTAGCGATTCAGGAGCTCGCGGGTCTCACGGAAGAGCGGCGAGCCCTCCACCATGAAGACCGTGATGGAGACCGGAGCCTTGAGGTCCTTGAGGACCGAAAGCGTCTTCGGCGAGAGCGTGTAGAGGCCGGAGCGCGTCCAGTCGAACCGGGCGTAGCGGCGGGACCCGACGTAGTTCACGAGAACGAGGATGCCGAGGCCGATGACGACGGCGGCCCCGACGGTGGCGCGGTAGACGTTGCGCGAGCCGTTCATCTCACTTTCCCTTGTTGACTTCGAGCGCGCGCGTCGCGAGGAAGA
>DATIWM010000169.1:0-2547 GCA_035519355.1 Thermoanaerobaculia bacterium | reverse complement strand
CGGCGCCCGAGGCGCGGGCGGCGGCGGTCAGGACGTGCCACCAGACCGGGCTGTAGTTGTACCGGTCGGTGACCTCGTAGACGACGTCCCCGTGCGCGACGGCCCTGACGACGATGGCGTACGAGTCGAGGTCCCAGTTGGACGGCGCGACCCAGGCGAGGGCGAGCCGGATGGCGCCCCCCGCGACGAGGGCCGCCAGGGCCGCGGAGCCGAGGCGTCGGGCCCGCGCCGTCCGGCCGCCGAGGATCGCCGCGGCGGCGCCTCCCGACAGGTAGAGACCCGTCGCCGCGAGCCGGGTCCGGCCCTCCGGCCCGAAGACGCCGAGGGCCGCCAGGAAGGAGAGGAGAGCGAGAAGGAGGAGGAGGCCGGCCGCCAGGGCGCCGGGGAGGCCGTCGAGCGCGCGTCGGACGCGGGAGGTCACGGTCGCGCGTCGCCCCGCCGGCTCAGGTGGCGGGGCCGGCCGGCTCGGGCGCGCTCGCGCCGTGGCACTTCTTGTACTTTTTTCCCGAGCCGCACGGGCACGGGTCGTTCCGGCCGACCTTGGGCCCCGACGAGCGGACCGTCGCGACGGAGAAGTCGCCGCCGGCGGTGGGGTCGAAGGAGCCCTGGAGAGTCACGTCCTGCTGGCGCTGCTTCTGCCTTTTCTGGAGCTCGGCCGCCGCGCGCCGGGAAGCCGCCGAGCCCTCGGCGGCCTCGGGTGCGGCGGCCCGGGAAGGGGCCGGCTCCGGCGCGCGGACCTCGAAGCGGAAGAGGTACTGGAGCATCTGCTCCTCGATCCCCTCCTTCATCGCCTCGAAGAGCTGGAACGACTCCTTCTTGTACTCGATCAGCGGGTCGCGCTGGCCGTATCCGCGGAGACCGATCCCTTCCTTCAGGTGGTCGAGCGCGAGGAGGTGGTCCTTCCAGAACGTGTCGACCGTCTGGAGCATGAAGAACCGCTCGTACTCGCGCAGGAGCGCCGCTCCGACCCCCGCTTCCTTCGCCTCGTAGGTCTCTCGGACCAGCCTCCGGAGCTGCTCCTTGAGCTCGGCGTTCGTCTCGTCGCGCCGGAAGCCCTTCTCCGAGGGACGGAAGCCGAACGTCTCGAAGACGGTGGAGTCGAAGGCGCCGACGTCCCATTCCGACGGGTCCTTCGCGGCGGGACAGTGCCGGTCGACGTAGTCCTCGGAGACGTCCTCGGCGAGGGCGAGGACGTAGTCCCGCCCGAGCTGGCCGGTGAGGATCTCCTTGCGGAGAGCGTAGATCTCCTCCCGCTGCTTGTTCATGACGTCGTCGTACTGCAGGAGGTGCTTGCGGGTGTCGAAGTTGCGGCCCTCGACCTGGCTCTGGGCCCGCTCGATGGAGCGCGTCACCCAGCGGTGCTCGATCGGAACGCCCTCCTCCATTCCGAGGCGTTTCATCAGGCCCGACAGCCGGTCCGAGCCGAAGATCCGCATCAGGTCGTCCTCGAGCGACAGGAAGAACCGGGAGGATCCGGGGTCGCCCTGCCGGCCGGCGCGGCCGCGGAGCTGGTTGTCGATGCGCCGGGACTCGTGCCGCTCGGTGCCCAGGATGTGAAGGCCCCCGAGCTCCACGACCTGGTCGTGGGCCTCGGCGGTTTCCTTCTTCAGCTCGGCGAGGAGCCGCGCGTGATCCTCGGGGGGAGCGTTCTTCGCCTTCTGCTTCGCGAGGTACTCCGGATTGCCGCCGAGGAGGATGTCCGTGCCCCGACCCGCCATGTTGGTCGCGATGGTGACGGCGCCGACCTGGCCCGCCTGCGCGACGATGGGCGCCTCCTGCTCGTGGTACTTGGCGTTCAGGACCACGTGGGGGATCTTCTTCTTCTTGAGCGCCGCCGACAGGTGCTCGGACTTCTCGATGGAGATGGTCCCCACGAGCACGGGCTGCCCCTTTTCGTTCTTCTCGACGATCTCCTCGACGACGGCGTCGAACTTCTCCCGCTCGGTCCGGTAGACGACGTCGTGCTCGTCCTTCCGGATCATGTCGCGGTTCGTCGGGATCACGACGACGTCGAGCTTGTAGATCTTGTCGAACTCCGCAGCTTCGGTGTCCGCGGTCCCCGTCATGCCCGACAGCTTGTCGTACATGCGGAAGTAGTTCTGGAGGGTGATCGTGGCGAGGGTCTGGTTCTCCCGTTCGATCTTGACGCCCTCCTTCGCCTCGACCGCCTGATGGAGGCCGTCCGACCAGCGCCGGCCCGGCATGAGGCGGCCGGTGAACTCGTCGACGATGATGACCTGCCCCTCCTTGACGACGTAGGCGACGTCGCGCTTGTAGAGGGTGTGGGCGCGCAGGGCCTGCTGGCAGGTGTGAAGGATGTCGATGTTCGTCGGGTCGTAGAGGTTCTCGACCGACAGGAGCCGTTCGCACTTCGTGACGCCCTCCTCGGTGAGCGAGGAGGTGTGCGCCTTCTCGTCGAGGAGGTAGTCGCCCGTCGTCGTCTTGTTCCCGTACTTGTCCTTGATCTCCTCGCCGCGGACCAGCTTCGGGATGATCCGGTCGCACCGGTAGTAGATGTCGGTGTCGCCCTCGGAGGGGCCGGAGATG
>DATIWM010000168.1:0-12385 GCA_035519355.1 Thermoanaerobaculia bacterium | reverse complement strand
GGCGCCGGCGGTGCCGGAAGGTCCGCCCGCCGAGACGGACAAGAGCGAGTCGCCGACGGGCCCTCTCGTCACGGAGACTCTCGCGGAGCTCTACCGTTCGCAGGGATACCTCGCCGAGGCGCGCGAGGTCTATCTCGCCCTGGCGGCGTCGGCGACCGATCCGGAGGCCTCGCGCACCTTCGCCCGGAAGGCCGAGGCGCTCCGCGTGACCCGCGAGAACGCCGCGGTGAAAAAGCGTCTCGAGGGGCTGCTGACGCCCTTTTCGCCCCCCCCGCCCCTGGCCACGGACGATCTCTCGGCCCTGCTGCGCTCGCTCGTCGCGGAGGTGCCCGGCCTCCGGGCGGCGGCGCTGACGGATCGCGAAGGGCTACCGGTGGTGAGCGAGGGGCTGCGGAAAAACGGCGAGTCGATCGAGGTACTCGTGGCGGAGCTGACGTCGTTCGTGAAAAGCGTCGGACGGAGCGGCGCCGAGATCGGCGGCGGTCCCCTGCGGTCTCTGGCCGTCGTCGGCGAGAACGGAGCGGCCGTCCTGGCGAACGTGACGCCGGAATACGCGCTCGTGCTCGAGGCCGAGCCGGAAGCGGCGCTGGGCGAGGTCCGCTGGGTCGCGGCGCGCGCCGCGGAGCGGCTCCGTCCGGCCGTGGGATGAGAGAGTGAGGAAATGAACGTCAAGGAGATCAAGGAACTCGTCGACCTCGTGGCCCGCCGGGGACTCGCGGGGCTGGAGATCGAGCGGGCCGGGTTCCGGATCCGGATCGAGGGTCCGGTGCGTCCGACGGCGGTCGTCGCCCGCCGGGACACCGTCCTCGCCGGCCCCGACCCGTCTCCTCTCGCCGAGGTCGCGACCGCGGTCGTGGCCGCGTCTCCCGCCGCGATCTCGCTTCCACCGGCGGCCTCCCCGTCCCCCGCGGAAGCGGACGGGCTCCACGTCATCACGTCGCCGATCGTCGGGACCTTCTACCGGGCGCCCAGTCCGGAGGCCCCGCCCTTCGTGAAGCCCGGCGACGCGGTCGAGAAGGGGAAGACCCTCTGCATCGTCGAGGCCATGAAGCTGATGAACGAGATCGAGTCGGACGTGGCGGGGACGATCGTGACGATCTACCCGCAGAACGGCCAGCCGGTCGAGTTCGGCGAGAAGCTCTTCGCCGTCCAGGTCCGCTGAGCGGAGGCGCGGCGGGGCCGACGGCATGTTCCAGAAGATCCTCATCGCCAACCGGGGCGAGATCGCCCTCCGGATCATCGCGGCCTGCAAGGAACTCGGCGTCGCCACGGTCGCCGTCCACTCCGAGCCCGACCGCGACGCCCTTCACGTCCAGGCGGCCGACGAGTCGGTCTGCATCGGGCCCGCCGCCCCGGCCGGTTCGTACCTCAACATCGCCTCGATCGTGGCGGCGGCCGAGATCACGGGCGCCGATGCCGTCCACCCGGGATACGGTTTTCTCGCCGAGAACGCCCACTTCGCGGAGATCCTGACGGACGTCGGGCTCACGTGGATCGGCCCGTCCCCGCAGGCGATCCGGGCGATGGGGGACAAGGCGGTGGCGAAGGGCACCGTGGCCCGCGTGGGCGTGCCGACGATTCCCGGGAGCGCCGGCCCGCTGGCCTCGGTCGAGGACGCCCTGACGCTCGCGGGCCGCATGGGCTACCCGGTCCTCCTCAAGGCCGTGGCCGGCGGCGGGGGGCGCGGCATGCGCCTCGCGCGGAGCGACCGGGAGCTGGCGGCCGCCTTCGAGCTGGCCACGTCCGAGGCGGAGCGCGCCTTCGGCAACGGCGCCGTCTACCTCGAGAAGTACCTCGGCGAGCCTCGGCACATCGAGATCCAGATCTTCGGCGACAGCCAGGGACGTGTCGTCCACCTCGGGGAGCGCGAGTGCTCGCTCCAACGGCGCCACCAGAAGGTGCTCGAGGAGGCCCCTTCGCCGGCGCTGACGGGAGACCTTCGCCGGCGGATGGGCGAGGCGGCGGTCGCCGCCGCGCAGGCCGTCGGCTACGTCGGCGCCGGAACGATCGAGTTTCTTCTCGATGAGGACGGCTCGTTCTATTTCATGGAGATGAACACCCGGATCCAGGTGGAGCACCCGGTCACCGAGATGGTGACCGGCTTCGATCTCGTCAAGGAGCAGATCCGGGTCGCCGCCGGAGAGCCGCTCTCTTTCGGCGAGCCTCACGAGGGCTCCGGCTTCGCGTCGCGCGGCCACGCCATCGAGTTCCGGATCAACGCGGAGGACCCGGTCTCCTTCGCACCGTCGCCGGGCACGATCACGACCCTTCACCTCCCCGGAGGGCCGGGCGTCCGCGTCGACACGGCCGCCTATGCCGGCTGGAAGATCCCCCCGTACTACGACTCGCTCATCGCCAAGCTGATCGTCCACGGTCGCGATCGCGACGAAGCGATCATGCGCGGCCGCCGGGCGCTCGAGCTCTTCATCGTCGAGGGGGTCCGGACGACGATCCCGCTCCACCGCCGGCTGCTCGACGAGCCGGATTTCCGCGCCGGCCGGATGTCGACGAAGTGGCTCGAGCGCTGGCTCGCCGCGCGGCGGGAGGAAGAGGTCTGACCGGCCGGACCGCCCGCATCTACCTCGTCGGCTTCATGGGAAGCGGCAAGACGACGGTGGGGCGCCGGCTCGCCGTCCGGCTTGGCGTTCCGTTCGTCGACCTCGACGAGGCGTTCGAGGCAATGGCCGGCGCGACGATCCGGCAGACCTTCGAGACCCGCGGCGAGACCTGGTTCCGGGCGCGCGAGGCCGAGCTGCTGCGGGGGACGGCCGACCTCCCGGCGGTCGTCGTGGCGCTCGGCGGCGGGACCTTCGTCTTCCCGGAGAACGCTGCGTTCATCCGGCGACACGGCGTGACGGCTTTCCTCGACGTCCCCTTCGAGATGCTCGCCGAACGGCTCGCCGGGAAGACCGCCGACCGCCCTCTGTTCCGCTCCCCGGAGGAGGCGCTTCGCCTCTACGAGGCGCGCCGCCCCTTCTATACAATGGCCGACTGGACGATTTCTGTGAGCCGCGACATGACAGTCGACGACGTCGTCGAACATCTGGCGTCGACGCTTCGTGACGCCGGCGCCGGGCCGGGCGGGGGCTCCTGACGTGCGGTACCTGATCATTTCCGATATCCACTCCAACGACGAGGCCTTCGCAGCGGTCCTCCACCGCGTGAAGCGGAAGCGGTTCGACCGGATCATCTGTCTCGGCGACTTCGTCGGGTATGCGGCCGACCCGAACAAGGTCCTCGACCGGTTTCGGGCGCTCCCGAAGACCCGCTTTTCCATCCGGGGAAATCACGACAAGGTCGTGACGGGAACCGACCCGGGCGAACTGTTCAATCCGCCCGCGCTGGCGGCCGCCCGCTGGACCGCCGAGCGGCTCTCGAAGGAGAACCTCGAGTTCCTCCGGAAGCTCCCGCCGGGGCCGACGATCGTCGACGACCTCTTCGTCGTCTGCCACGGCTCGCCGCTCGACGAGGACGCCTACATCTTCTCGGACTTCGACGCCTCGATGAACTTCATCCAGATGGACCGGATGGCCGCCGGCGTCGACGTCTGCTTCTTCGGCCACAGCCACATCCCGTCGGTCTTCACGCTCGAGGAGGACGGGGGGATCCGCGTCGAGGCGATCCGCGGAAACCGGTTCCGCCTCGAGCTGCGCCGCGACCGGAAGTATCTGGTGAACCCGGGATCGGTCGGCCAGCCGCGCGACCGGATCCCCCAGGCCTCGTACGCCATCTACGACTCCACCGAGAGAATGGTCCACTTCGACCGCGTCCCGTACGACGTGCAGACGGCCCGGCGGAAGATCTACCGGGCGGGTCTTCCGGCGGTCCTCGGCGATCGCCTCGTCATCGGACTCTGATGACGCCCATCGTCGCGTGAGGGGGCCGGGCCATGAAGATCTTCGTCGGCCAGCCGCTGCCGGAACCTTCGACGTCCGAGCTGCTCGCCGCGCATGACGTCTTCGTCGGGACGGGGAGCCTCCCTCCGGCGGAGGTCCGGGAGCACCTTCCGGCCGCCGAGGCGCTCCTCCCGACGCCGCGGGAGCGCGTCACGCGCGACGTGCTCGCGGCCGCGCCGCGCCTCCGGATCGTCGCGTCCTGCTCCGTCGGAACGGACCACATCGACCTCGCGGCCTGCCGCGAACGGGGTCTCGTCGTGACGAACACGCCCGGCGTCCTGACGGAGGCGACGGCGGACCTCGCCTGGTCGTTGATTCTCGCCGTGACCCGGCGGCTCTCCGAGGGGGAAGCGCTCCTCCGCTCCGGACGGTGGGACGGCTGGAAGCCGCTCGAGCTCCTCGGCACGGGGCTTCAGGGGAAGACGCTCGGCGTCTACGGCATGGGGCGGATCGGCGCCGCCGTCGCCCGGCGTGCCGGGGCGTTCGGCATGCAGGTGATCGGGATGACCGACGCCGACGGCGAGGACCGCTTCGAGGAGCTCCTCCGCGCCTCGGACGTCCTGACGATCCACACGCCCTTGACGGCGGCGACGCGCGGCCGCTTCGGCCCTTCCGAGTTTCGCCGGATGAAGCGCGGCGCCTTCCTCGGGAACACGGCGCGCGGCCCGATCGTGGACGAAGGGGCGCTCGTGGAGGCTCTCGAAGCGGGACATCTCGGCGGCGCCGGGCTCGACGTCTACGAACACGAGCCGGCGGTCCATCCGGGGCTCTTCGGACGGAAGGACGTGACGCTCCTTCCGCACCTCGGATCGGCGACCCGGGAGACGCGGCTCGCGATGGCGCGTCTCGCCTGCACCGAGATCGCCGGCTTCTTCCGGGGAGAGCCGCCCCGGCACCGGGTCGTCTGACCGGGAGGCCGTCGTCTGGCTGCCGCCCGGGAAAACGGGTATCTTCCCCGGGTCATGAACGACGGGACGGCCCCGGAGCCGCACCGCTTCGACGTCGTCGTCGTCGGCGGGGCCATCGCCGGCGCCGCGACGGCGATTCTTCTCCGGCGCTGGCATCCGGGTCTCTCGGTCCTCGTCGTGGAGAAGAGCCCGGCCTTCGACTGGAAGGTGGGCGAGTCGACCGTCGAGATCTCCGCCTATTTCCTGACGCGCGTCCTCAAGCTCTTCGATCACCTGACGCGCCAGCAGATCGTCAAGCAGGGCTTCCGCTACTGGTTCTGGAGCGGCGACGTGACCTGCCTGCGCGAGGCGAGCGAGGTCGGCCCGACGCAGATGGGGCGGACGCCGTCGTTCCAGATCGACCGCTCGGTCCTGGACGAGCACGTTCTCTCCCTCGCGGCGAAAGAGGGCGCGGTCCTCTGGCGCCCGGCGAAGGTGGCGGAGATCCGCCTGACGGAGGAGACGGGCGCGTCGGAGAGCGTCCTCGCGATCGAGAAGGAGGGTCGGCGAATCGAGGTCGCCGCCGGATGGGTCGTGGATGCGTCGGGCCGCGCCGCCACGATCGCCCGGAAGAAGGGGATGCTGAAGCCGCTGGAAACGCACCCGACCGCGTCGCTCTGGGCTCGATTCCGGAACGTGAAGGACCTCGAAGGCAAGGAGGTCGCGGGGACCGACCCGGCCGACCCCTGGGTGCGCGACATCGTCGCGGCGCGTCGTCTCGGAACGAACCACTTCGTCGGCTTCGGCTACTGGATCTGGTTCATCCCGCTTCACGGCGGCGAGACGAGCGTCGGCCTCGTCTGGGACAAGCGACTCGTCGACCCGCAGGGGGCGACGCCCGAGGAGAAGCTCCGGCGCTTCCTCGACGGCAACCCGCTCACGCGCGAGCTGCTGGAGGGGGCGGAGATCGTTCCGGGGGACATCCGCTTCTACGGCCACCTCCCGTATCTGGTCGACCGGGTGGCGGGGAACGGCTGGTCCCTCGTGGGGGACGCCGCGGGATTCCTCGACCCGTTCTACAGCCCGGGTCTCGACCAGATGGCGTTCTCGGTCTCCTGGACGCTCGAGCTGATCCGGCTCCGGAAGATGAAGACGCCCGAGGCCTTCGCGAGCGATCTCGAGCTCCACAACGTCCGGTATGCCCGCTTCTTCCGCTACTTCTTCGGCGCCATCTTCCAGGACAAGTACTGGCTGATGGGCGACTACGACACCATGACGACGGCCTTCCTGATGGACACGGCGCTCTACTACCTCGCCGCGGTCATCCCCGTCTACCGCTGGTCCGCTGACCGGATCCTGGTCCCGCCCTACTACCAGGACTATTCCGAGATGGCCTTCTACCCGATGCGCTTCTACCAGCGGCGCCTCATCGCGATCGCAAAGCGGAAGCTGGCGCTCGGCATCTACGGGAACCACAACGCCGGCCGGCGGCCGGGGCTGGTCGGCTTCTCGCTCCGCGCGGCCAGCTGGGTGATGCTGGGCCACGGCCTCGTCCGGTGGGCGAAAGCCGAGTTCTGGAGCGCGCTGTCGTACCTCGTGAAGCCCAGGCCGATGATGGCGCGGATGCCGATTCAGGACCGGGCGCAGCCGCCGGGCACCCCGGCGCCGGGCGCCGCAGGCTCTTCCGCGAAGGCCGCCTAGCTGCCCGACAGGTCCGCGCGTCCGAGGGAGCGCGCGCCGAGAGCGACCGGAGCGACGCCGAGCGCCGCGGCCGCGGCGCACCAGACCGAGAGGACGGAGGCCGCCGACAGGCGCACGCCGGCCAGGGCGCCGAGGAGGAGACGCAGCTCGCCCGAGACGGCGACGGCGGCGGAGAGGGAGAGGGCGGTCGAGAGGACGAGAGCGAAGAGCCCGCCCGGTCCCAGGGCGACCGCGACGGCGGTCGGCGCGTCGTACCGCGGAAAGAGCGCCCCGAGGCCGAGATGGAGGGCCGGGATGGCGAGAGAGCCGAGAAACGCCACGCCGACGGACGCGATCGCGGCCGGGGCCGCCGGCGAGAGCATCGCCACGCTCGCCCCGGACAGGAACAGGCCCGCGGCAGCGGCCGGAGCGGCCCGGACCAGGGTGCGGATGGCGAGGTGCCTCGCGGGAGAGAGAGGCAGCGACCTGAGAACGAGGGCGGCGCGTCCGTCGCTCGAGACCGCCGGATAGGCGAACCGGAGCGAGAGCGCGGAGACCAGAAACAGCGCCAGACCGGTCTCGAGCCCCGCGAGGACGTCCCGGGAGGCCGCATCGCCGCCGGGCAGCACGGCGAGGTTCATCAGATGGAGGACGAAGACGGCGAGAAGGGAGCCGAGCTGCGCCGGCGTCGAGGCGTCGCGGAGGAGGCTCGCCGCCTCGGACCGGACGAGAGCCGTTCCGGGCGAGGCGGCCGGGCGCCGGGCCGCCCGGGCGCGTCGCGGCGCCGCCTCGGCGGTGAGCGTCTCCTCGAGGGCCCGGAGATGGGACGGCGCCAGAAGCCGAGACGCGGCGAGGAGGAGGAAGGCGGCGGCGGCGGCCGTGCCGAGGCAGAAGGCGAACCCGCCCGGATCGCCGAAGAGCGCTCCGGTCACCGCGCGGGCCGCGTGAGCCGTCGGATCGAGGAGGGGGACCGAAGGGCGCTCGCGGCCGAGCGCCTGGAGCAGGTCCAAGGCCTGGACCGGGTCGAAGAGCCTCTCCGGGCGCACCCCGCGGACACCGACGAGGGCCGCCGAGATTCCGATGGCCGAGACGGCGGCCGAGAGGAGAAGCGCGCGCCGCGGCGGGACGAGCCGGACGAGGACGAGGGCGCCCGCGCATCCCGCCGTCCCCGCCGCCACGATCGCCGCGAAGAGCGCCGCCGCGCCGGCGGCGAGCGCGACTCCCGGACGGGGGGCGCGCGCGGCGGCCACGCCGAGGACCGGCAGGGCGAGGAGAAGCAGGGGAGCCGCCGAGGCGCCGAGCGTCCGGAGGAGCTGTCGTCGGAAGATTCTCGCGTGCGGGATCGGAAGGACGAGGAGCGCCGGGAGCTCGGCGGAGAGGAAGAGGGTCGAGACGCCGGAGGTGAGCGCGCCGAGGACCAGGAGGAATCCGACCGAGACGAAGCCCGCCCGGAGGAGTCTCTCGACCAGATACTCGGCGTGCACGTCAGGCAGCTGGAAGAGCGCGGACCGTGCGGCCCCGAGGAAGGCCGCCGTGGCCCAGGCCGTGCCGGCCGCGAAGGCGAGGGCCGATGCGCCGGCGATGGCGGCGGCCACACCGTGCCGAAGCCCGCCCGTCCGGACGCTCCGGAGCGCACCCCGAAACGAATTCGCGGCGGCGACGCGGCCGGGCGACGGGAACACTCAGCGTCCCTCGGGCCGGGCCGGTCCGAAGAAGAGATCTTCGAGCGGTCCGCTCCGGCCCTCCGGCGTCGTCATCGACGCCGGAGGCCCCGTGGCAGCGAGACGTCCGTCGACGAGGAGACCGGCCGTCGTGGCGAGCTCGGCCGCCGCCGCCAGCTGGTGCGTCGTGAAGAGAACGGCCGCGCCGCCGGCCGCCCGGTGGCGGAGGCGCTCCGCGAGGGCGCGCTGCGCGAACGGGTCGAGTCCCACCATCGGTTCGTCGAGCACGTAGACCTCCGGGTCGTGGAGGAACGCCTGCGCGAGGGCGACGCGCTGCCGCGTGCCGTGCGAGAGCGCCTCGTTCCGCACATCGGCCGTTTCCGTGAGGGAAAAGGCCGCGAGCTCCGCTTCGATCCTCTCCTCCAGCGCTTCGCCCGAGAGGTCGAAGACGGCGCCGACGAAGCGGAGCGACTCGCGGGGCGTCCATCGGGGCCAGAGAAGCGGCCGGTCCGGGACGAAGCCGATGCGCCGCTTGGCTCCGATCGGATCGGCGGCCACGTCGAGGCCCCCGACCCGGACCCGGCCCGACGTCGGGGAGAGGAGGCCGGTCAGGAGGCCGAGGGCGGTCGTCTTTCCCGCCCCGTTCGGCCCGACGAGGGCGAAGAGCTCGCCGGCGCGGATCTCGAGATCGAGCGGCTGGAGCGCGAGGAGGCTCCCGTATCGCTTCGACGCCCCTTCGAAGCGGACCACGCCGTCTCCCGCTCGCATCCCGGGTCGGGATTCTAGCGGCCGGGGGCGGCGGATCCTGTGGCACGATGGCCCGGTGGCTCTCTCCGCGGAGCGCGACGACGCCGAGCTGGTCCGCCGGATCCTCGACGGGGAGGGCGAGCACTTCGAGACGCTGGTGGCGCGGTACCAGACGCGTCTCTTCCGGTTCATCTCCCGGTTCACGAACGATGCGGAGGACGCCCGCGACGTGACGCAGGAGGTCTTCCTCAAGATCTACGGCGCCCTCGACAGCTTCGATCCGCGTTACCGCTTCTCGACCTGGCTCTTCCGGATCGCAGGAAACGCCGCGATCGACCACCTGCGGCGGCGGCGGGGTCGCACCATTTCCCTCGACCTGCCCCCGGACGAAGAGGGAGAGAGTCGGGCGATCGACCCGCGCGACCACCGCCCCGACCCCCTCGAGGACCTCTCGCGCCGGCGGCTCCGGCAGACGATCGATGAAGCGATCGAAAAGCTCCCCGACGACTATCGCGAGCTGATCAGCCTTCGGCACTACGGCGAGCTCCCGTACGAAGAGATCGCCGAGCTGAAGGGAATGCCTCTCGGGACGGTGAAGAACAAGCTTTTCCGGGCGAGGCAGGCCCTGCGAGATCTTTTGCCGCCGGACGCCGTATAGAGAGAGCGATGACGATGGAGTCGCCGGATCCCGAGACGATGAGGCTGGTCAGCGCGGCAGACTTCGAGCGCGACCGGAAGCTCGAAGTTCTTCTGGATGAGATGGTTGCGATTTCCCCTCTCCTCCCGCCCGACTTCGCCGCCCGGGTCGTTTCGGCCCGCCCGTTCGCCCCGTGGGAGGTCCGGCGGGCATGGGCCTGGAAAGCTCCGCTTCTCGCAATCTCCGGCCTCCTGGCGGCGAGCCTCGCAGTCTTCCTCGCCCCTCTCGGGCAGCTGGCCCCGGGCACTTCGCTCGCGGTCTGGGGAGAGCTTCTGGCCGCAGCGCTCGCGTCGCCGGTCTCGGCCGTCCTCGAAGTCGCTCCGGCGCTCCTCGCGGCCGCCGATTCGCTCCGGGCCGCGGTGACGCCCGGAGCGGGGCTCGCGCTCCTCGGGGTGGGAACCGCCTTCGGCGCCGCGACGATCGGGCTCCTCCGCCGGCGTACGGTCCGCGCCACGCGTTGAGGCGGACGACGACGATGTCGTCCGCGCCGGCGAATCGGGTTCTTCTCCGGACAGCGCGCCTTCTGGCTCTCGCCCCGCTTCTGTCTGGCGCGTCGCCGGCGTCGGCGGACCCCCCCGCGAAGGAGGCCGCCATGATCGTCCCCGAAGGAACCCGGCGGCCGAACGACGTGACGGCCCTCGGCCGCCGCATCGAAGTCCGGGGCGACGTCGACGGGGCCGTCGTGAGCACCTTCGGCGGCGTCCTCGTCACGGGGCGGGTGAACGGTCCCGTGGTGGCCATCGGCGGCGACGTCGTCCTGGCCGGCAACGGGCGTGTCGAGGGCGACGTACTGGCCGTCGGCGGCGCGGTCCGGTTCGACGGCGCGGCCTCGGCGGCCCGCTCTGTCGGCGGGCGGGTCCGTTCGCTCGGGGCTCTCGAGGCGGCGTTCCTGTCGGAGCTTCGGACCTCGCCGCTGGCCGGCGCCGCCGTCTCGCCCCTCCTCCTGTCGTTCCGGCTCTTCCTGCTCTTCCTCTGGCTCGCGGTGGCCCTGCTGCTTCTCCGGACCGTGCCCCGGGCTCTCGGTGACGCCGCAACCCGGGTTCCGGGCCGTCTCGTCCTCCTCGGGGCGCTCGGGACGTCGGCCGTCCTGACGGGTCTCCTCGTCGCGTCGGGATTCGTGCTCGCCCTGCCCGCGAAGGCCGGGCTCGCCCTGGCGGCGGTCCTGGTGACGGGTCTCTATGCGGCGAAGCTCTGGGGCCTCGCGGCGCTCTTCCTCGCGGCGGGCCGGCGGCTCCTCCGGGGCGCTCGGCGCGGCGGCGCCCTCTTCGGCGATCCCGCGGCGTTGGCGGCCGGCCTTCTCGCCCTCGGCCTCCCGTCCCTCGTTCCGGCAGTCGGTCCCCTGCTCTGGGCGCTCGTCTCCGTCGTCGCGATCGGGGTCGCGGTCCGGACGGTCGCTGTCCGCGAGCCGCAGGCGACGCGGGCGCCTCTGGAGAGCGAGGCGGCCTGACGCCTTCGGCGCCGGAGCCCC
Organism: Thermoanaerobaculia bacterium; assembly: GCA_035519355.1. Classification (GTDB taxonomy): domain Bacteria; phylum Acidobacteriota; class Thermoanaerobaculia; order UBA5066; family UBA5066; genus DAOMFB01. The sequence goes on along the minus strand of DATIWM010000168.1, from coordinate 1,349 downwards.
CGGGCTGATAGATTCGGCGCGCGGCGCCGCCCGAGCGGCCACCGCGAGGGAGTCGGTCGCCTCATGGCCATCGAGAGAATCGGCGTGGTCGGTGCGGGGCAGATGGGCGGCGGCATCGCCCACGTGGCCGCGCTGGCAGGGAAGAACGTGGCCCTCTTCGACGTCTCCACCGAGGCCGTCGCGAAAGGCCTGAAGGTCATCGAGAAGAACCTGTCGCGTCAGGTCGAGAAGGGCAGGCTCGCGGCGGAGCAGGCGGCGGCGGTGCGGAGCCGGATCGCGTCGGCGCCCGACGTTCCGTCGCTGGGGCGCGGAGGCTTCGACGCCGACCTCGTCGTGGAGGCGATCGTGGAGAACGAGGCGCAGAAGCGGCCTCTCCTGGCGGCTCTCGACCGGGCGCTCGGGCCGGAGGCCTTCCTGGCGTCGAATACGTCCTCGATCTCGATCACGCGCCTGGCCGCGGCGACGAAGAGGCCGGAGAGGTTCATCGGAATGCACTTCATGAACCCCGTCCCGGTCATGGCGCTCGTCGAGGTGATCCGGGGCGCGGCGACCTCCGACGAGACTGCGGCGGCGGTGGTCGCGCTGGCGAAGGAACTGGGAAAGACGCCCGTCGAGTGCCGCGACTATCCGGGCTTCGTGGCGAACCGCGTCCTGATGCCGATGCTCAACGAGGCGATGTTCGCCGTGCATGAGGGAGTCGCGACCCCCGACGCGGTGGACACGATCATGAAGCTCGGGATGAACCACCCGATGGGTCCCCTGGCGCTCGCGGACTTCATCGGCCTCGACACCTGCCTCTCGATCCTCCGCGTCATGCACCAGGGACTGGGCGACGACAAGTATCGTCCCTGCCCGCTCCTCGTCCAGATGGTCGACGCGGGCTGGCTCGGCCGGAAGTCCGGCCGCGGCTTCCACCGCTATGCGGGGCCGGGAGGCGAGAAGCTCTCTTGATCTGCCAGGTTTGCGGCATGGCGAACGAGCTCGACCGCGAGTTCTGCCGGAAGTGCCAGAGCAAGCTCCTCGTCGTCTCGGGGACCTCCGAGAGCTACGACGAAACCGCCCCGGACGAGGACGGCGTCTCCCTCGACGAACACCTGCTCGAGCGCGTCTCGGTGCTCGAGGAGGTCGTCAAGCGGAGCGCCGAGACCCTTCGGATGCTCCTGGACGCCGCGAGCCGGCAGGAGCGCAACGGCTTCGTGGCGCAGACGGGACTCCTCGCCCTGAAGGACCTCCTCGAACGGAAGGGGCTCGTCAGCGAGGAGGAGATGGTCGACCTCTGGGAGACCCGGGTCGACCACCACATGGCGGTTCTCGCGAAGCGGGAGCGCTTCCTCGAGCGGAAGGAGCGG
>DATIWM010000167.1:0-7241 GCA_035519355.1 Thermoanaerobaculia bacterium | reverse complement strand
CGAGAGCGCCGCGCCGGGCCCGGTAGAGACGCCGCCTCCCCTCCGCCCGGCAGGAGACGAGGCCCGCCTCCCGGAGAACGCGCAGATGCTGTGAGACCGCGCCGAACGTGACGTCGGGAAGCGCTCCGTGGATCGCAGCGGCAGGCAGCTCGGCCGCCCAGACGAGCCGCAGGATCTCGCGCCGGCGGGGGGTCCCGAGCGCGGCGAGGGCCGATTCCATCGCGTCCACGCCATTAATTTAGTATTTACTAAATTAAATGTCAAGCCCTCCGGGCGCGGGGACCCCCCGGGGCGGGAGGATCTTCAGCGGCCCGCGAGAGCCGCCCACCGCCGGGTGGCCTCTTCCGGCGCGAGCGGGAGATAGACGACCTTGTCCGGCGACGTCTCGCCGGCCACGATCTCGACGTCGCGCGGGCCGAGGCCGAAGGCGTCCGCCACGAGCCGGACCACCGCGCGATTCGCCTTCCCCTTCTCCGGCGGGGCCGCGACCGCGAGCTTCAGGGCGCCGCCGTGGACGCCGGAGAGGCCGGGGCGCGACGCGCCCGCGGAGACGCGCAGGCGGAGCCGCGAGCCCGAACCGTCCGGCTTCAGCTCGAGATCTCCCGGAACCGCCGGGGCGTTCACGGGCGGGCGGGCGCGGCGGGAACGGAGACGCCCGGCCCGTCCGGCTCCCCGTCCTCCTCGGACGGGAAGAGGGTCGCCTGCGGGTCGGGAATCGCGAGCGGCACCGGGTAGCGGCCGGAGAAGCACGCGGCGCACGCCTCGTCCTCACCCTTGCCGAAGGCGGCGAACATCCCTTCCAGCGAGAGGTAGCCGAGGGTGTCGGCCTCGATGAACACCCGGGTCGCCTCGACGTCGTGCGTGGCGGCGATCAGCTCCTTGCGCCGCGGCGTGTCGATTCCGTAGTGGCAGGGGTGGCGCGTGGGCGGCGAAGAGACCCGCATGTGGATCTCCGTGGCGCCGGCCGCCTTCAGCATCCGGACGATCTTCTTCGACGTCGTGCCGCGGACGATCGAATCGTCGACGAGGACGACCCGTTTGCCGCTCACGACGGACTTCACCGCGTTCAGCTTCACCTTCACGCCGAAGTGCCGGATCGACTGCTTCGGCTCGATGAACGTCCGCCCGACGTAGTGGTTCCGCACGAGCCCGATGCCGTACGGCACGCCGCTCTCCTCGGCGTAGCCGAGCGCGGCGAAATTGCCCGAGTCGGGGACCGCCACGACGACGTCCGCGGGGACGGCATGCTCCCGGGCGAGGCGTCGCCCGAACGCCCGCCGCGAATCGGCCACCCACTTTCCGAAGACGTGGGAGTCGGGGCGGGAGAAATAGACGTGCTCGAAGATGCAGAACGCGGTCCGCTGGCCCATCGCGAAGGACGCGGAGGCCATCCCCCCGCCGTCGAGGACGACGATCTCTCCCGGCTCCACGTCGCGGATCGGCTCGGCGTCGATCAGGTCGAAGGCGCACGTTTCCGACGCGACGACGAAGGACTCCCCGAGCCGTCCCAGCGTCAGCGGGCGGATCCCCTGCGGGTCGCGGAACGCGATCACGCGGTCCTTCGCCTGAAGGACGACCGAGTAGGCGCCCCGAACCCGCGAAACGGCGCTGCGCAGCGCGGAGACGACGTCCTCCGCCCGGGAGCGGGCCATCAGGTGCAGGAAGACCTCGGTGTCGGAGGAGGTCGTGAAGATGGAACCTTCCTGCTCCAGCTCGCGCCGGATCTCGTCCGCGTTCACGAGGTTGCCGTTGTGGGCGATGGCCAGCGGTCCCTTGTTCGTGTTGTAGACGATCGGCTGGGCGTTCTCGAGGAGCGACTGGCCGGTCGTGGAGTAGCGGACGTGGCCGATCGCGAAGCGGCCCGGGAGACGGGCCAGGCGCGCCTCGTCGAAGAGGTCGGCGACGTGCCCCATCCCCTTCTCCACGAGAATGCGGGAGCCATTCCACGTGACGATCCCGGCGGACTCCTGCCCGCGGTGCTGCATGGCATAGAGGCAGAGGTAGGCGAGGTTCGCGGCGTCCGGGTGCCCGTAGATCCCGACGACGCCGCACTCGTCGTGGAACTTGTCCGCCGACTCGCCCACCGCCCCCACGAACCCAGTCTATCGGAACCCGGACCCGCCGCGAAACGGCGCCCGCGCCCGGGCCTCCGGCTCTCTCCCCGCCGGTTTCGCGGGTCCTTCTGGCCGGAACCCGTGCGGCGGGTCCAGAATGAAGTCATGGCGATCGACCCGTGGAACCCGGAAGAGTACGAGAAGTACCGGCACGAGCGGAGCCAGCCGTTCTGGGACCTCGTCTCGCTGGTGAAGCCCCAGCGGGGAATGCGGATCATCGACCTCGGCTGCGGGACCGGCGAGCTGACCCAGGGATTGCACCGGACGCTCGAGGCGCTCTCGACGCTCGGAGTCGACAGCTCGGCCGCCATGCTGGAGAAAAGCCGCGAGTTCCGGGAGCCGGGTCTCTCGTTCAAGTGCGAGGACATCGCGGCCTTCACTCCCGAGGAGCCGGTCGACCTCCTCTTCTCGAACGCTGCGCTCCACTGGATTCCGGACCACAAGACCCTCATCCCGCGCCTCGCGCGCTTCGTGGGGCCGGGCGGCCAGATCGCGATCCAGGTACCCGCCAACGACGACCAGCCCTCGCACACGGTCGCCAAGCGGGTCGCCTCGGAGGAGCCGTTCCGGACGGCGCTCGGCGGCTTCGTCATGACGTCTTCGACGCTGGGCCCGGAGCGGTACGCCGCGCTCCTCTGGCAGAGCGGACTGCGCGACCTTCATGTCCGCCTCCAGGTCTACACGCACGAGCTCGCGGCCCCGGGAGACGTCGTCGACTGGGTGAAAGGGACGCTTCTGACGGCCTATCGGAAGCGCCTCAATCCCGATCTCTATTCGGAGTTCCTCGCCCGCTACGCCACGCTTCTGCTGCACGAGGTGCAGGGCGGGTCCCCGTTCCTCTTCACGTTCAAGAGGATCCTCGTCTGGGGCCGCCGCTGAGACGCGGCGTCAGCCCAGCGACCGCCGGACTTCTGCCAGCACCGCGTCGAACAGGGCCGCCGTGAGCCGGCCGGTGTTCGTGTTCTGGCGGCTGACGTGGTACGAGGCCAGGAGCGTGACGCCGCCCGGAAGGTCGGCCCGCGCGCCATGGGCGAACGCGGGCCTCGGCACGGCCGCGCCCCGTCCCGCATCCGACCAGGCCCGGAGAACCTGCCGCAGCGCCAGCGCTCCCAGGGCGAGGAGGACCTTCAGCCGGCCGAGCGCCGCGAGCTCACGGACGAGGAACGGGCGGCACCGGTCGAATTCCGACGGCGACGGCCGGTTGCCGGGGGGCGCGCAGCGCGCCGCCGCCGTCACCCAGCAGTCGGAGAGCGTCAGGCCGTCGTCCCGCGAGACCGAACGGGCCTGATTGGCGAAGCCGAAACGGTGGAGCGCGGCGAAGAGGAAATCGCCGGAGGAGTCTCCCGTGAAGACCCGTCCCGTCCGGTTTCCGCCGTGGGCGGCGGGGGCCAGGCCGACGACGAGGAATCGGGCCTCGGGATCGCCGAATCCCCCCACCGGCCTCGACCAGTAAGGTGAGCCGCGGAAGCGCCTCGGAGCGTTCCCGGCGGCCGCCTCCCGCCAGCGGACCAGGCGGGGACAGGCCCGGCAATCGACGACGTCACGCGTGACGTTTGCGAGCGCGTCCGTCCGCCGGGCCGGGAGACTCAATACTTGATCGGCTTTCTCGGGCTCGAGCCGGCGGGCCGGGTGGGCGTCGGGGCGGGCAGTGGGTTCCCGCGCTTCACTTCCCGCTGGACGTTTCCGGAGGTCTCCACCACCACGTCGCCGACCTTCCGGGCGCCTTCCTTGACCTCATGGCCGACGCGGTCCGCCGTCTCGGCCGCTTGCGAGCCGGCCGCGGCGGCGGTCGCCGCCATCCGGTCGGCGGCTTCCTTCGCCGACTGGCCGGCCTTCTGAAGCGCCTCGTCGGCCTTCTTTCCCGCTTTCTCGAGGGTGCCCTGCTTGCCACAGCCCGAGAGCCCCGCACTCAGGGCCGCCGCGAGGATCCACGCTCCCCTCGACGCGAACGGTCTCATCTCCGACCTCCGGCTTTCCGCGTCGACGCTCCCACATCGCGCCGGATCTCGCGCAGATACGCCGCGCGCAGAAGGTAATACCACGCATGGACGAACGCAACCTGGGCTCCGGCGGCGCCGTCGAGGAATCCCCCCTTGAGCAGGAAGCTCCGGACGAACTCGAACGGCGGCCGGAGAAGGATCGAGGCCGGGCCCGACCGGTCGCCCCGCTCCGCCCGGTCCTCCGCGGCGAGGCGGGCGTAGACCGCGGACTTCCGGAGATAGTCCGAGAGGTTCCGGTACGGCTCGTGATGGAGCGGGCTCCGGAGCCGCGCGACCGGCCCGTCCGCGACGTACGTTTCGTGGACGCGCCCGCCGACGACGCGGAATCCCCGGGAGCGGCGACCCATCCGGAACTGCACGTCGGGGTACCAGGCCCCGTGCCGGACCGGGCGGCCGAGGAAGTTCGACAGGCGGGGCATCAGGAGTCCGGCCAGCGTCTCGCCGTCCGCCGCGACGCGCCCGAGAATCTCGTCGCGGAGCGCCTCCGGGGCGCGCTCGTCCGCGTCGACGAAAAAGACCCAGTCGTGCGCCGCGAGGGAAATGGCCCGGTTCCTCGAGGCCACGTACCCTTCCCACGGAATCTCCACGACGCGCGCCCCCGCCGCGCGGGCGACCTCCGCCGTTCCGTCCGACGAGCCGGTGTCCACGACCAGCACCTCGTCCGCCCATCCCACGCTGCCGAGCGCCCCCGGCAGGCGGTCGCTCTCGTCCTTGACGAGCAGGACGACCGAGATCTTCGCGGCCACGGAGCGAGAATAGTCGACCCGGCTATCCTTCTCTTTCGCGAACGTGAAGATCCTCACCCTCGATCTCGGCGCCGGCTGGCGCGGCGGGCAGGCGCAGACGGCGCTCGTCTCCTCGTCCCTGGCCCGGCGCGGCCACGACGTGGCGCTGATCGCCCGCCGCCGATCCCCGCTCGCCGAACGCGCGCGGGAAGCGGGCGTTCTGGTCGTCGAGGCGCCGCGCGGCTTCGAAGGAGCGCCGCGGCTCCTCGCGGCCGTTCGCCGGGCGGCGCGCGCCTTCCGCCCCGAGGTCCTCTGGGCCTGTGACGCGAAAGGGCACGGAGCGGCGGTCTGGAGCCTCGTCGCGTCGCGGGTCCCGCTCGTGGTCCACCGGCGCGTTTCGTTCGCCCCCGGCCGAGGCCCGCTCTCCCGGCTCAAGTACCGGAGAGCGAACCGGTTCATCGCGGTCTCACGCGGCGTCGCCGCGTCGCTCCGGGAGGCCGGGATCCCCGCCGCGAAGATCGTCGTCGTCCCGGACGGCCTCCCCTCCTCCGCCTTCGTCTCGCGCGACGCGCCTCCGCCGCCGCCCTGGCGCCTCGCGCACGTCGGCGCGTTCGACGGCCTCAAGGGACAGGAAGTGGCCGTGGCCGTCCTCGCGCGCCTCGTCGCGCGCGGGCTCGACGCGACGCTGACGTTTCTCGGCGACGGCCCCGAGCGCGAAGGCGTCCGGCGGCTCGCGACCGGCCTCGCCGTGGCTTCGCGCTGCGCCTTCGTCGGGGAGGTCCGGGACGTCTCCGTACGCCTCGCCGGAGCGCACGCCCTCATCCTCCCGTCGCATGCCGAGGGGCTCTCCATGGCGGTGATGGAGGCGATGGCGGCCGGCTGCGCCGTCGTCGTGCGCGATCTCCCGGGACCGCGGGAGCTCACCGCCGGCGGCGCCGCCGGAATCCTCGTGCCGTCGCTCGACCCTTCGGAGTGGGCCGACGCCACGCTCTCCCTCCTGCTCGAGGCTCCGCGCCGCAAGCACCTCGTCGGCGCCGGGCGCGCGGCGGCCGCGGAATGGACGATCGACCGGACGGTGTCCCGCATCGAAGCCGCCCTCTCGGAGACGGCGTGAGGATCCTCCTCCGCGCGACGAACTGGGTCGGCGACGTGGCGATGTCGCTCCCGGCCCTCAAGGCGCTCCGCACCTCGTTTCCGGAGGATCACCTCGCCGTCCTCGCGCGGCCGTGGGTGGCCGACCTCTACCGGCTCCGCCGCGACGTCGACGAGGTCCTGGTCGAGGATCCCGCGGGGGCAGAGGCCGGAGCCGAGGGAAGGCGGCGGCTCGCGGCTGAGATCCGCGAGCGCCGCTTCGACCGCGCCGTCCTCCTGCCGACGAGCTTCGGGACCGCGTGGACCGTCCAGCAGGCCGGTATTCCCGAACGCCTCGGCTGGGCCGGAGAAGGGCGCGGACCTCTCCTGACGACCGCTCTCCCGCCGCGCCTGCATTCCGGACGGCACCAGGTCTGGAAGCACCTGCTCCTCGTCGAGGCCGCCGGCGCCACGCTCCCCGTCTCCCCCGACGCGTCGTGGACGGTGCCGGCGGAGACCGGGGCGGCGGGTCGCGCCGTCCTGACGGCGGCGGGCTGGAGCGGCCGGCCGTTCGTCGCCGTGCACCTCGCCTCCTTCGCCCACGCCGCCAAGCGCTGGGAGCTTCCGGGCTTCGCGGCCGTGCTGGACCGGCTCGCCGAGGAAAAGGGCCTCGACGCCGTCCTTCTCGGCAGCGGCGGCGAGGCGGAGGCGAACGGCGAGGCGGCCGCCCTCGCGCGGCGGGCGCGGGTGCTCGACCTCTCGGGACGGAGCACGCTCCCCGAGGCGTTCGGCATCCTCTCCCTCGCCCGCCTCTTCGTCGGCAACGACTCCGGCCTCGGACACCTCGCCGCGGCGGCCGGGACGCCCACCGTCGTCGCCTTCGGCCCGACCGACCCGGACGCGACCCGCCCGTGGGACGGCCCGCGGGGCGACGGCCGGCCGGTGAAGATCGCCGTGGCCCGGCGGCGGACGCCGTGTGCGCCCTGCCGCTTCGACGTCTGCCCGATCGACCGCCGGTGCTTGACCGGTCTCGACGTCGAGACGGTCCTCGGGGCGACGGCCTCGGTCTTCTAGCCGCGGCGGAGACTCAGGGGACGCAGAGCGCCGAGAGGGCCCGCGAGGCCCGGTCGATCTTCCGGAAGACCGGGATGCCGCCGCGCTGGAGGACCATGACGAAGTCGTCGTAGAGGCGGCCGGAGTCCACGTTGACGACGAGCGGCTTCTTCGTGGCGTGGAACAGGCGCAGGAGCTCCTGCGCGAGCGCGCCCTTCGAGAAGAGGTTCTCCGAGTGCGCCCCGAACGGGTCCGGCGCGAGGATGTCGAGGGAGGGC
>DATIWM010000166.1:0-24033 GCA_035519355.1 Thermoanaerobaculia bacterium | reverse complement strand
CCCGTCGTCTCCCCGACGAGGTTCAGGCCGTCGTAGAGGTAGGTCGACGTCACGCCGCCGACTGTTTTCGTGGCCCTGCGCCCCTGGTAGTCGTACGTGTAGCTGGCCGTGGCCGCGCCGGTGATCGATGCGAGCCGGTTGTCCGGGTCGTACCCGAACGTGAAGTTCCCCGGGGCTCCGCTGCGGGTCAGGTTGCTGCCGTTGGCGTCCCAGGTGTAGGCGTTTATCCCGTCGGATGACAGGCGCTGGCCGTTGAGGGGGTTCGCGCCGTTCTTCAGGTACGTGTAGGCCGTCGGCACGCCGTTCACCGTGTTCGCGAGCCTATTCCCGATGGCGTCGTAGGTCCAGGAGTGGGCCTCGCCTCGGGAATCGGCTAGAGTGGCGGCGCTTCCGGATGACTCCCGAGCTTCTCGTGATGGCGGCCGGCGCCGGGTCGCGCTTCGGCGGGCTGAAGCAGCTCGTTCCCGTCGGCCCCGACGGCGAGACGCTGACCGATTACGCCGTCTTCGACGCGCTGCGGGCCGGGATCCGGCGGGCCGTCTTCGTCGTCCGGCGCGACACGGAGCGGGAATTCCACGAGACGCTCGGGCGTCGGTACGCCAAGCGCCTCGAGGTCGCCTACGCGCACCAGGAGCTGGACGACCTTCCGGCCGGGTTTGCCGTTCCTCCGGGGCGGACGAAGCCGTGGGGGACGGGGCATGCCGTCCTCTCGGCGAAGGGACAGGTGACCGGCCCGTTCATCGCCATCAACGCCGACGACTGGTACGGTGCAGAAGGATTCGCCAAGCTCGCGACGTTCCTCTCCGAACCGCCTCCGGCCCGGCCGGCGCGCTGGGCGCTCGTCGCCTTTCAACTCGGAAAGACGCTCACGGAACACGGCACGGTGGCCCGGGGAGTCTGCCGCGCGTCGCCGGACGGGCGGCTCATCTCCATTGGGGAGTACACAGGCCTCCGGGAGACGCCCGAGGGAATAACGGGAACCGGCACGGGCGGAGACGTGCGGCGATTCACGGCTGACGAGCCGGTGTCGCTGAACCTCTGGGGGTTCACCCCGGCGCTCTTCGACGAGCTGGAGACGACGTTTTCGGCGTTCCTCCGTGAACGGGGAGGGAACCTGTCGGCCGAGTTCTACCTTCCCGCGGCGGTCGACGCGGCGCTCCGCGCCGGACGGGCGGAGGTGAGTCTCCTTCCGACCGAGGAGACGTGGTTCGGGGTGACCTACCGCGAGGACCTTCTGCGGGTCCGCGCCGCCGTCGCCCGGCGCGTGGCCGCGGGCCTCTACCCGCGGCCGCTCTGGGGGTGACGTGGCCGTTACGCCGGATCTCGCCGCCGTGGCCCGGGCCTTCGCTCTCCCGGGCGAGGCCGAGTCGTTCGAGCCGTACGGCAGCGGACACATCAACGACACCTGGGCGGTAACGCTCCGCGGGGGCGCCGCCCGGCGCGTTCTCCTGCAGCGGATCAACACGGCGGTCTTCCGCGACCCGGAGGGGCTGATGGCGAACGTCGAGCGGGTGACGCGCCATCTCGCCGGGAAGCTCGCCGGTTCGCCCGACGCCGCGCGGCGGTCCCTCACGCTGATCCCGACGGCGGACGGGGCGGCGTTCCACCGCGACGCGGCCGGCCGCGTCTTTCGGGCCTACCGTTTCATCGAGGCGGCGCGGAGCTTTGACGTGCTGACGTCGACGCGGCAGGCGCACGAGGCGGCGAAGGCGTTCGGGACCTTCCAGCGCCTCCTGATGGACCTTCCTCCCCCGCGGCTTGCCGAGACGATCCCGCACTTCCACGACACGCCGCGCCGTCTCGCGCGGCTGCGGGAGGTCGTCGCCGCCGACCCGCGGAACCGAGCGCGCGGGGCGGCCGGCGAGATCGCTTTCGTCCTCTCCCGGGAAGCGCTCGCGGAAAGCCTCGCATCGCTTCGTGCCTCCGGCGTCCTGGCCGAGCGGGTGACCCACAACGACACGAAGCTGAACAACGTCCTCCTCGACGACGCGACGGGCGAAGGGATCTGCGTCATCGACCTCGACACGGTGATGCAGGGGCTCCTCCTCCACGACTTCGGCGACATGGTCCGGACGGCGACAAATCCCGTCGCCGAGGACGAACGGGACCTCTCGAAGGTCGTCGCGAGCCTCCCGACGTTCGAGGCGCTCGCACAGGGGTATCTGGAGGCGATGGGAAGCGTGCTCTCTCCGGCCGAGCAGGAGCGGCTGGTTCTCGCCGGAAAACTCCTGACCTACGAGTGCGGGATGCGGTTCCTGACCGACCACCTCGAGGGGGACGTCTACTTCCGGATCCACCGTGAAGGACACAACCTCGACCGGGCCCGGACACAGTTCGCGCTGCTGACGTCCCTGGAGGAGATGGAAGAAACCCTCGTGCGCCTCGTCGAACGGGTTTCAGCGGCCGGTCGCTGAGCTTCAGTGCCCGGGAGTCCCGGGGATTCCGGTCCGGAAGCGCCAGATGAAGTAGGGCGCGGCGTTCCTCATCCGCGTCCGGCTCTTCAGGACGACATCCTGGAGCGCGCTGTCCGCGACGTAGAGCCAGTCGTCGGGGCCGAAGGAGAGGCCGTCGGGCCAGCGCCAGCGGGGATCGCGGACGAGGGTCCGAAGCTCCCGCTTGGTGTTCAGGATCGAAATCGCCCCGTGCTCGACGTCGGTCAGGTAGACGTTGCCCGCCGTGTCGAGGGTGATCCCGTCGCTCTGGATCTTCGGACCGTAGTCCTCCACGCGGGAGGACAGGGCGGCGGGGGAGAGCGTCTCGTCGAGGAGGTCCACCGTCCGGACGCGGAAGAGCCGCTCCCCCGACATCGGCCCGTAGTAGAGCCACTCCCCGGCGGCGTCGAGGCCGATGGAGTCGAGCGCCGGGTGCATCGCGAAAAACCCTCCGAGGAAGACCATCTTCGTCCCTCTCGCGTCGATCAGGAACGGGTGGTCGCGGACCGAGGGGTCGCGTTCGAGGACGCGGCGGCCGAGGTTCTTTTCCACGTCGTAGACGATGACCGCGGGCCTGCGGCTCAGCATCCCGATGTCGGCGAGAAAAACGTGCTTCCCGTCGGGGCTCACCTGGAAGTCCTGGACGAAAGAGCCCGCCCCAGCAATGTCGCGAGGGAGGTCCCAGCGATGGACGAGCCGCTTCGTCGCGAGGTCGAAGGTGAGGAGGCGGACCGTCCGGACGCCGTGATACGCCGTATCGAGCGTCCAAAGCCGGCCCTGCCGGTCGATCCGGAGGGAGATCGGGGCGTCGTACGGGTGGAAGGACGGCGGGAACGGCACGGCCTTCCCGTCGACCCATTCGACGACCTTGAGCGTGGGACGTCCTTCCGGGTGGAAGCTGAAGAAGACCCGCCCCTCGGCCGAAACGGCGACGTTTCCCGGCGCCTCGGGCAGCTCGGCCACGATCTCGACGGCGGAGGCCGGCAGGAGCGGCGGCGTCGTCCGGTCGGGAAACGGCGTCACGGAGCCGCCGTACGTCGTCTTGAACCAGGCGGCGAAGACCGCGAAGGCGAGGACGAGGAAGAGCGCGAGCTTCTTCACGCTGTGACGGGGGCGCGGACCGCCGCGTACCCGAGGACCGGGGCGAGCCAGCGCTCGGCCTCGGAGAGTGAGATCCCCTTCCGGCGGGCGTAGTCCTCGACCTGGTCCTTCCCGATCCGGCCGACGGCGAAGTATTTGGCCTCGGGATGTGCGAAGTAGAGGCCGCTCACGGAGGCCGCGGGGTGCATCGCGAAGCTCTCCGTCAGGGCGATCCCGGCCCGCTCCGTGGCCGAAAGGAGCGAGAAGAGCGTCCGTTTCTCGCTGTGGTCGGGGCAGGCCGGGTAGCCCGCCGCCGGGCGGATGCCGCGGTACTTCTCACGGAGGAGGTCGTCCGGGGAGAGCGCCTCGCCCTTGCCGTAACCCCAGGCGGCGCGCGCTTCCTTGTGGAGCTTCTCGGCGAAGGCCTCGACGAGGCGGTCGGCGAGCGCCTTGACCAGGATGGCGTCGTAGTCGTCGTGCGCCGAGGCGAAGCGCGCGGCCAGCTCGTCGGCTCCCAGCCCGGCCGTGACGGCGAACGCGCCGAGGAAGTCGGCCCGCCCGCTCGATTTCGGCGCCACGAAGTCGGCGAGGGAGAGCTGCGGGAGGCCGTCGGTCCGCGGGGCCTGCTGCCGGAGCATCGAGAAGGTCGCGAGGAGCCGGGACCGCGCCGCGTCGGGGAAGATCTCGACGTCGTCCCCGACCGAATTGGCCGGGAAGAGGCCCCAGACGCCGCGCGCGCGGAGGAGCTTCTTTTCGACGATCTCGTCGAGGAGGCGCCGGGCGTCGTCGAAGAGCTCCCGGGCCTTCGGGCCGACCTCGGGGTCCTCGAGGATCTGCGGGTACCGGCCCCGCAGCTCCCAGGCGTGGAAGAAGGGGGACCAGTCGACGAAGGGGAGGAGGCCGGCGAGCGGCTCGTCGTCGATCGTCCGGACCCCCGTGAAGGCGGGAACGGGAACGTCGGCCGTCGCCCAGTCGAAGCGCGGACCTCTCGCCCGCGCCTCGGCGATCGGGAGGAGCGGCCGGGCCGACTTCTCCTCGTGGCTGCGACGAAGCGTGATCTGCCTTTCTCGATTCTCGGCGGCAAAGGCCGCTTGGTGCTCTTCCGAAAGGAGACTCGAGACGACCCCGGCGGCCCGCGAGGCGTCGAGAACGTGGACGACGGGGAGGCCGTAGGCCGGGGCGATCTTCACGGCCGTGTGAAGCGGGCTCGTCGTCGCCCCGCCGATGAGGAGGGGAACCTGGAACCGCTCCCGCGAGAGCTCCCGGGCGACGTGGATCATCTCGTCGAGCGACGGCGTGATGAGGCCGGAAAGGCCGATGACGTCGACCTCGCGCTCCCGCGCCGCCCGGAGGATCCGGTCCGCGGGAACCATGACGCCGAGGTCGACGACCTCGTAGTTGTTGCAGGCCAGGACGACGCCGACGATGTTCTTCCCGATGTCGTGGACGTCCCCCTTCACGGTCGCGAGGAGGATCCGGCCCTTCTTCCGCGCCGTCCCGGCGGCCGTGCCGGCCGCGAGGAACGGCTCCAGGTACGCCACGGCCCGCTTCATGACGCGGGCGCTCTTGACGACCTGGGGGAGGAACATCTTGCCCGAACCGAAGAGGTCGCCCACGACGTTCATCCCGGCCATGAGCGGCTGCTCGATGACGGCGAGCGGTTCGCCGTATTTCCGGAGCGCCTCCGCCGTGTCGGCCTCCACGTGCTCCACGATTCCGTGGACGAGCGCGTGGACGAGACGCTCCTCCACCGGAAGGGAGCGCCAGGCGTCGCCCTTCGCCTCGGCCCGGTCTCCCCGCCTCACCGTCCCGGCGAAGGCGACGAGCCGCTCGGTCGCGTCGGGGCCCCGGTCGAGGAGGACGTCCTCCACCCGTTCGAGCAGGTCCTTCGGGATCTCCTCGTAGACGGCGAGCTGGCCCGCGTTGACGATCCCCATGTCGAGGCCGGCCCGGATGCCGTGGTAGAGGAACGCGGCGTGCATCGCCTCGCGGACGACGTCGTTGCCGCGGAAGGCGAACGAGACGTTCGAGATGCCGCCGCTCGTCCGGGCGCGCGGCAGCTCCGCCTTGATCCGGCGGACGGCCTCGAGAAAGGCGAGCCCGTAGCCGGCGTGCTCCTCGATCCCGGTGCCGACGGTCAGGACGGCGGGGTCGAAGATGAGGTCCTCGGGAGGAAACCCGGCCTCCCGGGTGAGGAGGCGGTAGGCGCGCCGGGCGACGGCGACCTTCCGCTCCACGGTGGTGGCCTGCCCCTCCTCGTCGAAGGCCATGACGACGACCGCCGCGCCGTACCGGCGGATCCTCCGCGCCTGCGCGAGGAAAGCGGCTTCCCCCTCTTTCAGGGAGATCGAGTTGACGACCGCCTTCCCCTGAAGGCACCGGAGGCCCGCCTCCAGCACCTCCCACCGCGAGCTGTCGATCATGATCGGCAGCTTCGCGATGTCGGGCTCCGACGAGAGGAGGGTGAGGAACTCCGTCATCGCGGCCGGCGCGTCGAGGAGCCCCTCGTCCATGTTGACGTCGAGGAGGTTCGCCCCTCCCTCCACCTGCTGGCGCGCGACGGCGAGGGCTCCGTCGTAGTCGCCGGCGGAGATCAGCCGCGCGAACCGGGGCGAGCCGGTGACGTTGGTCCGCTCGCCCACCACGGTGAAGTTCGAGTCGGGACGGATCGAGAAGGGCTCGAGGCCCGACAGGCGGAGGGTCGGCTCCACGGAGGGGAGCTCCCGCGGCGGGAGCCCCCGGACGGCCGCCGCGATCGCGCGGATGTGGGCCGGCGTCGTCCCGCAGCATCCGCCGACCACGTTGACCCAGCCCCGCTCGGCGAACTCCCGGAGGTCTTTGGCCATCGACTCGGGCGTCTCGTCGAAGCCGCCGAAGGCGTTCGGCAGGCCGGCGTTCGGGTAGGCGCTGAGGAAGACCGGCGCGATCGAGGAGAGCTCCTCGATGTAGGGGCGCATCTCCTTCGCCCCGAGGGCGCAGTTGATCCCGACGGAGAGCATCGGGACGTGCGCCACGGAGTTCCAGAACGCCTCGATCATCTGTCCCGAGAGGGTCCGTCCGCTCCGGTCCGTGATGGTGACCGAAACCATGACCGGCACGCGAGAGCCACGCTCCGCGAAGAGCTCCTCGACGGAGAAGAGCGCCGCCTTGGCGACGAGCGTGTCGAAGATCGTCTCGACGAGAAGGAGGTCGACGCCGCCGTCGAGGAGGCCGCGGACCTGCTCCCGGTAGGCGGCGACGAAATCGCCGAAGCGCGTGTCGCGCCGCCGGGGATCGTTCACGTCGATGGCGAGCGAGGCCGTCCGGTTCGTCGGCCCGACCGACCCCGCGACGAACGCCTCGCGGGAGGGGTTTTCCCGGACGAACGCCTCCACGGCGCGCCGGGCGACCCGGGCCGCCGCGACGTTCATCTCGTAGACGAACGGGACGAGATCGTAGTCGGCCATCGAGATGCCGTTGGCGTTGAAGGTGTCCGTCTCGATGACGTCGGCTCCCGCCTCGAGGTACTGCCGGTGGATCCCCTCGATGATCTCGGGCTTCGTCAGGACGAGGAGGTCGTTGGCGCCTTTCAGGTCCTTCGGGTGGCCGGCGAAGCGGGTTCCGCGGAAGTCCGCCTCGGTGAGGCGATGCGCCTGGACCATCGTCCCCATCGCGCCGTCGAGGACGAGGATCCGTTCGGCGAGCCGCCGGGCGAGGCGCGCCCCGGCGCTCACGGCGTCCTCTGTCCGTTCCCGGGGCCGAGGGCGTCGAGAATCCGCGCGACGGCTTCGTACCGTGCCATCGGCATGATGTGGACGCCGCGAGCCCGCTCGCGGATCCCCCGGGCGAGCTCGATGGCGATGGCGAGTCCCTCTTCGGCCTCGAACTCCGGTCCCTTTCCGGCCGCCGTCCGCATCCGGTCGAGAATCGCCTCCGGGACGACCATGCCGGGGACCTCGTTCGCGAAGTAGAGGGCCTGCTTGAAGCTCCGCGGGGGGATGAGGCCGATCAGGATCGGGATGGCGCGCGCCTCCTCGCGGGCGAAGAACCGGTCGAGGGCGTCCAGGTCGTAGACCGGCTGAGTCTGGGCGAAGGTCGCGCCCGCTTCGATCTTGGCGGCGAGCCGCGCGATCTCCACGTCGAGGTTCGGGGCGGCGGGGCTCGTCGCGCAGGCGATGGCGAAGGAGGTGCTCGTTCCGATGGCGCCTCCCGCGAGGTCGACCCCTTCGTTCAGCCCCTTGACGATCTGAAGGAGGCCGATGGTGTCCACCTCGCCGACGGGCTTGGCCTGCGGGTAGTCGCCGATCTTCAGCGGGTCGCCTCCCACCACGAGGAGCGCCTTGATGCCGAGGCCGGCCGCCCCCAGAAGGTCCGACTGGATCCCCAGCACGTTCCGGTCGCGCGGCGAGACGTGGAAGATCGTCTCGGCGCCGGTCTCCGTCTTGACCATGTGCGCCACGGCGATGGAGGACATCCGGAGGCGCGCCATCGGGTTGTCGGTGACGTTGACGCCGTCCACGCCGAGGGCCTTCAGCCTCCGCGCCCCGTCCACGGCGGAGGAGACGTCCGTTCCCTTGGGCGGCTCCACCTCGGCCGTGACGACGAAGGCGGTCCGGTCCGCCAGCTTCCGCTTCAGGGCCGACGTCTCGATCGCGGGCTCGGGCGGCCGCGCGGGGACCTCCACCTCGACGACGGCCCGCGGCGCGGCGGCGACGAACCGCTTCTTGCCGACGACTTCACGCGCCATCGCGGCGATGTGCTCGGGCCCGGTGCCGCAGCAGCCGCCGAGGATGGCGGCTCCCGACTTGACGAAGTCCCGGGCCACCTCCCGGAAGTAGGCGGGCGTCGCGGGGTAGACCGTCCGTCCCGAGACCGTCCACGGGTAGCCGGCGTTCGGCAGGACCGAAACCGGCACGCGGAGCGTCCCCACGACGCGGAGGAAGACGTCGAGGGCTTCCTGGGGCCCGATCGTGCAGTTCAGCCCGACGATGTCGGCTCCCGCCGCGGCGGCCGCCTGCAGGGCATGAGCCGCCTCGTCGCCGAAGCTCGTCTTCCCGTCGGCGAGGAAGGTGAGGGAGGCGAGGATCGGCACGTCGGACGAGAGGGTGCGGACCGCGCGGATCGCCTCGAGGATCTCCAGCTCGGAGGAGAAGGTCTCGAGGCTGATCAGATCGACGTTCTCCTCGAGGAGGATCCGCGCCTGCTCGGTGAAGATCTCGCGGATCTGCGCCTTCGTCAGGGGGCCGTACGGCTTCACGAGCTGGCCGAGCGGCCCGATTTCGCCCGAGACCAGGACGTACTCCCCCTCGGCCGCCGCCCGCGCGAGGCGGACCCCCTCGCGATTGATCTTCTCCAGGGAGTCGGCCCAGTCGTATTTCGTCAGCTTGGCGCGGTTGGCGTCCCAGGTGTTCGTCGTCAGGATCTGGGCGCCGGCCGCGACGTAGTCGTCGTGGATCTCCCGGACGAGGTCGGGCGCCGAGACGCAGAGAGGTGAGCGCGGCCCGTCGGCCGGCGCGCCACGCGAGACGAGGAGCGTTCCGACCGCCCCGTCGGAGAGGAGAACGCCGTCCCTGAGCCTGTCGCGGATCCCTTTCGTCATGTCGTCGCCGTCAGATGAAAACGCCCCTTCGATGAGGAAGGGGCGCGGTGGATCCCGAATCCGGTTCGAAAAGTCCGTCCTCCGGCCGCGTCCGAAGGAGAGCGCTACTCCTTCTCCGCCATCTCGCGGACGACGGCGAGCGCCTTGTCGACCGAGAAGTCCGGCCGGATGGGGATCGAGAGGGGCGCCGCGTCGGCCGGCGCGTCCCCGGAGAGGATCTTCATCGTCGAGCCCTCGATCCACCAGAACGTCAGCGAGCCTCCCGGCGAGATGACCGTTCCGGGGCTCATCGCCAGAGCGATGCCGCCGCCCGGAATCGACCCGTCGCCGGAGGTCCGCACGATGGGGCGGTGGCGCGAATAGGCGACCGGTCCGGTCAGGCCCGGGCCCGCGTCCGGCAGGGACTGGAAGCTGATCGAGGCGACCGTCTGCCGCTGCGATGCGAGGTTCGCGAAGGAGACGAGCACGCTCCCGTCGCCCGCGTAGCTCCTCTGGATCGCCGGGAAGCTGTAGCTGGCCGGGCTCCGCCCCGCCGTGCTGGTCGGCCCCGAGGCCCCGACGAGATCGTTCAGGCCGTAGCTCTGGATGGCGTCGCGGTTCAGGGCGCCGTCCTCGACGAAGAGGGCCGAGTACCGTGCCTGGGAGAGCGTGCCCTCCTCCCACCAGACGACCGAGACGATCGAGCGCCATTTCTCGACGGTCTGGCTGGCGTCCTCCGCGGAGGCGTCGAGGTACTTCTGGCGCGTGAGGGACATCTTCGGGTTCATCGCGAGGGTGAAGCCCGACGTCGGGAGCAGGAGCTGCACGGACCACTGTCCGTCGCGCAGGAGGGCGACGTTGACGCCCCGGAAGAGGCTCTGCTCCTTCGTGAAGACGAGGAAGACCGTCTGGCTCTCCTCCTCGAACTCGATCGACTCGGAGCCCTCCACGTCGCTGTCGAGCGTTCCGTCGACGATCTGGACGGCCGGCGCGGCGCCCGAGGGCGTCGTCCGGAGCGCGAGAACCGGCGTGGCGGCGTCCTGCCCGGCGGCGTCGCCCACGACCTGTCCGTACGTCGTCGCGTAGACCTCGTAGAGGGTCCCCGCCTTCGAGAGGACCGCCGAGGCCGCCGAGGCCGTCGAGGCCGTCGATGCGGCCAAGAGAATCGCCGCCAGCGCCAGGGCCGGGGCGAAGCGGAGAAGGCGGGCCGGTTTCGCTCTCACGGTCAGGTTCTCAGGTTGATGACGTTCCGGAGGTCGAAGACCTCGAGGTAGGTCCGGAGGTTCTTGAACCCGGGGTAGTGGCGGGCCAGGCGGCTGAAGTAGGTCTCGGCGTCTCCCTCGTCGCCCGCGAGGTGGCACGCCTCGCCGAGGAGATAGAGGAGGTTCTTCTCGACGGAAGCGTCGCCGGTCGGCCCCGTCGATTCCAGCTTCTCGAGCGCCGCCTCGCCGAAGAACCGGGCTTCGGCGAACCGGTCGCTCTTCAGGTAGGCGAAGCAGAGGTCCATCAGGGGGTAGACGAGGTGGGCGTCGGCCTTCCTCTTCCGGAGCGTCTCGAGCGCCTCGTGCACGAGGGACATCCCCTCGTCGACCCGGTCGAGCGCGATGAGACAGTAGCCGAGGTTGTCGGTGGTCTGGGCCCGCCAGACCTCCGAGTCGCCCGGCTCCTTCCCGTTCCATTCGAGCGCCTGCCGGAGCGCCGCCTCGGCCTCCTCGAACCGGCTCGAGGCGAGGAGCACGGCGCCCAGGTGGTTCGCCGTGGAAGCGAGGAACGCGGGCTCGCCGAGCTCCTCGGCGTGACGCTGCGCGATCCGTGCGTAGAAAAGCGCCTTCCGGGTGTCGCGGCGGAGGTCGAAGGCGATGGCCAGCGCGTAGGCGACGCGGAAGGCCGTCGGCGCGTCGGTGCGCCGGAGGAGGATCTCCTTCAGCTCGAGGAGATCGGCGTCGGAGGCCCCCAGGTCGACGGCCGCCGCGGCGCGGGAGGCGAAGATCCAGTCGACGAAGGCCTCGTCCCCCGTCCTGCGGGCGTGCGACAGGGCCTGGTCGAGGTGGGTCAGCGCCTCGCCGACCTGGCCCTCCGCGACGAGGGCGGCGCCGCGCGACCGCGCCTCCTCGGCGGCCCGGCGGGCCGCTTCGGGACCCGGCGCTGCGGCGGGGCTCACGGGGAGCCCTCCGGGGGGGTCGAAGGCGGGGCGAAGACGTACGAAGACATCTCGACCTGTAGTGTCAGGAGGTAGCCTAAAACCACGCGCGGGGCATTTCAAGCGGAATCATTCACCTGACTTATGATCCGGCTGCCATGCGGATCCTCGTGGTGGGCTCGGGCGGGCGCGAGCATACCCTCGTCTGGAAGCTCGCCCAGTCTCCGGCGGTGACCGAGATCTTCTGCGCCCCCGGGAACCCCGGCATCGCCGAGAAGGCCACCTGCGTCCCGATCGGCATCGAGGACGTCGTGGAGCTGGCCGACTTCGCCGAGTCGATGTCGGTCGATCTGACGGTCGTCGGCCCGGAGCTCCCCCTGACCCTCGGCCTCGTCGACGAGCTGACGGGCCGCGGACTCCTTGCTTTCGGCCCGAACCGCCTCGCCGCCGAGCTGGAGGGGTCCAAGGTCTTCTCGAAGTCCTTCATGCAGAAGTACGGCATCCCGACGCCGGCGGCCGAGGTCTGCCAGACGCGGGCCGAGGCCGAGGCCGCGGTGAAGAAGGTGGGCCTGCCGTGCGTCTTCAAGGCGGACGGGCTCGCGGCGGGAAAAGGCGTCGTCATCGTGACGACCCGGGACGAGGCCGACAAGACGCTCCGCCTCTTCTTCGAAGAGCGGGTGTTCGGGTCGGCCGGCGACCGGCTCCTCGTCGAGCGGTTCGTCACGGGCGAGGAGGTCAGCTTCCTCTGCCTCTGCGACGGGACGCTGGCCGTGCCGCTCGCGACGACCAAGGACTACAAGAAGGTCTTCGACAACGACCGCGGCCCGAACACCGGCGGCATGGGGTCGCATTCCCCTTCGGTCGTCCTCGACGCCGCCACCTCCGCCGACGTCCTGACGTACATCGTCCACCCGACGCTGAAGGGGATGGTCGCCGAGGGGCGCCCTTTCCGGGGGGTTCTGTACGTCGGCCTCATGCTCGAGAACGGCCTCGTCCCGTGCGTCCTCGAGTACAACGTCCGCTTCGGCGATCCGGAGACGCAGTCGATCCTCCTCCGCCTGGAAAGCGACCTCGTCCCCTTCCTCGTGGCCGCGGCGCGGGGCCGGCTTGAAGACGCCGGGATGATCGCCTGGCGTCGCGAGGCGACGGCCTGCGTCGTCCTGAGCGCCGAGGGATACCCGGGCCCGTACGAGCGCGGAAAGGCGATCGAGGGAATCGAAGAGGTCATGGAGGACCCGGACGTGGTCGTCTTCCATTCCGGAACGGCACGCGACCGCGACGGGAAGCTCGTCACGGCCGGGGGGCGCGTCCTCTCGGTCTGCGCCCGCGGCCGGTCGCTCTCGACGGCGCTCAAGAAATCGCGCGAAGCGGCCGAGAAGATCCGGTTCGAGGGGAAGCACTTCCGCCGCGACATCGGGAAGGGCCCGCTCGAGATCCTCCGCGAGCGCTCCGGGGCATTTCTCCGCTAGCGGAAGTCGACGAGCACCGGCGGCGGGCCGGAGTGCGAGAGAAGCGCGAAGGCGGCGCGGAGAATCCGCGTCTGGAGTTCCGCGTCGTCCGGCCGGCCCAGGGGAGATCCGAGCGGCAGGTCGGCGAAGAGGGCCCGGGGCGTCCGGACCTTCCGCGTGATCTCCCGGAGGACCGAGACGGAGGTCGTGGCGATCCCGCGCGCCTCGAGCTCTCCCGCGACCAGACCGACGGTCTGGTGACAGACCGGTCAGAGCGGGACGAGGAGAGCGACGTCCACGCCGTCTTCTGACAGAAGATCCGCCGCCCTCGGCCCCGTCCCGGCGAGGAGCCGCCCCGGGGCCGTGATCGACCCCATGAACGAGAGGTGGCGCCGGTTCAGCTCCCCGATCTCGCCCCGGGCGGCCATCTCGCGGAGCCGGTCGAGCGGGAAACCGAGGTTCCGGTCCCTGCGGAAGTCGGCCGGGTCGAACGCGTCGGACTTATGAGCGATGCCGAGGGTGGAGACGTCGACGTCGGACGGGATCTCCCGGAAGGAGACGTCGCCTCCCTTGACCGATTCGTCGAACGGTTTCTGGCCCGGCGCGTAGACGGCGCCGGTCGTCACGAGGGCGACCCGCGCCTCGCGGAGCGGCTTTCGAGGGAGGGCGAACGGAACCGGCTCGAGCGCCCGGACCCGGTACGTCGCCATGAAGAGACGGTTCCGGAGGGAGAGATCGGAAAGGGTCGCCACGGGGCCAGTATGGAAGAATGTCCGCCATGACGTTTGCCGCGCTCCTCGTCCTCGCCCAACTCGCCTCCTCTCACGCCGGCTCCGCGGCGGCGGTCATCGACAGCCCCACGACGGCCGGCGGCCTCAGCTGGACCCTCCCGAAGGGCTGGGTCGGCGCGCCCGCCTCCTCCATGCGGGTGGCGACCTACCGGACGCCGGCCGCGGGGGGCGACCCGGAAGGGGGAGAGGTGGCGGTCTTCTACTTCGGGCCGGGGCAGGGGGGCGGCATCGACGCCAACGTCGAGCGCTGGTTCGCCCAGATGACGCCCGAGCCCGGCGGGAAGAAACCGATGCGTTCCCAGATGAAGGTCGGCGACATTCCGGTGACGCTTTGCATGGCCGAAGGGACCTACACGGGCGCGATGGGGATGGGCGGGGCTCCGAGCGCGCCGAAGAAGGGTTTCACGCTCGAGGGCGCGATCGCCGAAGGATCGGGAGGCGCCGTCTTCTTCAAGCTGACCGGGCCGAAGAAGAGCGTCGCGAAGGCGAAAGCCGCCTTCGACGCGCTCGTGAAGAGCCTCAAGAGAGCGCCTTAGGGAAGGCCGAAGAGCACGTCGTAAGGAGTCGGGCCGTCGCGGCGCGCCACGCCGTGCTCCGGGTTCGCCGCGAGGTGCGACAGGAGCCTGAAGACCGTCTCCGTCTCGGCTTCCGCGTCGATCGCCCGCGCGATCTCTTCGGCCGTCCGGAAATGCCGGGTGCGCGAGCGGAGGTCGGCGAGCAGCTTCCGGTGCAGCTCCAGGACGGCCGCCGCGGCCTTCTTTCCCGCCTCGACGCCGGGCTGGTTGTACGCGTTGATCCCGACCAGCGAGGCGTAGAGACCGACCGTCCGCTCGTAGAGGGCGATCAGCATTCCGACCGAGCGGGGCGAGACGTCCGGCAGCGTGAGCGTGATCGACGGGCGCCCCTTCTCGGCCAGGGCCCGACGCGTCCCGAGAAGGAACCCGAGGAGATAGTCGCCGGCGGTCACGTCGGGCTCGACGGCGAGCGAGGGCTTCCCGTCCCCCCGGTCCTTCGCCACCTCGAGGAACGTCACGAAGAAATTCGCGATCCCGTCGCGAAGCTGCTGAACGAAGGCGTGCTGGTCGGTCGAGCCCTTGTTCCCGTAGACCGAGAGCCCCTGCTCCACGGTCCGGCCGGCGAGGTCCGTCTCCTTCCCGAGCGACTCCATGACGAGCTGCTGGAGGTAGCGGGAGAAGAGGAGGAGCCGGTCCTTGTAGGGGAGGACGACCATGTCCTTCTGCCCCCGTCCCTCCGTCTCGCGGTACCAGGCGAGGGCGAGAAGGGCCGCGGGGTTGTGGGCCACGTCGGGGACCCGCGTCGCCTCGTCCATCGCAGCCGCGCCGGCCAGGAAGGCGGCCACGTCGATCCCCTGCAGGGCGGCCGGCAGGAGGCCGACGGCGGACGTGACCGACGTCCGCCCGCCGACCCAGTCCCACATCGGGAAGCGCGCGAGCCACTTCTCGCGCACTGCCACGGCGTCGAGCCCGCTCCGCCCGCCCGTGATCGCCACGGCATGACGGCCGAAGTCGAGGCCGGTCCGGCGGTAGGCCTCCTCCGCGACGAGCATCCCGTTTCGCGTCTCCGGCGTGCCTCCCGACTTGGAGATGACCACGGTCAGCGTCACGGCGAGGCCCCCGGAGGTGGCGATCCGGGCCAGCACCCGCACCATGCCGTCCGGGTCCGTGTTGTCGAAGAAGAAGGGGCGGAGGCGGTCGGTCGGCGCGGCGAGGGCGTCGGCGAGGAATTGCGGCCCGAGCGCCGAGCCGCCGATTCCGACGACGAGGAGGTTGCGGAAACGGTGTCCCTTCGGGGGCCCGATCCGTCCGGTGGAGACGTCGGCCGCGAAGGACTTCACCTGGGCGACGGTCGCCTCGATGACGGCGCGGATGGCCGGGTCGGGCGCCCGTTCGGGCGCGCGGAGCCAGTAGTGCCCCACCCGCCGGTTCTCGTCGGGGTTGGCGACCGTCCCCCGCTCGAGGGCCTCCATCGCGGCGAAGGCCTCGGGGAACCCGCGGGTGACCAGCGGGTCGCGGAGGAACGCGTCCTCGGGCAGCGAGGCCTTCGAGAGGTCGACCGCCACGCCGAGAGACGGGAGGTGCAGCGACAGGGCGCGGTAGCGGAGCCACGGGGAACCGGACACGCGAAGCCTCCTGAGAGCCCCTTCATTTAAGCACCCCCGGGCGGCCGCCGGCCGGGTTTGGCACAATGGGGCGATGGGGGGCTGCACGAGCTGCTCGCTCGGGACGCTGACGAACCCCGGCGGAAACTACGTGGGGGTCCGGCTGGCCGACGCCGAGGACGGAAAGGCGACGCTCGTCTTCACGGGTGAGGTGCAGGTGAAGCCGGGCGAGCGGGTCATCGTCGAGTCCGACGGGGGCCCCGAGTTCGCCGAGGTGACGACGACGACGCCGCTCCTCGCGAAGGCCTGCTCGGCGAAGAAAGCGAAGCGCTTCCTCCGCCTCGCGTCCGACTCGGAGTACGCCGACTACGCCGAGCGGCTCGACCTGCAGCGGGAGGCGAAGACCTTCGCCGAGGGCTTCGCCGCGGAGAGGCGCCTCGAGCTGAACGTGGTCAAGGCCGCGGTCGGCTTCGACCGCCGGAAAATCGTCCTTCTCTTCACCGCCGACAAGAAGGTCGAGACCCGCGACCTCGCCCGGGCCGTCTCGGAGAAGTTCGAGATGCGGACGGACGTCCGGATGATGGGCGTGAGGGACGAGACCAAGCTCCTCGGCGGCATCGGGTCGTGCGGGCTGACCCTCTGCTGCTCGACCTGGCTTCGGGGCTTCCACCCCGTCGCGATCAAGATGGCCAAGATGCAGGGGATCACCCCGAACCCGGCAAAGCTGACGGGACACTGCGGCCGGCTGAAGTGCTGTGTGGCGTACGAGCTCGAAGGGGGAATCGAGGCCGCCCGCCGGATGGGACACGGCGCCGAGAAAGCCGCACCGGCCGCACCGGTGCCTCCGCCCGCGCCGGCTCCGGCCCCGCCGGCCGCTCCCCCGGCGTCCTGAGACACACTCGCAGCGGCCGGGCGATCGGGTAGACTCCGCCCACTAAACATCCTGCCGCAAGATCCGTAGGAGATGACGTGATGGCCACGTCCCGAAAGCCGCCGGCCGGCGGCGAGCCCCCCGTGCCGACCTCCGCCCCGGAGGGAGTCGCCGAGCTGGGCCCGCGCAAGCTGATCCGTCCGTCCCTCGCCGAGATCCGGCGGGATCAGGGGCTGCGGGTCCCGTCGTCCCGGAAGATGGCCCCGCCGGAACAGACGAACGCCGAGGCGTTCTATTACCTCAAGCAGATGCAGGCGCGGACCCCGATCGTCGTGAAGCTCCTGGATGGCGAGGAGATCCGGGGCTGGATCGAGTGGTACGACAAGGACGTCCTGAAGGTGAACCGCGAGGGGGCGCCGAATCTCCTCATTCCCAAGCACGCCATCAAGTACCTCTACAAGCAGGAAGAGGAGCGGCAGCTCCGGCGGCGCGAGCGTCTGGAGCGCCGCAGCCGGCCCCCGGCGGGCCCCGAGACTCCCTCCGGGGAGTGACCCCTCCGGGGGGGTAAACTCCCCGGCATGAGCCACTTCGAAAAAGAAAAACTGCTTTCCTTCACCCAGAAGAACCGCGAGTCGTTCGAGAGCTTCCTGAAGGAGTTCGTGGAGGTTCCGACGGTCTCCTCCGACCCGACGATGAAGACGGCGATCCACGAGGGGGCCAAGCTCGCCGCCGAGACGATCCGGAGGTTCGGCGGGGCCGCCACGGTCCTCGAGACCGGCGGAAACCCCATCGTCCACGGGGCGTGGGGGAACAACCCGGCCTGGCCGACCGTCACCGTCTACAACCACCTCGACGTGCAGCCCGCGTCGAAGGAGACGGAGCCGTGGGAGACGGAGCCCTTCGTCTTCACGAAGCAGGGGGACCGTTATTTCGGCCGCGGCACCACCGACGACAAGGGGCCCGCACTCTCGGCCCTGTTCGGCATCAAGGCCGCGATGGCGGCGAAGCTCCACGTGAACCTCCGGGTCCTCTGGGAGTTCGAGGAGGAGATCGGGTCGCCGAGCTTCCACAAGGGGATCTCCGCGGCGGCGGCGCAGATCGCGACGGACTCCGTGATCGTCTCGGACACGATCTGGATCGCCCGCGGGAAGCCGGCCGCCCCGGCGGGCCTCCGGGGTCTGCAGGGCTTCACCTTCTCCCTCGAGACCGGGACGACCGACCAGCACTCGGGTGTGACGGGCGGAGCCGCCCGCAACCCGATCTCCGAGCTGGCACAGCTCGTCTCGCAGTGCTTCGACGCGACGACGGGCCGGGTGAAGATCCCGGGGTTCTACGACGACGTCATCCCGCCGACGAAGGCGGAGCTCGCCGATTTCGCGCGGTCGGGTTTCACGGTGTCCGGCTTCATGAAGGACCACCTGTTCAAGAAGATCCGGACGAAGGACACCCTGGACGTCATGAAGCGGATCTGGGCGGCGCCGACCTTCGAGCTGCACGGCCTCGTCGGCGGCTACACGGGCCCCGGAATCAAGACGATCATTCCGCCGCGCGCCGAGATCAAGGTCTCGTGCCGCCTCGTGCCGAAGCAGAACGGCGCGAAGATCGCCAAGCTCGTCACGAAGTTCGTCAAGTCGAAGAACCCCGACGTGAAGGTGACGCTCGAGAACCGGCTCGACCCGTACCAGGGGATCACGACCGGCCCGCTCGCGGACGCCGTCCGCCGCTCGGTGAAGTTCGCCTTCGGTCGGGAACCGGTCTTCGTCCGCGAGGGGGGCTCCATCGGCGCCGTCGTCACGATGGAGAAGGTCCTCAAGGCGCCGGTCCTCTTCCTCGGCCTCTCCCTGCCAGAGCACGGCTATCACGCGCCCAACGAGAACTACGACTGGGAGCAGGCCGAAGGCGGCATGATCTCCTTCGCGAAGTACTTCGAGGAGGTCGCGGCGATCGGGAAGATCGGCCCGAAGGGGTACGCCCCCAAGCCGGTCCCGAAGGCGGCGAAGAAGAAGTAGCGTTCTCCTGCCGTTGCGGAGCTACTCGGGGCCGCCTCCGGGCGGCCCCGTTTCATTTTCCGGGAGGCCAGAAGAACGAGACGGCGCCCGAATAGAAGCTGAGGCCCGGGTCGACAGATCCGTAGAGGTGGGCGTTCGAGACGTGGAAGCGGCAGAGTCCGGCGGCGATCCGGGAACCGGAGTCCAGCCGGAAGACGAGAAGGGCCCCGAGCTGGTCGAGAAAGTTGAAGCGGGAGCCCTGGGCCGGGACGGGCGAGAAGCCCCAGAAGAGGCCGACGCCCGCCTCGAGACGGATCCGGACCCGCGCCTTCTCCGGAAGAAACGTGTAGGAGAGGAGGGGAGAGGCGGCGACCGCCCAGACGGTCTCGCGCGGCCTCTCGGGGAGGTCGACGCGGGTCAGGCGGACGAGAAAGAGCGGGTAGAGCTCGGCGGAAAGCCCGAATCCCTTCCCGAGGGGCCACTCCCGTCCCAGCGCGAGCGCGCCCGACTCGGCGAAACCCTGTGACGTCGGGGCGGAGGCCTGGCCGTAGAGGGCGACGACGCGCCAGGCGTCCTGGCCCTGAGCGGCCGCCGGGACGAGAAGGAGCACCGCCAGCGCGGCGCCCGCCCTCACTTGAGCTTCGCCTCCAGCCACCCGATCCAGCGGCGCCAGACCTCCCGCGAGCGGACCGGGTCGCCGGGAAAATGGCCGCCGACGGGGATCGCCACGAAGGAGGTCTCGACGCCGGCCTCCTTCAGGGCGTGGAAGAGCCGGAAAGACTGCGTGTGCGGGACGCGGAAGTCACCCGTGTCGGAGAGGATCAGCGTCGGCGTCTTCGCCCGCGTCGCATACGCAATCGGCGACTGCGCGCGGTAGAGCGCCTCGCCCCCGGGAGAGAAGGGCGTCGCCATCCCCTTCATCGAATATCGGTTCTGGACGTTGAAGTCGGAGAAGGAGTACTGGTCGGCAAGGTCCGTCACCGCCGCTCCCGCGACCGCCGCCTTCCAGCGGGTGTCGTGGCCGATGAGCCACGACGTCATGTAGCCGCCGTAGGACCACCCCGACACGGCGATCCGCGAGGGGTCGACGAATCCCCGCTTGACGAGCGCGTCGAGGCCGGCGAGGACGTCCCGGCCCGGCCCGTCCCCGGCGTCGTTGAAGATCGCCCGCTGATAGGCATTCCCGAGGTTGTCGCTTCCCCGGTAGTTCGGCGAGAAGACCGCCCAGCCCTGCGCGGCCAGGAGCTGCGCCGCGGGCGAGAAGGCGCGCGTCGAGGCCGCCTGCGGCCCGCCGTGGATGTAGAGGACGAGCGGTACCTTCGCCCCCGGCGCGAAGCCGGGCGGAAGGACGAGGACGCCGTCTTCCTTCCAACCGTCGGGCCCCTGCCACGTGAAGGTCTCGACCTTTCCGAGGTCCCGGCTGGCGATCCCGGCGTTCAGGTCGGTCAGCCGCCTCGGAGTCGCCGTGGCGGAGGCCATGACCCAGAGCTCCGGCGGACGGCCGGGTTCGCTCCCGACGAAGGCGATCGAGCCGTTCCTTCCCGTGGTCGCATCGACGAAGAAGGACCAGGCCGGGTGGACGTCACCCAGCTCGAGCCGTTTCGCCGGGCCGTCGAGCGGCGCGAGCCAGAGCGAGACGCGCGTCCCGTCGTGTCCGCCGACGAGGAGGGCTTTGCCGCCGGACGTCCAGACCGACGCGTAGAAACAGCGGTCGATCGGCTTCGTCAGGTTCGTTCCCTCGCCCCCGGTCGCCACGGACGTGACGTGGACATCGTTCACGTTGTTCGGGTCGCCGTCGCGCGGGCGCCAGTACGAGAGCCGCGTCCCATCGGGCGAGAAGACGGGATACCCCTCGAAGTGCGTCTTCCCGGTCACGGCGCGGATCGCGCCCGACGCCACGTCGAGAATCCTCACCGTGCTCCGGTCGTTGTCTCCCGAGTGAGGCGTCTCGACGCGAACGAACGCGAGGAGTTTCCCGTCGGGCGACCACGACAGCGGCGACGACGGCGGGCTCGGCGGGAGGGCCTCGGGAAGGCTCCACGATCCGGATGTCAGCCGTTTCGCCTCGCCCCCCTCCGACGGGACGAGCCAGGCGTGGACGGGCATCGGGGCCTCGGTCACGAAGAGGTGGTCGTTCCCCACCTCGAAGAGGTCGTTCCCTTTCTCGATCTCGGCCTTGTCGGGTCTCTCGTCCTCGGAAGCGAACGCGAGGGCGCTTCCGTCCGGCCGCCACGCGAAGTGCTGGACGCCGGTGGGCGCCGCGGTCACCTTCTGTGCCTCGCCCCCCGCCATCGGAAGGACCCAGATCTGGCTCTTCGCGTCCTTCTCCGTTCCGTCGGCCGCGAGAAAGGCGAGCCGGTCTCCGGAGGGGGACCACCGCGGGTGGGCGACCCCCTTCCGGTCGCGCGTCAGGACGCGACGGGCGCCCGTCGCCACGTCGACGAGGTCGAGCTCGGGAACCCACCTGTTCTTCTCGACGTCGGCCCGCGTCACGACGAAGGCGATCGACGCCCCGTCGGGCGAGATCTGCGGTGACGAAACCCGGACGATCTTCGCGAGGTCGTCGAGGGAGAAGCGCTCCCCTTTCGGCGCGTCGGCGGCCGCGAGTGGCCGGGAGGCCGAGAGAAGCAGCGAGACGGCGAGCGCGAGAAGACGGACGGGGTTCCTCACTTTCCCCCCTTGACGACGCGGCCGGCGGCCACGACGGCTTTCACCTCCTCGAGCACCTTCACGCTGGCGAGCGGGTCGCCCGCGACGGCGACGAGGTCGGCCGCGCAGCCGGGCTCGAGGCAGCCGAGCCGCCCGTCCGGGGACGGCCCGAGGAGCTCGGCGGCCACGGTCGTCGCCGACCGGATCGCCTCCCAGGGCGTCATCCCCCACGCGACCATGAACGAGAACTCCTCGGCCTGGTTCCGCTTGTCCCAGTCGAACCCGCCGGCGTCCGTCCCGAAGGCGATCGGGACGCCGGCCGCGTGCGCACGCCGGAACGAATCCTGCGAGGCGGCCCAGAGCTGGTCCCAGACGGGGTTCGTCTTGGAGCGGGGTCCCTTGACGAAGTCGGCGACGGTGATGGTCGGGCAGTACGGGATCTTCCGGGCCGCCATCGTCTTCACCGTCGCCTCGTCGAGGATGTCGCCGTGCTCGATGGAGTCGACCCCCGCCGCGAGGGCGGAGCGATGTCCTGTCGGGGTCATCGAGTGGGCGGCGACCTTCTTGCGGAGGCGGTGCGCCTCGTCGACGATGGCGCCGATCTCCTCGGGCGTGTAGTTGGCGATCGCGGCCCAGCTCCCGTCCGGCGTCCGGTAGTACGACCGGTCGGCGTAGAGCTTGATCCAGTCGACGCCGTACTGGACCTGGTATCTCACGGCCTTGCGGCAGTCGTCGGCGCCGTCGCACTTCAGGACGCCGTCCGGCATCTTCCGTTCCCACGAGAAGCCAAGGAGCGGGTAGCTGCCCGTCGTTCCCATGGCGGGGCCGGACGTGACGACGCGCGGGCCGGGGAGGATCCCGAGCGCGAAGGCCTTCTTCAGGTCCACGTCGGTGAAACCGGCCCCTTCGGTGCCGAGGTCCCGCACGGTCGTGAAGCCGTGCTCGAGGGCGATCCGTCCGGCGGCCGCGGCGCGGAGGGCGCGGTAGGGCGTCGACTCCTTCAGGACCTGCTCGTCGTACTCGGCCGAGGTGGCGTCCCCCTGGAGGAGAAGGTGCGTGTGCGCGTCGATGAGGCCGGGGAGGCAGGTGAAGGCGGAGAGGTCGAGTGTCTTCGCCCCCGCGGGCGCGGACGCCACGACCGTCCGGCCCTCGATGACGACGACAGCGTTCGACTTCACACTCCTCGTCGCGGGATCGAGCAGCTTCCCGCATGTCACGACGAGCGGGTCCGCGGCGAGGGGGAGGGAGAGGAAGAGCAGGGCGGCGGCGCTGGCGGCGGCCTTCGGCATCGGGCGGTCCTCCGTTCCGTTCAGGATGCCGGGATTATGAGGACCTCCCGCCTGTTCCGCCGGAGGGCCGCCATCCGCTCGTGGGTGCGGCCCGCCGCTCAATCCTCGACCTCGCGACCGGACCCATCAATCATACGGCCACCAGTCCAAGGTGTTCGCGCCGGGTATGAGCGTGAACCTGGACACCTGGAGGTCTGTGGCCATCCTCCCCTTGCCGTCGCTGTACGTATAGGTGAAGGTCGCCTCCGTCTCACCAGATTGGAGGCCGCGAGGCTGTAACTGCCGTCGGCCGCGGTCGGAGCCTTCCAATCGTCTTCGTGCGTACCTCAATTCGGAATCGTGAAGTTGACGGTGTTGGCCCCCGGGCTCAGGGTCACCGTTTCGTTTGTGCCCTCTTGTCCGTACCAGTCCCCTAGGAAGACGTCCCAACGACCGGCGTAGAGCCCCGTCAGCACGTAAGAACCGTCAGCCGCTACGCGGGCTCCCTTCATCTGACACCACACGTAAACACCCTGAGCCGGCGAGCCGGATGCCAGCCGGACGAAGCCGCTCATCGACGCCGCCTCGCCGCGGACGACGGTGATGCGCGGGTCGAAGGTGTTGTCCCCCGGCAGGAGGTTCACGTTGAAATCCTGCGAGGCGACCTGGCCCTGTACGAAGACCCTGACCCGCGCGCCCCCGGGCTTGAGGCCCGTGATGCGGTACTGGCCGGGAGGCTCCATTCGCGCCTCGGTGCTCACGTAGGTGCTCCCGATCTCGCAGGCGACCAAGGCGGGTCCGTAGGGCGCGCCCGACTGGTCGCGAACGACGCCCGACAGCGAGACGGGCTGCGGAACGGGCGTCGGCGTCGGCGTCGCGACGGTGGCGGCGGGCTCGGTCGGCGATTTCCCCTCTTTGCAGGCGGCGCCGAAGAGGGCGGATAGCACGACGGCGAGGGTGACTGAGGCTCTGCGTGTCGTCATGACGACCTCCATTCGCGGGTCGCGTCCTTTCATTCCGCCCTGGTGACGGTTCTGTAGACGCTGTGCGGGCCGGCGGCGGAGAGCGGGGCGGAATGCACCGTGAGGAGACCGGCGAGGACGACAATTGAGATGCAGTCTCTCTGTTTCATGCGGCGGAATGTGGAGCGCCCGCCACAGGAAGTCCTCGGCGTTTCCTGAGTTCTTTCTCAGGCGCGTCCGCGGGACGGGCGGGGTCGCGGACCCCTTCAGGCAGAATCGGGCTGGATCGCCCGTTGGAATTCGGGGTTCGGATGCCTCTCGCGGAAGGCTCGAGACTGGGGCCGTACGTCATCTCCGTCCGGATTGGCGCGGGCGGGATGGGGGAGGTCTGGCGGGCGCGGGATTCCCGCCTCGGGCGCGAGGTCGCGCTGAAGGTCCTCCCCGACAGCTTCGCCGCGGACGTCGAGCGGGTCGCCCGGTTCCGCGCGGAGGCGCGGGCGGCCTCGCTCCTGAACCACCCGAACGTCGTCACCGTCTTCGACGTGGGCCAGGAGGAAGGACGGGCATGGTTCGCGATGGAGCTCCTCGAGGGGGAGACCCTGAGGAGGCTCCTCGACGCCGGAAGACCGCCGCTCCGGAGGGCGCTTCAGATCTCGACGCAGATCGCCGAGGGCCTCGCCGCCGCGCACGTGAAGGGAATCGTCCACCGGGACCTGAAGCCGGAGAAC
>DATIWM010000165.1:0-25423 GCA_035519355.1 Thermoanaerobaculia bacterium | reverse complement strand
CGGCGGCGAGGCTTCGTTCTCTCTGCAGGGCTCGCGGCGGGTTGCTGGTCCGTCAAGACGCTACGGAGGGCGAGCGCGAGGTCGTGCGCCGTGTCGAACCGGTCCTCCGGCCGTTTTTCCAGGCACCGGAATACGATGCGCGCGAGGGCCGGCGGGACCGCCGACGCATCGAGGGCCCTGGGCTCGCCGTGAAGAGCCGCCGAAATGGTGTCCGCGGGCGTCTCCCCGGCGAAGGGACGCTTCCCGGAGAGCATCTCGAAGAGGACGCACCCGAGGGCGAAGATGTCCGTGCGGCCGTCGACCCGGCGCCCCCGAAGCTGCTCGGGCGCCATGTACGAGAGGGTCCCGACGACCTCTCCGTCCACCGAAACCGCGCCGCCGGACGGCGAGGTCACCGTCACCGCGTCCTCGGAGACCACCTCGACGACCTTTGCGAGACCGAAATCGAGGATCTTCACGCGTCCGTCGGACGTCAGGAAGACGTTCTCCGGCTTCAGGTCCCGGTGGACGATTCCGGCCGAGTGGGCCGAGGCGAGGCCGTCAGCGATCGCGGCGGCGACCTCGGCGGCCTTCCGCCAGGTGAACAGTTCACCGGTCATCCGGTCCCGCAGGGTCTCGCCGTCCAGCAGCTCCGTCACCGCGTAAGCGCGACCGTCGCTCTGCCCGAAGTCGTGGATGTCGAGGATGCCGGGGTGGGAGAGCGCGGCGAGGGCGCGGGCCTCCGTCTCGAACCGGGCGGCGCGACGGGGGTCCTTCGAGACCGAGTCGGGGAGGATCTTGACGGCGACCTGGCGCCCCAGCCGCGTGTCCCGAGCGCGGTAGACCTCGCCCATGCCGCCCGCGCCGAGCGGGCCGAGGATCTCGTATGGGCCGAGCCGCATTCCCGCGGAGAGGCCCATCGCCGTCGCCTCCCCGGGTCGGAGGAAGGGAGCGGGGCGCGTCCCCCCGGCGCGGCGGCGCCTCTTTCCGACGGCCCGTCAGAAACGTGTTTCTGCGCGGATTCTAGTCCCTATTGCAAGCGGGAAGGGAGTCGGCCGGATCTCCTATGATCGGCCATGCTCTCCAGCCGCCAGGCGAAGGACATCAACGCGGACGACGTGGTGCTCGGCTCCGACGCCGCGGCCATCCGGAAGTCGTTCGTCGAGAAGCTCTTCTTCGAGGTCGCCAAGTTCCCGGGCGTGGCGACGCGGAACGACCACTACCTCGCGCTGGCCCGCGCGGTGCGCGACCGGATCCTGCACCGCTGGATCCGCTCCGCGCGCACCTACCTCGAAGAGCAGCACCGGACGGTCATCTACCTCTCCGCCGAGTACCTGATGGGGCCGCAGCTCGAAAACAACCTCTTCAACCTCGGCATCGAGAGGCCGGTGCGACAGGCCATGGAGTCGCTCGGCTTGAGCCTCGACGAGCTGATCGAGCACGAGGAGGAGCCCGGCCTCGGCAACGGGGGCCTCGGGCGCCTCGCGGCCTGCTTCATGGACTCGCTGGCGACGCTCGACTTCCCCGCCATCGGCCACGGCATCCGCTACGAGTTCGGCATCTTCGACCAGGAGATCGTCGGGGGCTGGCAGGCGGAGCGGACCGACCGGTGGCTCCGGTTCGGCAACCCGTGGGAGGTCCGACGGTACGAGATCGAGCATCCCGTCGGGTTCGGCGGACTCACCGAAACCGTCGTGGACGCCGCCGGCCGCTCCCGCGTGAAATGGACCCCCGCCCGCGTCGTTCGCGGCGTCCCGTACGACACGCCGGTCGTGGGCTACGGCACGGTGACGACCAATTTTCTCCGCCTCTGGGCAGCCGTGGCGTCGGAGGAGTTCGACCTCGACGCCTTCCAGGTCGGCGAGTACTGGCGCGCGGTCGACGAGAAGATCCGCAGCGAGAACATCACCAAGGTCCTCTACCCGAGCGACGCCAGCGAAGCCGGCAAGGAGCTGCGGCTGACGCAGGAGTACTTCTTCGTCTCCTGCGCCCTTCAGGACTGCATCCGCCTCCTCCTCCAGCGGACCACCATCGACCAGTTCGCCGAGAAGTTCGCCATCCAGCTCAACGACACCCACCCGACGCTCGCGGTTCCGGAGCTGATGCGGCTCCTGATGGACGAGCACGGCCTGGGGTGGGACGAAGCGTGGCAGATCACGTCGCGCTCCTTCAGCTACACGAACCACACGCTGCTGCCCGAAGCGCTCGAGACGTGGCCCCTCCCGCTCCTGGGCCGCCTGCTCCCCCGGCACCTCGAGATCGTCTACGAGATCAACCGCCGGTTCCTGGACGAGGCGCGGGCGCGAGATCCGAACGACGACGGGCGGCTCTCGCGCCTCTCCCTCATCGACGAGCACGGCGAGAAGAGCGTCCGGATGGCCCACCTCGCCACCGTCGCCAGCCGGAAGGTGAACGGGGTCGCGGCGCTGCACTCACGGCTCCTGCGCGAGACCGTCCTCAACGACTTCGCCACGATGTGGCCCGAGCGGTTCACGAACGTCACGAACGGCGTCACGCCGCGCCGGTTCCTCGGGCAGTCGAACCCGCGCCTGTCGTCGCTCATCACCGAGGCCGTCGGGGACGGCTGGCTCATGGACCTCGACCGCCTGACCGGGCTGGAGCGGCTCGCCGCGGACGCGGTCTTCCGGGAGCGCTGGCGCGCCGTGAAGCAGGCCAACAAGGAGCGCCTGGAAGGCTGGATCGACCTGACGATGGGCCGCCGCGTCGACCCGCAGACGCTCTTCGACGCGCAATGCAAGCGGATTCACGAATACAAGCGGCAGCAGCTGAACCTGCTGCACGTCGTCTGGCTCTACCAGCGCATCCTCCGCGGCGACGTGGCGGGCATGGCGCCCCGCACGTTCCTCTTCGCGGGGAAGGCGGCGCCCGCCTACCACGCGGCGAAGCTGATCATCCGGCTGGCCACCGCCGTCGGAGAGACCCTCCTCAGGCACCCCGTCGCGAAGGAGCTCCTCGCCGTCGTCTTCGTCCCGGACTTCAACGTGAAGAACGCGCAGCGGATCTACCCGGCGGTGGACCTCTCCGAGCAGATCTCCACCGCGGGCAAGGAGGCGTCCGGCACGGGGAACATGAAGTTCGCCCTGAACGGCGCCCTCACGATCGGCACGCTCGACGGCGCGAACGTGGAGATCCGCGACGCCGTCGGCCAGGAGAATTTCTTCCTCTTCGGGCTGACCGCGGCCGAGGTGGAGGAGCGCCTGCGCCGGGGCTACCACCCACGCGGGATCGTCGAGGCCGACCGGGAGCTCTCCGACGTCCTCTGGCTCATCGAGTCGGGCCACTTCGCGCCGGGAGATCCGGGCCTCTTCCGGCCCTTCGTCCGTTCCCTCGTGGAGCAGGACCCTTTCCTCGTCCTGGCAGACTTCCGCGCCTATGTGGAGTGCCAGGCGCGCGTCTCCCGGGCCTGGAGCGACGAGGTCTGGTGGACGAGCGCCTCGATCCTGAATGTCGCGCGGATGGGGCGTTTCAGCTCGGACCGGTCGATTCGCGACTACGTCCGCGAGGTCTGGCACACCCAGCCGGTACGGCTCGCCCCGCTGACGTGAGCGCGACGGCGATCCCGCGCTACCCCGTTGCGCCCGTCCCGTGCCTCACGGCTCCGGGCAGGGGCGGAACCGGACGGAGGTCTTCCAGGTGTCCTGGCGCGAGTCGGTGATCCGCAGCTCCTTGTTGAACGGGCTCCGCCCGGAGACGACGCCGCGGAACGCGTAGATCCGCGCGGCGCCCCCGCTGGGAATCTCGAGGGGCAGGACGAGCCCGGAGACGGCCCGGAAGCCTTCGGCGGCGGCGGGAGACGACTCCTCGACCCGCTCGATCACGAGCCCGAGATCGCCGCCGTTGACGACGTCGCCGACGATCTGGAAGGCCTCGCCCTCGGCGGGCTCTTTCGGGCTGACGGCCAGCCGGATCTGGATCCGGCCGGCATCGTCCCGTGCGCGCCTGAAGAACTCGCTCGAATCGGATGCGAATCCCTTGGGCCGCTCCTTCACGACGCCCTGCTGGTACGACGTCGCGTCGATCAGCGGGCAGAACCGGATCCCGGCCAGCGGTGGTTCGGCCGCCCGGACCGCAGGCGGCAGCGGAGCCGTCGGGATCTCCCGGACCTGGGCGACGAGGTTCGGTCTCGGACTCGGCCGGGTGACGGCGGCCGGTGTCGCCCGGGGGCCCGGTTCGGACGGCGGCACGGAGGTCGGAACAGGCGGAGGTGACGTCGGGACGCTGGCCGGCGGAGCCGTCGGCACCGTTGACGCCGTCGACGCCACAGCCCCGGCAGCCGGCGACGGCGCGCGGGCCGGGGGCTCGTCGGCTCGCGGCGGCTCCCGTCGCCCTCTTCCGAGCCAGAGAGCCAGGGCGACGCCAGCCACGGCAACCCCGGCCGCCGACAGCGCGAGCGTCGAGAGCGAAGGCCGCTTCCGGGCTTCCGGCATGGGCGCCGGGGCCTCCCCGGCCTCGGGACGCATCGGAGCTGCGGCGGACGGCGCCCCCCGCACCGAGACGCTCCCGGACGGCGGGCGCGCCTCCTGAAGAGGTTCCCCTCTGAAGGCCGGAGCGGTCCGGGCGGACGTCGCCGCGCGTGCGCCGCCGGGCGTCGAAGTCTGGATCGTCTGATCCTCGTCCCCGGCCGACGTCGAAGGGATCGCACCGCCCCGGAGACTTGCGCTCGTGGCGCGGGATGCGCCCGGCGACGAACGGGGCCGCGTCCCGCCCGGCGAGAGCCCGATCTCCGACCGGGGCCGGCCCTCCAGGGACAGGATGTCCTCCGGCGAGAGGGCCAGGACCTTCTGGATATACGCCCGGGAGGCCGCGTCCTCGAGCGGATTTCCCGGAAGCAGCGACCAGAGCTCCTGCCGGAACTCCTCGGCCGTGGCGAACCGGTCGTCCGGATGCAGCGCCATCGCCCGGAGCAGGATCTCCCGCAGCTCCGGCGAGAGCTCTCCGTCGGGATCGCTCTCCTCGAAGGGGACGATCTCGCCGCTCTGGTGAGAGTGGAACAGTGCGAGGACGTTGTCGCCCTTGAAGGCCTTCACCCCCGTCAGGAGCTCGTACGCGACGGCGCCGAACGAGTAGATGTCGGTCCGCCCGTCGATCGTGCCGGCGGTCCCCCGCGGCATGAGCTGCTCGGGCGACGCGTACCGGAGCTTGCCGATGAACTCGTTCCCCATGGTCAGCTCTTCGGAGGCCCGGAGGACCTTGGCGATCCCCAGGTCGATGAGCTTCGCCCGGAGGACGCCGGTCTCCTCGCGCGAGAGCATGACGTTGTCCGGCGAAATGTCCCGGTGGATCGCCCCTTTCTCGTGCATGAAATCGAGGGCGGAGAGGACCTGGTCGGCGACGAACATGCCGAGGGCGGCGGGAACCCGGCCGCAGCGCCGCAAGGCGTCCGCGAGGTTCGCTCCCTCGAGGTATTCCATGACCATGTAGGCCGACCCGTCCTCCCGGAGGACGAAGTCGTAGATCGAGACGATGCCGGGGTGCCGGAGCCGCGTGGCGGTCTGTGCCTCGCGCAGGAAGCGCTTCTGGAGCTCGGGGCTCGCCGCCGACTTCGGGGTCATCGTCTTGATGACGAGGATCTGGTTCAGCAGGCGATGACGGACCTTGTAGATGGAGCCCATGCCGCCCTCGCCGAGCTTCCCGAGGAGCTCGAACTTCTCGTCCAGCACGGGCTGGTCAGGGTCGGTCATCTCTCTCAACTCCAGGTCGCCCGGGACGGCGGAGCCGGTTCGTCCGCGAGAAGCCCCCGGGCGGTGCGAAAGCTGGCGCCATTCTAGCCGCCGGGATCGGTCTTCTTCTCAGGTCCGCATGGCCTCCATCGGCTCCATCCACGACGCCTGGACCGCGGGATAGAGGCCCGCGGCCACGCCGACTCCGAACGAGGTCGCGAATCCGACGGCGACGCCGAGGGGCGAGACGACGGCCGGAAACCCCGCCACCTGCGCCGCCGCGACCGACAGGGCGGCGCCCGCCACGAGCCCCAGCACGCCCCCCAGGAGCGCGAGCAGGACGGCTTCCGAGAGGAAGAGGAGGACGACCTGTCGCCGTCGGGCTCCGAGCGCGCGGTGGATCCCCACTTCCCGGCGACGTTCGCTGACGCTCGCCAGCATGACGTTGAGGATTCCGATCGCGCCGACGAGAAGCGAGATGCCCCCGGTCAGCGCGAGCATCTGGCGCAGGCTCCGACTCGTCCCTTCCTTCTCGCGCAGGAGCCGGACCGGCGAGACGACCACGAAGTCGCGGACGCCGCGATGAGCGCGGAGGAGCGCCTCCTCCACACGGGCAGCGGCCCGGAGGTCGTCGTCGTCGGATCTCAGCTTGACGAGGAGCCGCGTCAGGCAGA
Source organism: Thermoanaerobaculia bacterium (assembly GCA_035519355.1). Lineage (GTDB taxonomy): Bacteria > Acidobacteriota > Thermoanaerobaculia > UBA5066 > UBA5066 > DAOMFB01. Next base: position 19,089 of record DATIWM010000165.1, on the reverse strand, counting down.
TCCCGCGGACGTCGTCCACGGGGGCGCCGAGGCCGGCCGCCGCGCGCAGGGGAATGACGACCTCGGGCCCGCCGGAGGAGCTCCAGGGAGCTTCCTCAGGAAGGGATCCCGGCGCACGGAAGACGCCGATCACCTCGAGGAGCGTCTGAGCGAGCCGAAGGACGGGCGGGGAGCCGCCGACCGGCGCCCCGCCCAGCTTCCTCCAGAGGGCCTCGGAGACGAGCGCCACCCGGTCACCCGCTTCCGCCTCCCGCTCGGAGAACGCTCGCCCCTCCACGACGGCGACGCCCCGGATCCGGAGCCCGGAAGGCGTCGTCCCGAGAACCCGGAGGCCGCCGCGCCAGCGCCCCTCGGCGAGCGCCGTCTCGACCTCCGCTTCCGGCGCCACGTCCCGGACCTCCTCGCACGCGAGAGGAAGGTCGAGGGCGTCCTGATGCGCCAGCCCCCTGACATGGAGACGCCGCCCGATTCCTCCTTCCTCCCGGGAGAGCGGCCGCTGCGTCACGATGAGGGTGTCGGTGCCCAGGGCGGCGAACCGCGCCCGGATCTCCCGACGCGTTCCCTCCCCGACGGCCACGACCATCGTGACGGAGCCGACGCCGAGGAGGACGCCCAGCGCCGAGAGCGCCGACCGGAGGCGGTGAGCGCGGATCTGCCGGAGCGCGAGCCGGAGCGCCGGGCGGAGCGCGATCCTAGGAGACGAGGCGCCCATCCCGGATCCTGAGGATCTGCGAAAACAGCGGCGTCATCTCCTCGTTGTGGGTCACCACGACGAGCGCGACCCCGTCGCGGTTCAGCTCGAGGAGGAGATCGATGATCTCGCGGCTCGTCGCCGAGTCGAGGTTTCCGGTCGGCTCGTCGGCCAGAAGGAGCCGCGGACGCCCCGCGACCGCCCGGGCGATGGCGACGCGCTGCTGCTCTCCTCCCGAGAGCTGCCACGGAAGATGGTCGAGCCGGTCGCCGAGCCCCACGCGCGCCGCGGCGTCCCGGGCCCGCGCGACGGCCTCGGGGCGGGAGAAACCGCGGTATTCGAGGGGCAGGCAGATGCTCTCGAGAACGTCGAGCTCGGCGATCAGGTTGAAGCTCTGGAAGACGAAGCCCACCGTCTCGGCCCGGATGTCGGAGAGGGCGTCGTCCGAAAGCCCGGCCACCTCCCGCCCTTCGAGGAGGTAGCGGCCCGAGGAGGGGCGGTCGAGACAGCCGAGGATGCCGAGCAGCGTCGACTTCCCCGACCCCGACGGGCCCATGATGCCGACGCGCGCACTCCGGGGAATCGTGAAGCTGACGTCGCGCAGCGCCGGGACCTCGTGCGCCGCCGTCCGGAACGTCCGGGAGAGGCCCTCGACGCGGCAGAGGTCGTCTGGGAGAACCGGCTCAGCGGAAGGCCACGACAACGTCGCCCTCCCGGAGACCCGACCGGACTTCCGTCACGACGCGCCCCTCGGCGCCGAGCTCGATCGGTTTCTCCGTCAGGCGGCCCCGGGAGTCCCGGACCTGGCAGACGAAGCCGCCTCCGCGACCCGCGATGTACTCCCTCGGAATCGCGAGCACCCCGGGCCGCTCCCCGCGGAGCAGGAAGACCCGGGCCGTCATGCCCGGGCGAAGCCGGGTGTCCGACCGGGTGAGGGCGAGGCTGACGTTGAAGTACTTCTCGTCCTCGCCGTCCCTCTTGAGCGCGAGCGCGCCGACCTGCTTCAGCTCGGCCCGGTACACCTCGCCCGGGACCGCCTCTACGAGCACCTCCCCGCTCCGCGACGCGCGCAGGCTCTCCAGATCCAGCTCGCGGACCCGCGCGCGGACCTCCATCGTCGCAGGGTCGGGAAGCTCGAGCAGCGGGAAGTCCTGGTAGACGCGGTCGCCGGCCTGGGGCTTCCGGGTGCGCCCGTCGATGAAGTTCTCGCGGAGCACCACGAGGCCGGCGGCGGGAGCCCGGATCGTGGCGTCCAGGATGATCTGCTTCAGATCCCGCATCCGCGCCTCGACGGCATTCGCCTGGGCGCGCACCTTCTCGATCTCCGACTCCGCCCTCGCGACGAGGTAGCGCCCCGTCTCCTCCGTCCGCCGGCGCTCTTCCTCGGCGCTGCCGACGGCGGCGCGGGCCTCCTCGACCTTGGCGGGGAGGACGAACTCGCGGAACCCGACGAGCTGCTTCTGGGCCAGAGCGCTCTTCTCCCGCAGCTCCACGAGCTTCTCGGAGGCCGACTTCAGCTCGCCGGCCACGTTGCGCCCCGACTCCTGGACCCGCGTCAGCTCCTCGACGTAGCCGTTCCAGCGGCGCTCCTCCTCCTGCGCCTTCTGAAACTCTCCCTCGAGGCGGCGCTCCTCCATCGGCCCCTCGCCCTGCTCGGCCGTCTTCTGGCGCAGCCGGGCTGCGGCCACCTTCGACGCCGCCGAGGCGTTCTGCTGCTCGGCTCGCGACTGTTCGGAGAGCCGGTTCTGCCGCGCCGCCTCGACCATCGCCTTCTGTCCGGCGGACTCCGACTCGAGCCGCGTCAGCTCGGTCTCGAAGCCGCTCGAGTCGAAGCGGACGAGGACGTCTCCTTCCTGGACCTCCGCGCCGTCCTCGACGATCCAGAGAATGCGGCCGTCGGCTCCCGGAAGGCGGTTCTTCACGACGAGCGAGCGGCTCGCGGCCAGTTCGCCCAGGGCCCAGACCCCGCTCCGGACGTCCATCCGCTTGACGACCCACGTCCGGGCGGGGTCGTCGCCTCCCCGCGAGGCGCGGGACGGCCAGGGCCCCATCAGCCAGATCGCCGCGGCGCCGAAGAGGCCTGCCGCGAGGAGAGCGGCCCCGCGATGCTCAGCGAGAAGCCGTCTGAGCCGCACAGTCCACGGCATAGGTCTCCTTCAGCCAGTTCTCGTAACGCCCCGTACCGGCCAGAAGGCGGTGCGTCGCCGGGGCGAGATCCCGCTGGGCCCCCAGAAACGCCACCTGGGCGTTCCGAAGCTCCGTCTCGGCCTCGAGAAAGTCGAAGTTGCTCGCCAGGCCGTTCCGGAACTTCGCCTCGGCGATGGCGAGCTTGGACGCCGCCTGCTCGATCTGCTCCCGCTGGATCGCCTCCTGCTTCCGGAGCCGGTCGAGGTGGCGCCCGAGGGATCGGACCTCGTCCCGGGCCCGCTCCTGCGTCTGGACGAGGGCCCGGGCGGCGATCTCCACGCGGTCGAGGGCGTCCTGATAGGCGGCTCTCTCCGCGACCCGGCCGAGCTCGCCGGACGAGCGAAGGGAGAAGGTCCAGGACGGAAGGGCGGGGAGCGTGTACTCCGTCGTCCCGCCCTGAAGGCTCATCGTCAGGGCTGCGGTCAGGTCGGGGAGGATCGCGTGACGCGCGACACGGACCTGCCGGCGCGCATCCGAGAGCCCTTCCGCCGCGATCCGGACGTCGAAGCGGCCGGAGATGTCCGAATCCGCCTCCGCCTCTTTCGGGCCGTCCTCCGGTCCGAACAGCCCCCGGACCGGAAGTCCGGGGGGAAGCCGCAGGGTGAAGCGCAGCCGGTCGGCCGCGTCACCGAGCTGTTCGGACGCCGACGCGACGAGGTCCCGGAGATTCGTCCGCTCGATCCGCGTGCGGAGGACGTCGAGGCTCGACGCGAGGCCGGCCCGCTCGCGCGCTTCCGTGATCGTCAGCTTCGTCTCCATCGAGAGGAGCGCCTCGGAATAGAGGCGGTGCCGCTCCTGCAGCTCCCCGAGCGCCGCGAGCTGGTCGACGACTCCGAGAATCGTGGCGAGGCACGACTGGAGCTGCGACCATCCCGCCACCTTGACCTGGGAGGAGGCGGAATCGAGGCCGCTGCGCACGTAGACGGGCGCCACGCCGCGCAGGAGCGGCTGCGAGAGGCTCGCCGCCAGCCCGGAGACCTTGTTGCCGCTCCCCCATTCGTAGTACGGCTCGACCGAAACGGTCGTTCCGACGTCGAAGAGCTTCGATACGCGAAGACCGCCGTGGTAGAGGCTCGTCGAGGGGGTCTCCACGGTCACACCGGGACTCCCGACCGGATTCGTGTTGGGATTTCCGAGGGTGAAAGCCGAGAGGGTCGGCGTCATCTGGACCGCGAAATCGTGCCGCGCGAGCTGCTCGTGTCGCTGGCTTCCCCGAAGATATGTCTCCTGGTCGAGGATCTCGAAGCTGTTCTCGCGCGCCAGCCGGAGAGCGCAGGGAGCGTCGATCAGGAGGGTCGGGCCGTCCCAGCGGCATTCCTTGACGCCTTCGGGAGAGAGCGGCCCGCCGGCCCGGGCGATCTGCGAGCCCAGAAGCAGGGCGGCGAGAAGGCCCGCCCCCCCGCAGCCGAACGGCCCGGGGGGTCGAGGTCCGGCTCTCTCGATCTTCATGGCGTTCCGCGGCGAGCCGGCGTCAGTAGTAGCGGTAGGTGAAGGTGGGGCTCTTGGAACCGCAGGTCACGTTCGCCGTCTTGCTGCCGACGAGGACCCCGCCCTTCAAGATATCGATCTGAACCAGCACGGCGTAGCCGCAGTAGTAGGACGGGTTCGGACAGAGATTGGTGTGATCGACGACCCAGAACGCATAGTCCTTGTCGGGGCTGACGGGTGCATTGGGGTAGGAGATCTGCTCGTAGACGCTCCCCTCATTGCAGGACAGACAGTTGTCCTGGGCCGATTGGTCGAGATGTCCGTACGGGGACCCGCTGAACCGGGACGTCGTGTAACCGAGCGGATCCGTCACGTAGAGATCGAGGTCGCGGCAGTAGCCGTTCCACGTGGCCTTGAACGTCAGCTTCTCGGTGCGGATCGTGGGGGTTCTCGTCGGCGTCACGGTCGGCGTCACGGTCGGCGTCTGGGTCGCCGTGACCGTTGCCGTTCGAGTCGCCGTCACGGTCGGCGTCGCCGTCGACGTGGCTGTCGGCACCGGAGTCCGGGTCGGCGTCGCCGTCGGGGGGAGCGTCGGGATCGGCGTCAACGTCGGCGTGGGGGTGGCGTCGGAGCTCCCGGAGGCGGCGACGGCGACACCGACACCCGCCGCGACGGCCGCGCCGGCACCGATGAGAACGCCGGTGCTGATTCCGCCCCCGGTTGCGCCCGCGCCGGCGGCCGCTCCCGCCGCCGCGCCCGTTGCAGCGCCCGAAGCCGCGCCCGCCGCCAGGGCCACCGAGACGACGGCGCCGGTCACCAGGATGACCATCGCGATGTCTTCCTTCTTGAAGCCGGAGGGGTACGGTGACTGGCCGGCCTTGGTCAGCCCGATCGTCAGCCCCGCGCCCGACGCCGGGACGACGACCGCCGCCTGCCGCCGCTCGCACTGCGACTCCTCCGTGACCTTCGGCTGATACCGGTCCGTCCGACTCGACAGACTGGCCTTGTCCGCGGCCTCGACGTAGTAGTCGATGGCCTTCGTCGGCGGTTCCGGCCTCGGGAGAACCCCCTCGAGTTCCTTCGGGGTGCCTTTCAGAACGATGTAGTAGTAGTCGGGCTCCGCCTGCGCCGCACGGAAGTAGACCTTCCCGATGGCGAGGTCCGGGCCGGGCGTCACCGCCGCCTCCACCTTCGGGGGCACCTGCGTGGTGATGCAGTCGAGGGGCGTATGGGAGATCTGCAGCGGGCTCTTCGGCGGGGTCTGGGCGATCGCCGCAGGAGCCGGAACCAGCGAGAAGATGCCGAATGTCGCCAGGGTGACGAGGGAGACGACCCGCGACCGGTGATACCTCATCTGCAAGCCTCTTTCTCCGAGCCTGTTAGGAAGGAGACGCGCGGCCCGAATCAGGCGGGGCGCCCGGGAAGGGCTCGCCCGCGTGAACTGAAATCCTCATAAAGCAAAGCCTGCCCCCCATACGACAGAGACACAAAAACCGGTTCTTGCAGGCAATATTAGCCGGGCGACCCCGCGCGTCAAGGCCCAAAGACGCCTTCGAACGGAAAGGCTACCGGTGCCTCCGGATCAGGAGCTCCGCCGCCTCCCGGCCGATCCGGACGGCGTAGTTCTGCCCCCGGTCCTCGGGGTAGATCTGGGCCATGCAGGCGGAATAGAGGCCGGGGACGGGCGTCTCGAGAGGTGGAAGAAGACGCGAGTAGCCCGCCGGAATGATCGGCTGCGCATACTCGGCCCGCTCGATCGTCTTCTTCAGGATCCAGTCCGCCTCGAAACGGGGGTTGATCCGCGCCAGGGCCGGCAGGTAGAGCCCCCAGAGCTGCTCGTCACGCATCGTCCATTTCGGATCGTCCGGAAGGACGTAGTCCGAGATGTAGAGCACGTGCCGGCCGCCGTAGTTCTCCTTCGGGATGTAGTTGGTGTGCTCGATGACGCCGCCGAAGGGCATCGTGACGTCGGCGACGTTGGTCCAGTAGTACGGATGGAACGACCGGTCCAGCTCGAGGATGGGGCAGAGGGCGTGCGTGTACCGGATCTCGCTCCAGAGCGTCCGGGTCTCTCCGGGAAGGTCGGAGGCGATCTTGAGCAGCTCCGGAATCGCGATCGTGGAGAGAACGAGGTCGAAGCGCTCCGTGCCGCCGGGGAAGTCGACGTCGAACGTCCCGTCGGGAGTCCGCCGGACGATTCTCACCGGCCGCGCCGTCCGGACCTCGCCCCCGCGCTCCGTCACGCGTGCGAGGACGGCCGCCACGCCCCGGCCGAACGAGCCCCGCAGGTAGCCGAGCCGCTCGCCGAGGCCCGTCTTGTCGCGCGAGCGGGTGCGAAGGAAGATCTTCCCCCAGAGCCAGACGAGGCCGATCTCCTCGGCGTACCGCCCGTATTTCTGCTGAAGGAGCGGCCCCCAGACGACGTCGTAGACCTTGCCGTAGCCGTTCTTCTTCAGCCAGCCGGCCGCCGTCTCGCCTTCCAGCGCCTTCCAGTCGGGGTTGTGGCGGAGCCGCAGCGTCGACAGGACGAGCTGGAGCCGCCCCGCGATCCCGAGGGGAGAGAACTTCAGGAGCGAGGCCGGCGTCCCGAAGTCCCAGAGGCGTCCCCCCGTGTAAAAGCCCATCTTCGACGGGAGCCAGTCGATCTCCTTCTCGAGCCCGAACTCCCGCGCGAAATCGATGTAGTCGACGTCGGTCGTGAAGAGGTGGTGGTAGAAGCGCTCGAGCGGCGTCCCGCCGACGTTCAGCGTCCCGACGAGCCCCCCGGCCGCCGGCCACTTCTCGAAGACGGTGACGGAAAAGCCGTTTCCGAGGAGGCGGTCGGCCGCCACGAGGCCTGCGAGGCCCCCTCCGACCACGGCGATGCGGGGGCGCGCCACGTCGGCAGTTTAACCGGCGGGGTGTGCTACCTTGATCTTCCGCCGTGACCGTTCTGTCGACCGTCCTCTTCGCGCTGGCGCTTCTCTTCGCCGGCCTCGGCGGCGCGGCGGTCGTGGCACGTGTCTTCCGCGGCGAGGGAGACGAAGGGCTCCGCACCGACGTCATCGCGGGCCTCGCCCTGCCGGTCGGCCTCGTCCTCGCCGCCCTGCCGGGTTGGCTCCTCTCGGCGATCAGCGGCGTCCGGATCGGCGGGAGAGAATTCGCCCCCGTCTCGATCGACCGCGTGATCCTCCCCCTCGCGGGGATCGCGCTCCTTCTCGCCCTCGCCGTCTGGGGGAAGGAGCTGCTCGCCGCCCTTCCGAAGCCGCGGGCGCTCCTCGTTCCGGCCGCGCTCTTCTTCGGCGTCTTCCTCGCGTATCTGGTCCTCCGCGGGCCCTTCGGCGACATCCGGCAGACGGAAAAGCCGATGGATTTCGCCGTCCTGGCCGGGCTGATGACGACGCCCGGGATCCCGTTCGCCGATCCGTGGATGTCGGGGCAGAAGTTCCCCTATTACTACTTCGGGACGTTTCTGTTCTCCCTTCCGGCGCGCGCTTCCGGCATCGCCCCGGAGTTCGCTTACAACCTGATCGCCGCCCTCCTCCCGGCCGGTTTCGCCCTGGCCGGCTTCGCCGCGGTCCGGTCGCGGCGGGGAGGGCGCCGCCTCGCCCTTCTGGGGGCGCTCCTGGCCGTCTTCGGCGGGACCCCCGACGGCTTCCGGCAGTGGCTCGCCGGCCGGCCGCTTCTCGACCTCGACTTCTGGGTCTCCTCGCGCCGGGTCCAGAACGCCATCACCGAATGGCCTCTCTTCACCTTCCGGCTCGCCGACCTCCACCCGCACGCCATGGCGCTCCCGTTCCTCGTCGCCTTCGCGGCCGCGGCGGGGCGGGCGGCCGGCGCGGGGGGGGTCGTCCTGGACGTCGTGATGATGGGCGCGGTCCTCTCGGCCAACCCGTGGGACCTTCCGGCCGTCCTGCTGATCCTCGCGGCCGGAAACCTGATGGAGCGGGATCTCAGGGCGGCCGCGGTCCGGAGCGCCGCCACCGTCCTCGGCTCGGTCGTCGTCCTCGTTCCCTTCCTCCGCTCCCCGCGCCCGCGTTTTCACGGCCTGACCTTCTGGCCGACCGGGACGACCGCCGTCGAGGCGTTCCTCCACTTCGGCGCGCTCCTTCTCGTGCCGGCCTTCGCGCTCGGAATCGCCGTCCTCCGGTCGAAGTCGCGCGCCGACGAGGCCTTCCTCTGGGCCGGCGTCTTCCCGGCCGTCGGCATCCTCACGGCCATCCTGACGAAGAAGCCGGCCTTCGGGCTGGCGACCGGCTTCCTCCTCGGGGTTCTCTGGCTGCTGCTCCGGAAGCCGGGCCCGGACGCAGCCGGACCCCCGGAAGGGGCCCTCAGGGCCGGTTTCCTCTTCGCCGCCTCCGGCGTGGCGCTCGCCGTGGTGGCCGACGTCCTCGTCGTGGCCGACACCTACGGCGAGCAGCTCCGCCGGATGAACACGATCTTCAAGACGTGGTCGGACGCGTGGCCGCTCCTCTGCCTCGGATCGGCGCTTCTCCTGCCGCTCGTCCTCTCGACGCGCCGCGCGCGCTGGACGATCCGGACCTTCCTGGCGCTCGCCCTCCTCGCCACGCTCGCCCACCCGCTCGCCGCGGCGGCCCTTCGACTCAAGCTCGGCGGCGGCTCGCTGGACGGCCTCGCGTGGATGGAGCGGGAGACGCCGGGCGACCGCCTCGCCGTCACCTGGATCCGGCGCCACATGAAGAGAGAAGCCGTCATCGCCGAGGCGACGGGGAACCCCTACTCCGACTTCGGGCGGATCGGCGTGGCGACGGGCCGCCCGACCGTTCTCGGCTGGGCGAACCACGAAGGGCTCTGGCGCGCCGAGTCGGGGGAGGCCGAGATCCGGGGCCGGCAGGCCGACCTGACGACCATCTACCAGTCGATGGACATCCCGACCGTCCTCGACGTCGTGAAGCGGCGGAAGATCGACCTCCTCGTGGTCGGGCCGCTCGAGCTGAAACAGTACGGGTCGAACGCCTTCCCCACACGCGGCGCCTTCCGGAAGGCCTTCGACGAGCAGGGCACGGCGCTCTACGAGCCGACGCAATGACGCCGAACCGTTTCTTCGCCTCCGAGACCGAGAAGCGGGCGTGGCTCACGCTCCTCCTGCTCGCGGCCCTTCTGCGCGTCGTCGCCCTCGGCGCCCGTCCTTACCACCACGACGAGTCGATCCACGCCTGGGCCGCGAACCGGCTCGTCAACGAGGGGAACTACAAGTACGACCCCGTCTACCACGGCCCCGTCCAGTACTACATGGTCGGGCTGGCGATCCGGATCCACGGCCTCTTCGCGAACCCGCGGGCCATGGTGCCGGGCGAGGCCGACGCCGCCGCGCGCCTGCCGGCCGCCCTCGGCGGCGTCGCGCTCGTCGCCCTCGCTCTCCTCCTCCGCCCGCGCTTCGGCTCCGCGGCGGCGCTCGTGGCCGGCGCGCTCCTCGCCGTCTCGCCGAATTTCCTCTACTACAGCCGATTCTGCCGGGAGGACGTCTGGAGCCTCCTCGGGACGGCGGGGGCCTTCCTCTTCCTCGACGCCTGGGTCCGGAGCGAGCGGCTCCTGGATCTCGCCCTCGCGAGCCTCTTTCTCTCCGTCGCCTTCGCGTCGAAGGAGAACTTCTACGTCCTCGGCGCCCTGATGGTCCCGGCGGTCCTCGCCTCGTGGGCCGAGCCGGGGCGCGGCCTCGACGTCTGGAACCGTCTCCGCCGGCTCATCGACTTTCTCGAAAAGCACAGCGTGGCCCTCGCGGCCGCGCTGCTCCTCTTCTTCAACGTCTCGATCCTCCTCTACACGGTCTTCCTCCACCATCCCGAGTCGGGGAACCCCGTCGTGGAGGCGATCAGCTACTGGTGGGGACAGCACAAGGTCGAGCGGGTCAGCGGGCCGAAGACGTTCCACCTGCCACGGCTCCTCCTCTACGAGTTCGCGATCCTCGTCCCCGCCCTCGTCCGGATCGTCGGCCGCTGGCGGTCGCTCTCCGCCGTGGAGCGGTTCCTCGCCGGCTGGGGCGTCTCCTCGCTCGTCATGTACGCCTACCTCGGCGAGAAGACCCCGTGGCTCATCGTCCACCAGGTCCTCCCCTTCGTTCCCCTCGCGGCGACGGCGTGGGTGGAGGGATGGGAGAGGAGTCGGAGCTGGCGAATCGCGGGGGCGGTCGCCGCTTTCGTGACGGTCTGGTTCTCGCTCCAGCTCTCTTTCGTCTACCCCGCGATCACCCCCAACGTCCCGAAGGCCGAGTCGGTCATCTACGTCCAGACGACGCCCGAGATGCTCGAAATCCGCGATCAGATCCTCGCCTACGGGCGGGTCGGGGAGGTTCCGGCCGCGATCGTCGCCGGGGAGGCGGGCTGGCCGATGAGCTGGTACCTGCGGCGCGCGCCGGTCAACTGGGAAATGCCGCGGGGCGACCTCCGGCCGCCGATCGTCGTCTGTGACACCGCCCAGGCCGACAAGGCCGCGGCGGCCCTCGGCCCGGGCTACGTCCGGGAGAAGGACGTGCCCTTCCGCGCCTGGTGGATCCCGGAGACGTCGCTCCAACCGCTCGTCCCGTCCGTCCTCGACCTTCTGAAGTACGTCCTCACGCGCGAGGTCTGGCGGGGGAACCTGCCGTCCGGCACGAACCCGATCGGCGCCGTGTACGTGGCCGTCTTCCGCCGCACCGGCCCCGCCGCCCCTCCGGCGCCGGCGGCCCCTCCCGCCGAGCCGCCCGCCGGGGCCGAGGCTCCGAAATGAGACGTGCCCCCGATCTCTCCGTCGTCCTCCCCGTCTACAACGAGATCGAGAATCTCGACGAGCTCCGCGCCCGGCTGACGACGGTCCTCGACGGCTGCGGGCGGAGCTGGGAGATCGTCTTCGTGGACGATGGAAGCCGGGACGGCTCCTTCGCGAAGATGGAGGCCTTCGCGCGCGAGGACGGCCGGATCCGCGTCGTCCGCTTCGCGCGGAACTTCGGCCACCAGATGGCGCTGACCGCCGGGGTCGACCACGCCCGGGGGCGGCTCGTCGCCGTCATGGACGCCGACCTGCAGGACCCGCCCGAGCTCCTCTCCGAGATGCTGAAGAAGGCCGACGAGGGGTTCGAGGTGGTCTACGCGCAGCGGTCGGCGCGCGAGGGAGAGACGGCCTTCAAGAAGGCGACCGCCGCGATCTTCTACCGTCTGATGCGCCGCTGGACGAACGTGGAGATCCCGGTCGACACGGGCGATTTCCGGCTCATGGGGCCCCGGGCGGTTTCGGCCTTCCGGAGCCTCCGCGAGCGGCACCGCTTCATCCGCGGGATGACGGCCTGGGTCGGCTTCGCCCAGACCGCCGTCCTCTACGTCCGCCCGCCGCGAACGCGGGGCGAGACGAAGTGGCCGCTCCGGAAGATGCTCCGCTTCGCCGTCGACGCGCTGACCTCCTTCAGCCACGTCCCGCTCCAGCTCGCGACCTGGCTGGGCTTCCTGGTCTCCGCCTTCTCGTTCCTCTACATCGTCGTCGTCCTCGTCCTGAAGATCCGCGGCGTCAACGTGACGGGCTGGACGACGCTGATGTTCTTCATCCTCTTCCTCGGCGGCGTGCAGCTGATCGTGGTGGGCGTCCTCGGCGAGTACGTCGGGCGGATCTACGAGGAGGTCAAGCGCCGGCCGCTCTACCTCGTGGCGGAGGTCGTGGGGGGTGAAGGGCGGGACGTCCCTCCGGCCGAAGCCCCCCCTCCCGGACACGCGCCGCCGTCCGACGACGAGCCGAAGCAGTTCCACACGACCTGAGGCCCGGCAGCCGCCCGCGGCGATCCGGCCGCTCAGCGCGGCGCCCGGTCGATCAGGACAATGTCGGAGTTCTCCCGGTAGCGGTCGAAGAGGATCTCCTTGCCTTCGCGGGAGACGTCGAAGCTCTTCATGATCGAGCCGGGGCGGAGCTTCGTCAGCTGCCGGGTGGCTCCCGTCGCCAGCTCCAGGAGGAAGAAGTCCTGTGGCACCAGCTTCTCGCCGAGGCTGCTGAGGACGATGACCACGGCCTTCCCCCCGGGCAGGAACCGATACCGGTTTCCCCCGAACGGAACTGAGACGTTCGGTACGGGCCAGGGCTTCCCTTCGGGCGTGGCCGCCCGAAGCCAGACGGCTCCGGCCGGACCCTCGGAGTAGAGGATCAGCCGCCCGTCCGGCGACCAGACGGGATCGGATTTGATCCCTTCCACGAGGCGAACCGGCGAGCCCCCGTCGACCGGGACCTTGTAGAGGGGTCTCTTCTTCCCGTCGTCGTCTCTCCCAACGACAGCGATCCACCTTCCGTCGGGAGACCAGGAGGGGACGTCGACGACGTCGAGTGATTCCGCGATCCGGTGGGTGTTGGTGCCGTCCGACGCCATCAGGGAGAGACGGTGGCGCCCCTCCACCTCGACGACGAAGGCGATCTGCGCCCCGTCCGGAGAGACGGCCGGGGCGAAGGAGACCGGTCCGTCCCTCCCGCTCCAGAGTTCCGTCTCCGAGCCGTTCTGAAGCTTCCAGAGCCCGTTCGCTCCGCCCCGGGACGACAGGTACAGGACGAAGTCGGGCCCGTAGCGGGGAGCCTCCGCGCGGACGGTCGGCAGATCAAAGCGCGCGAGGCCCGACTCATCCACCACGTGATCGGCGACCGGCACCGTCCAGAGATTCCGGACGGGGTTCGCCACCGTCGCCGCCAGGCGCCTCCCGTCGGCGCTCGCCGAGACGGAGGTGTAATCCTCGAGACCGGACGTGACGGCATGCGGGATTCGCCTGTCGACGTCCATGGCGAAGAGGCCGGAGCCGCCGTCGGCCCGGGTCGCGGAGTAGATCAGCGTCTGCGGGTCGAGCAGGGCCGGATACGCGACCCGCGAACGGTGATTCGTCAGGCGCTCCGGCTCGCCGCCGGTCAGCCGGATTCTCCAGACGTCCATGTCGTCTGGGCGGAGTCCCCGAACAAAGTAGAGGAACCGGCCGTCCGGGGACCAGGTCAGGTAGTGATTGTGGATGCCCGGCTTGTCCGCCAGGATCTGCCGCGGGTTCCCGCCGTTCCGGTCGGCGACGAAGATGGCGTCCCCGGGGGGGTAGTAGTAGGCGATCCGGCTGCCGTCCGGGGACCACGCGGTCTCCATCCCTTTCGGCAGGAAGATCCGCGGCATTCCGCCGAGCGTCGGCACGACCCAGATCTGCATCGGCGCCCATTTCTCCGGCATCACCGGGAACCAGACCAACGCCCCGTCGCCGGAAAAACCGACGCCTCGCGTGGCGAAGATCGACCCCTCCGCCCGCCCCTTCGACAGGTCCAGAAACGCTCCGCCTCCGACCTGGCCCACCCAGGCATCGAACGGGCCCGAGCGGTCGGACCGGAAGACGACGAATTTTCCGTCGGACGAGATGGCGGCGTCTTCCTCGGACCCCTCCCAGTCTGTGAAGCGGGTGAAGCGGGCTCCGGCGAGCGGGTTCGTCCAAAAGGCATCCCGCTGTCGAAGCCACCAGCCCACGGTCCCGAGGGAAACGACGAGCGCCGCCACGAAGAGCGCCGCGATCCGCCGCCGCCGAGTCGGTTCGGTGAGGGACGGCGCAGCCGGAGCCCCGCTCGTCACCTCGGACAGCCGGTCGCGAAGCGTCGTCAGGTCCCGGGCGAGGTCCTCGGTCGAGGCATACCGCCGTTTCGGCTCCTTCGAAAGGCATCGCTCGACGCTCCATCGCAGCAGCGTCGGAATCCCGGGGTCCCCTGTGGAGATCGGCTCGGGCTCTTCGCGGATGATCGCCGTGAGCGTCTCGGGCTGGGAGGCCCGGACGAACGCCCGCCGGCCCGTCGCCATCTCGTAGAGGATCACCCCGAACGAGAACTGGTCCGACCGGTGGTCCGCCGGGGCGCCCGCCGCCTGCTCCGGCGACATGTAGCCGGCGGTCCCCAGGACGACCCCGACGCCCGTCGGCTCCGAGACGGTCTGCGCCTCCGTCTCCCCGCTCGAGCCCGCGTCGGGCTGCGTCAGCTTCGCGAGCCCGAAGTCGAGGATCTTGACGTGGCCGTCCTCGGTCAGCATGACGTTCTCGGGCTTCAGATCACGGTGGACGATCCCGGCGGCGTGAGCCTTCGCGAGCCCCTCGGCCAGCTCCGTTCCGATCTGGAGGAGCCTTCGGACCGGTACGGCTCCCTGCCGAAGCACCGACCGCAGCGGCTCCCCCTTCACGAGCTCCATCGCGATGTACGGGACCGTGTCCGCGGCACCGATCTCGTAGATCGTCACGATGCTCGGGTGATTCAGGGCCGAGGCCGCCCGCGCTTCGCGCTCGAACCGCTTCAGGCGCCCCGGGTCGGACGCGAGCGCCGCCGGCAGCACCTTGACCGCCACCTCACGCCCCAGCCGCGTGTCCCGCCCCCGGTAGACCTCCCCCATTCCCCCTGCACCGAGAGGGGAGAGGATCTCGTAAGGGCCCAGCCTCGTCCCCGGGGAGAGGCTCACAGACGTCTCCGTTGGGGGTGTCGGGGGCCCCCGACTCCGTCCCTTCCGGGGCGCTCAGAACCTGTAGGCGTAGCTCGCAATGACGAGATACGGGGCGAAGTCGGAGCCAATGTGCCTATTTTTGGAGATGTCGAGGAGGCTGTCCAGCTTGTTCTGGTAGACCCGGACCGGGACGCTGACCGACGCGATGTGCGGGCCGCTCGTCCAGGAGAGGCCGGGCTCGATGTAGACCTCGTATCCGGGCCGGCGCCAGTACAGGTCGCCGCCTCCGATCAGGTCCCGGACGGTGACGCCGTTGATCCGCCCGCCCACCGAGACGACGAGACCCTTCGGCAGGCGCAGGAGGAAGGCAAGGCCCAGACGGCCGGAGTATGTGTCGGGGACGCCCACGAGGGCGTCAGGCCTCCCGGCGCCGTCGTAGCGGTAGACCTCGGTGTGTTCGGTGAGGCTCACCCCGTAGTAGCCGGATCCGTACGCGAAGAGGTCGCCGACCAGCGCGGCCGTTCCCTGGACCCTCAGCAGGATGTCCCAACCTCCGTTTCCGAGCTGAAACGTCTCGTCGATCGGCAGCTCACTGCCGCCCGGATAGGTTCCGGTCCGGCTGTTGGACCCCGTCGGCATCTTGATCCCGACCGATGCGGAGCCCTGGATGCGCGACGGCTTCGCCGGATTCGACAGCCAGTATTCCGCCTGGAGGGCGATGTCGCCGAATCCCGTCGCCGAATAGTCGTAGAACCGTGAGGATCCCGCGGGATCGTGGATCCCCCCCTGCCCCGAGAGAAACGGTACGGTCAGGTCGAGGCTCGTCCGGTTGCTCAGCGCGTAGATCACGTCGAGAGCGAAGATGTTCACCTTTCGCACGGGCGCCTGACCCCCCGGCCCCGCGGCGTCGTTGCGCTCGTCTCCGACGAAGAACTGGTCCGTGTTGGCGTACTGGTACGACAGCTGGACCTGCCAGTGTCCGGCGGCGAGATACGGCTGGTTCTGCAGGCCCAGACTGGGCTCCGTGAACCGGATCGGCTGTCACCCCTGGCCGGAGGCCGGACGTGCGACGGCAAGAGCCCCGACCAGGATCACCACGCCAATCCGCCACCTCGAGGCGAACAGGGTCCAGGCCGTCACTCGACCGCCGTCGCCGTCGAGGCCGTCTCCCGGAAGACGCGAAAGACCATCGAGGCCGGCCCGACCTTCACCCGGTCCTCGTCGACGAGCTTGCTGGGAGCCTCGATTCTCTTCCCGCGCAGGTACGTTCCGTTCTTGCTGCCGAGGTCCTCCAGGACGGCTCCCCTCTCGTCGACCACGATCCGCGCGTGCCGGCGCGAAACGAGTGCGCTGTCGATCCAGACGACAGCGCCTTCATCGCGCCCCAACAGGTTCTCGCCGGGGACGAGGGCGATCTCGCGGGTTCCCCAGACGAGCCGGTAGATCAGCTTCTGGCGCGGGACGGAGGAGACGCCCCCTCGAAGTTCCTCTGCGATTCCGCTGAAGGCGTAGCCGAAGCGGTGAACGGTCCGGACGAAACGGGAGTCTCGTGCGCTGTCCCCGGTTGCCGACCGGACCTCGGCGAGGAGGCTCGTGAGCGTCCCCTCCGAAACGAACGTGCCGGGCCAGAGGCGCTCGTGGATCTCGCTCTTCGACAGGGCTTTAGGACGGTTCTCGAGGAGCAGCTCCAGAATCTGAAAGGCTTTGGCCGAGAGGTGAACGGCCTCGCCCCGGACGGAGAGCTGCCGGGTCTCGGCGTCGAAAACGCACTCCCCGAACCGAACCCTCATCAGAGCTCCCGGAAAAAACCCGGAAACATCCAGTCTTTTCCCAAGGACTTCCCGGCGTGGCGGCCACATTGATTATCACTCAAGGGGGGAATCATCATGAGGAGTATTGCTAAGAAGCCGAGCACAGGCGCCTGGCTGCGTTCCGGGGGAGCGTGGCTTCTCCTGGTCATCGGCACGTCGTTCCTCGCCACGGCCGCTCATGCCGGAGAAGGCGTCTGGACGAGCGGAGGGCCGTATGTCGAATACTTAATGGCCTTGGCTATCGATCCTTCGGCGCCGGCCACTCTTTACGCTGGCACATGGGGCGCCGGCGTCTTCAAGAGCACCAATGGCGGGGGGAGTTGGACGGCCATCAACGCGGGCCTGACCTACCCCCATGTCGGGGCCCTCGCCATTGATCCTTCGGCTCCGGCTACCCTGTACGCCAGTAACTTTCACGTCTACGGCGGTGCCAATGCCGGTGTCGATGGCGCCGGCGTCTTCAAGAGCACCAATGGCGGAGAGAGCTGGACGGCCATCAACGCGGGCCTGACCAACCTCAATGTCTTCGCCCTGGCCATTGATTCTTCGGCGCCGGCCACTCTTTACGCTGGCACATGGGGCGGCGGCGTCTTGAAGAGCACCAATGGCGGGGAGAGCTGGACGGCCATCAACGCGGGCCTGACCGACCGCCATGTCAGCGCGCTCGCCATTGATCCTTCGGCTCCGGCCACCATCTACGCCGGGATGGGGTACACCGGCCGCGTTTATAAGAGCACGAATGGCGGGGGGACTTGGACGTCCACTTCCGACTACCCTAACCGGGATGTCGATGCTCTTGCCATAGACCCTTCGGCTTCGTCCACCCTCTACGCTGGCCTCGGCACAAGTGAGTTTTCCTTCCCCCCAATGGGCATCATCAAGAGCACCGACGGAGGGGCAAACTGGACGGAGAGCCGTGCCGACCTCTTCGTTCTTGCCCTGGCCATCGATCCCTCGACGCCGGCCACTCTTTACGCTGGCACACGGGGCGACGGCGTATTCAAGAGCACCGATGCCGGGGGGAGCTGGACGGCCGTCAACGCCGGCCTGTCGAACCTGACCATCAACGCCCTGGCCCTGGACCACACCGGAGGGACGACTCTCTATGCCGGCACCGATTACGGCGTGTGGCAATTGACGGCTCCAACGGGCGGCATCACCGCGAGCTTCTCGTTCACCCCCGCCTCCCCCTCTGCCGGCCAGACGATCCAGTTCACCGACACCTCGACCGGGAGCCCGACGTCGTGGAAGTGGGACTTCGGGGACGGGTTCGGCTCCGCGGCGCAGAATCCGACACACGCCTTTGCGACTGCGGGCGCCTTCCCGGTGACGCTCACGGCCAGCAGCAGCGCCGGCTCGAATACCACGACGAAGACGGTCAGCGTGACGTCCGCGGCCGCGAGTAGCTGCTTCGAGGACGCGTCTACGATGTGCCTCGCCGGCGGGCGCTACCGGGTCAGCAGCCACTGGAGGAACCAGTACGCGGGCGGCTCGGTCTCGACCCTCTCGACGGATAAGTTGACGGACGCCACGGGCGCCTTCTGGCTGTCCAACGCGGACACCTACGAATTCCTGATCCGGATCAACACGGCCACGGACAACGGCCGGGCCTGGTTCGCCATCTCGACATTCACGGACGTGGAGTTCTGGATCGACGTGACCGACACGGTCAACGGACAGTCGAAGGAGTACCACAGCGCGCCCGGAAACAAGACCCTGATCTACGACCCGTATTTCTTCGTCTACCCGTGACGGATCTGCGAGCAGCACGGCGCCCCGGCGCCCATCCGCCCTGATATCGGTTCTCAGCCGGCGGAGTTACTCTTCCGGGGATGAAGGGGGGATTCTATTGGCGCGCGATCGGCGACCTGAAGGGGCGCCTCATCGCCGCCGTGCCGCACGAGGTTCTGAAGGAGCTGCACCGAAAGTCTCCGGCTCGCCACTTCGCCGTGGCGGCCCGGCAGCTGATCCTGTTCGTCGCGGCCTTCGCCGCCGGGTGGAACGTCGAAACGCTCTGGGTCCGGATCCCGTGCGCCGTCGTCCTCGGCTTCATCGTCTTCGACGGGACGGTCCTGCTGCACGAGGTCGTCCACAAGGACGTCTTCGACGGCGACCGGCCGCGGGCCTACCGGCTCCTCGGCCTCCTCTACGCCCTCCCCTCCGGCATCTCGCCGACGCAGTTCACCCGCTGGCACCTCGACCACCACAACGAGCTCGGGTCGCCGACGGACGACCCGAAACGGGCCCACCTCTCGCCGAAGAGGAACGCCCGGTGGCTGAAGTTCCTCTACGCCACGCCGGCCCTCTTCCCGATCTACTTCCGGGCGGCGCGGAAAGAGACCGCGACCTACCCGGCCGACGTGCAGCGGACCATCCGCCGGGAGCGGCTCGCGGCGATCCTCCTTCATCTCGGGGCCGGGGCGGCGATCTGGGCCTCGGGCGGCTTCGCGCGGTTCGTCTGGCTCTACGCGGTCCCCGTCTTCGTCGTCTTTCCCCCGGCCTTCACGCTGAACCGTCTGGGTCAGCACTACGACATCGTCCCCGGAGAGCCGGCGAAATGGTCTACCCGGATGGCGAGGTCCCGG
>DATIWM010000164.1:0-9033 GCA_035519355.1 Thermoanaerobaculia bacterium | reverse complement strand
CGCGCCGAGCCTCCTCGATCTGTCCCGGCGAGACGTCGACGCCGGTGACCGCAAAGCCGAGCGAGGCGAGGAAGAGCGCGTGCTCCCCCGTGCCGCAGCCGAGATCGAGAAGGCGCCGGTTCGGGGCGCCACCGAAGAGCTCGCGGAGCAGCGGCTCCTCCCGCCGGATCCGCTCCGGCCAGGCGACCAGACGCCGGTATCCGAGGCGGGCGTAGGGATCGTCGGGCTGATCCAGGGGCCTACTTCTTCCGCGTGTAGGTACCCTCGAGCGTCTTGAACATCTTCCCGTCCGGGCCCGTCATCCACATCTCGAACTTGTGGGTGTCGGCGTCGAGGATGGTCAGCGTCTCCTTGACCTGCGTCTTCTTCTCGGTGATCGGGTCGTCCATCGTTGCGCTGAAGCGCATGACCTTCCCGGTCTTGTCGAAGGAGCCGGTGCTCGACATGATGCCGGTCCCCATGTTGTCCATCCAGACGCTCTCGTACTTCTTCTTGTAGTTGTCGTAGCCGGTGTACCCGAAGCCGTTGAACGGCTGGTTCATCATCTTGCCGTCGTACTGCTGGGCCAGGTACCGGCCGCCCAGCACCCACTTGTTCTCGGCCGTCCCCTCGGTTTCCTCGGGCGGCTGGCCCGGCGCCATCCACGTCTTCATCTTCACGTTCCAGGTTCCGGCGAACGCGTCGAGCTTCTTGTGGGCGTCCCCCGGCGTGGCATAGGCCTGCCACTTCTTCATCATCTCGTCCTGGGACGGCATTTTCGGCGCCTCGCCGGCCTTTGGCTTGTCCGCGGCGGAGGCCGGGAGCGAGAGGGCGGCGGCCAGCGCGAGTGCGAGGGCGATACGGGAACGGTTCATCGAGACGTCCTCCTTCATTTGAGATTCGTTCCAGACAGAATACGCCGGATCCCGGCCCGGTGTTTCCGGGCCGCCCCCTTCAGACCAGCTTCGCGCTGAGCCGGATCTCGGCGCCCGTGAAGAGCTTGGAGACGGGGCACCCCTTCTTGGCCCCTTCGGCCAGCTCCTGGAACTTCCCCGGGTCGATGCCCGGCACGGAGGCCTGGCAGTCCAGCTCGACGGTCGTGATCCGGAAACCGTCCGGCGCCTTGTCCAGCGTGACCCGGGCCGTCGTGGTCACCCGCCGAGGGGTGTGCCCCGCCCCGGCCAGGCCGTTCGAGAAGGCCATCGAAAAGCACCCGGCATGAGCGGCGGCGAGAAGCTCCTCGGGATTCGTGCCTCCCGCCTGCTCGAAACGCGACGCGAAGGAGTACGGACCCTCCCACGCAGTCATTCTCATCGTCCCCTTCCCGTTCTTCAGATCCCCTTCCCAGACGGCGGACGCCGTTCTCGTCGGCATGTCGTTCTCCTTTCGTCGGTCGTTTCGGCGGGCCCCCCGCCCGCGACCGGCCGATTATGCCCTCTGAAGGAACAGAAGGAGCGTGATCCCGAAGCCGATGATGACGACGGCGACCCGCGCCCTCTCCTTCCCGATCCGCCGCGCGAAGTGGGCGCCGGCGTAGCCGCCGAGGCTCGCGCCGAGAATCATGACGAGCGCCACCGGCCAGACGACAGCGCCCCGGAGAATGAAGTAGGCGGCCGCGACGCCGTTGATGCAGATGCCGAAGAAATTCTTCAGGCCGTTCATGGCGTGGATGTCGGAGAGGCCGAGGAATCCCAGGATGACCAGCATCAGGATCCCGATGCCGGCGCCGAAGTACCCGCCGTAGACGGCCACGCCGAACTGGAGGGACCACGCCGCCGCCCAGCGGCCGACGTCGGGAGGCCTGGCCCGCTCCGCCGTTTCCTGTCGGCGGGCGGAGACGACCTGGAAGAGGAAGAGCAGCGTCGCGAACAGAACGAGAAACGGGGCGAGCCGGGAGAAGGTCTGTTCCGGCGTGAGGAGCAGGAGGACCGACCCGAGAGTTCCTCCGGCGAGGCTCGGGACGAGCAGCGTCTTCAGCCACTGCCGGTGCGCGCTCACCTCGCGCCGGTAGCCCGCCAGGCTCGTCGCCGCGCCCGGGAGGAGCGCGACCGTGGAGGTGGCGTTCGCCTGGATGGCCGGCATGCCGAGAAAAACCAGGGTCGGAAAGGTCAACAGCGTGCCGCCGCCCGCGAGGGCATTCATGATCCCGCCGGCGGCGGACGCGGCGAGGAGAGCGGCGACGTGGCCCGGCGTCACCGGGCGGCCCCGAGACCCCGGCCCGTCAGGGCGTAGACGGCGAAGGTACCGAGCCAGTGCCCGCCTTCGTAGGGAGCGCCCGAGACCGCCCCGAGGCCCGCCGCGAGGTGGACCCGCGAGGCGCTCCGGAGAGAGGAAATTCTCGGATCGTCAGAGGGAAGCCCGTCGGCCATTCCCTCCAGCATCCAGGCCCGGCTCAGATTGAGGCCGTCCAGATGCGCCAGCTTCCCGTCGGCCGCGTCCGTGGTGATCCCCGGCTTCAACCAGTCGCCCCGGCCGTCGCGGGGAATCCCCGGGAGGAACGCGCCGAGCCACGAGGCGTATTTCGCCGGAGGCATCACCCGGCGCATCAGATCGGCCTCGCCGAGGCAGGGCGAGAGGAAGTCCTGGCCCGACGGCTCCCAGCCGATCGGGCAGCCGGTGTCGCCTCCGTAGAGCTCGAGGATGCGGCGCGACAGAAGAGCGGCCTTCTCCGTTTCGCCCGCTCCCCGCGCCCAGTCGAGCACGAGGCCGAACGCGAACGCCGTCTGGGGATGCTCTCCTTCCCGGATCGGGTACGCCAGCTTCGGGAGCCACGTGAAGAACTGCGTCGCGGCCGCCCGCTCGAGAGGCGCCAGGTTCGCCGACCATGCCGCCGCCGCCGGGTCGTCCCACTCGCGCAGCTCCGCCGCGAGCTGGAGCAGCCAGGCGAGCCCGTAGGGCCGCTCGAAGGCGGCGCGGCCCTTTCCGGTCAGGTAGGCCACCTCGCCCCTCACGTTTTCCGGCGTCAGGCTCCGGGCCAGCGTCTCCCGGGCTTCCGCCGCGAGCGGCGCCCCCGGAGTCGTTCGGGCGAACCGGGCGAGGAGCCAGTGCCCGTGGACCGAGGAATGCCAGTCGTAGCAGCCGTAGAAGGCGGGCGTCAGCTTCCGGGGCGGGAGCGCGTCCTCGTCTCCGTTCAGGACGTGGGCCACCTTGTTCGGATACTCCCGGTGGACGCAGTCGAGGGCGAGCCGGGCGTATCGGGCGGCCACGCTTTCCCCGGAAGCCGGCGGCGCGGCGGGAGCGGAGCCCGGCTCGCCGCCCGCCGCGAGAAGGAGACCGGCGAGAGCCAGTGCGGTCGGGACGGGGCGCATGCCGCGATGCTACCCCGCGCGCCGGCCGGTCAGCTTCGCGGGCCGAACGGCAGGAGCGGCAGCTGTGCCACGCTCTTCTCCAGCCGGGGAACCTGCCGCTTCGGCCGGGACTTCGAGAGCGACCACGCCGCCTGGAGCTGCAGCCAGTACTCGGGATCGTTGCCGAACGCCTGGGCGAGGAGCCACGCGGTCCGCGGCGTCACGCTGCGCCGCCCGTGGACGATCTCGAGGATCGTCCTTTCGGAAACCCGGATGTGCCTCGCGAGGGCGGCATGCGTCACGCCGAGAGGTCCCAGGTACCTCTCTTCGAGAACCTGTCCCGGATGAGGGGGCTTCGTCTCCTCCATGGCCGTGCCTTCCTGTACATCCTATCGCGCACCGGCCCCCGGGGAGACCCCTAGAATCCGCCCGTGGCCAACAAGTTCCTCTCGTACGACGAGCAGCGCGCCCCGAAGGTGCGCGAGATGTTCTCCCTGCTCGCCGGGAAGTACGACCTCGTCAACGACCTGATGTCGGCGGGCCTCCACCGGCGGTGGAAGAAGGAGACGATTCGCCTCGCGTTCGAAGGGCGCCAGGGCCCGCTCCGGGTCCTGGACCTCTGCTGCGGCACCGGCGACCTCGCCTTCCTGGCGGAGGACGCCGGCCGGGACGCCCGGGTGACGGGCGCCGACTTCACGCTCCCGATGCTCCTCGTGGCCCGGCGCCGGCGCGCGGAAGGGCGGCGCCGGAGCCGCTTCGTGCAGGCGGACGCCCTCCGGCTTCCGTTCCGCGACGCGGTCTTCGACGCCGTCACGATCGGCTACGGCCTCCGGAACATCTCCGACCCCCAGAGCGCGCTCGCCGAGATGCGGCGCCTTCTCGCGCCGGGCGGGCGCGTCGTCGTCCTCGACTTCGGGAAGCCGCCGAACCGGCTCGCCGCCTGGTTCTATCGGGGGTTCCTCCATTCGGTCATGCCCCTGATGGGCTGGCTCTTCCACGGGGACCCGGAGACCTACCTCTACATTCCGGAATCGCTGGCCCGGTTCCCCGCCCAGCAGGGTGTCGAGGAGCTGATGCGCCGGACCGGCTTCGTCAAGGCCCGCCACGAGAACCGCCTCCTCGGCGCCATGGGGCTCAACATCGGCGAGGCGCCCTAAGACGCTAGACTCCGTCACGGCCGGAAGGAGGCACGAGAATGGCAATCCGCGTTGGCATCAATGGCTTCGGGCGAATCGGCCGCCTGGTCTTCCAGGCCCTTTGCGACCGGGGCCTTCTCGGCAAGGAGATCGACGTCGTGGGCGTCGTCGACGTCTCCACCGACGCCGATTACTTCGCGTATCAGCTCAAATACGATTCGGTGCACGGGCGCTTCAAGCACCCGATCTCGACGAAGAAGAGCGCTCCCTCGCTCGAGAGCAACGACGTCATCGTGGTGGGCGGCGACGAGGTGCGCTGCCTCATGGCGACCAAGGACCCGAGCCAGCTTCCCTGGAAGGCGCTCGGGGCGGACTACGTGATCGAGTCGACCGGGCTCTTCACCGACGCCGAAAAGGCGAAGGGCCACCTCGCCGCCGGGGCGAAGAAGGTCATCATTTCGGCGCCCGGCAAGGGCGGCGTCAAGACGCTGCTGATGGGCGTGAACGAGGGCGAGTACGACCCGAGGACGCATCACGTCGTGTCGAACGCCTCGTGCACGACGAACTGTCTCGCGCCGGTGGTGCACGTGATCCTGAAGGAAGGCATCGGGATCGAGACCGGCCTGATGACCACGATCCACAGCTACACCGCGACCCAGAAGACGGTGGACGGGCCCTCGAAGAAGGACTGGCGCGGCGGCCGCGCGGCGGCCATCAACATCATCCCGTCCTCGACCGGCGCCGCGAAGGCCGTGGGCGAAGTGCTGCCGGCGACGAAGGGGAAGCTCACCGGCATGTCCTTCCGCGTGCCGACGCCGAACGTCTCGGTCGTGGACCTGACGTTCCGCTCGACCCGGGAGACTTCGATCGAGGAGATCGACGGCCTGATGCGGAAGGCGAGCGAAACGTACCTGAAGGGGATCCTGGGCTACTCGGACGAGGAAGTCGTCTCCACCGACTTCATCCACGATCCCCGCTCCTCGATCTACGACTCCCTCGCGACGCTCCAGAACAACCTGAAGGGCGAGAAGCGCTTCTTCAAGGTCGTCTCCTGGTACGACAACGAGTGGGGCTACTCGTGCCGGGTGATCGATCTCGTCCGCTTCATGGCGGCGAAGGACGGCGCATGAAGGCCGTCAACGAGGCCGTGATGAAAGCCGCCGACACGCACCGGAAGGGGCTCCTCGACCGGACCGTCGACCTGATGGACCGGCTCGTCGCGCTGGGCTAGAGGCACCATGCCCACCGAGCTGGCTCTCCTCGCGGCCCGCCTCGTCTCCTCCCACCGGTGGGCCGCCCTCGCGACGGTTCACGAAGGCGGCCCTCTCGCGTCGATGGTGGCGTACGCCGGCGAGAAGGATCTTTCG
Source organism: Thermoanaerobaculia bacterium (assembly GCA_035519355.1). Lineage (GTDB taxonomy): Bacteria > Acidobacteriota > Thermoanaerobaculia > UBA5066 > UBA5066 > DAOMFB01. The sequence goes on along the minus strand of DATIWM010000164.1, from coordinate 3,264 downwards.
GCGCTCTTCTTCCACCTGAGCGGGCTCTCGGCGCACACGCGCGACCTCCTGGCCGATGGCCGGGCGTCGCTCTGCGTCGGCGAAGCCGATCCGGGGACAGGCGACCCGCAGACGCTCGCCCGCCTGACCCTGACCGGCCGGACCGTCGCGCTCGAGGAGGGCACGCCGCCCTTCGACGCGGCCCGCCGCCTGTATCTCGCACGATTTCCGGACGCGGAGATGCGCTTCGAGCTGCCCGACTTCGTCCTCTTCGTCTTCGTCCCCGAGGAGGGCCGCGTCGTGGGGGGCTTCGCCCGCGCCGGGCGGGTCTCGCCGGAACAGCTCTCCGAGGCGGCCACGTCGCTCGGCTGAGGTCGACCGCCCCCCGGGACGGGCGGCGCGAGCCCACTCGTCTATAATTTACGCGACGGTTTTCTACATTGAGTGACGGCGATTCGGGCCGACGGGAAGACGGCCGGGTCCAGACCGGCATCGACTTCGCTGCGCCCGCACCCGGAGTGCTCGAAGCCCGGGCGACACAATCCATCAACAGAACCGTCGTCCTCCTCGTGGTGCTCTTCGCCCTCGCCTCGACGGTCGCGACGACCCTCGGCGTCCTCGGACTCCACACCCTCTCGACCTTTCGGGCCTATGCGGCCGCCGAGGGCCGGTGGTCCCGGGAGGAGGAGGCGGGTCTCATCGCCCTTCTCCGGTATCTCGACTCGGCGGACGAGAAGGACCACCAGCGCTTCCTCGCCAGCCAGGACGTCCCGAGGGCGTTCCACCGCGCCCTCTCTGAACTGGACCGGCCGTCCGTCCAGCCCGGTCCGGCGGCCGAGGCGCTCCTGGCGGCCCGCAGCCACCCGGAGGAGGTGGACGGGATGGTCTCCGTCTTCTCCCATCTCAGGAACTTCGAGGATCTCGCACGCGGCCTCGCGGTCTGGCGTCAGGCAGACGCTCTCGGCGAGGAGGTGGAGGCGCTCGGGGAGAGGATCCGGGACGATGTCGTCACGCGCCGCCTCGATGCGGCCCGCCGGTCGTCGCACCAGCGGGAGATCGAGCTGCTCGGCTCCCGGATCTCGGAGACGTCCGAGCGCTTCGCGACGGAGGTCGCCTCGACGACGCGCCGCTTCCGCCGCCGGCTGGTCGCGACGCTGGTCGTCCTCTCGGTCCTCGCGATAGCCATCGCCGCCGTCGTTTCGGCCCGCGTCGCCCGACTTCTCCGGAAGCGTGCGCGCTATCTCGCCGAATCCGGGAGGCGCTACAGGCTCCTCTTCGAGCGGAACCTCGCGGGCCTCTACCGTTCGACGCTCGACGGCCGCATCCTCGAGTGCAACTCCGCCCTCGCCCGGATCCTCGGCTACCCGTCCCGGGAAGACGTCCTCGCGCTCAACATGCACGAGCTTCACCTGGACCCGGAGGACCGCGAGGTGACCCTCGCGGCGCTCCTTCAGCAGAAGTTCCTGGTGAACTACGAGATCGGCCTCCGGCGGCGGGACGGCTCCCCCGTCTGGGTTCTCGTGAACGAAAGCCTGCTCGAGGACGACGCGGGCGGATCGATCCTCGAAGGAAGCCTCATCGACATCACGGAGCGAAAGCGGGCCGAGGAGCAGAGCCACCATCAGGCGTACCACGACGCCCTGACCGACCTCCCCAACCGGATTCTCTTCCACGACCGGCTCTCCCTGGCGATCCTCCACGCCCACCGCCGGAAGCAGATCCTCGCCGTGATGTTCATCGACCTCGACCACTTCAAGAACGTGAACGACACGCTCGGCCACTCCTCCGGGGACGAGGTCCTCGTCGCCGTGGCCGAGCGGCTGAAGAGCTGCCTGCGCGAGGAGGACACGGTTGCGCGCGTCGGCGGAGACGAGTTCCTGGTCCTCCTCTCGGGCATCACCCGCGACAGCGACGTCGGCGCCATGGCCCGCAAGCTCCTGAAGATCCTCGCCGAGCCGTTCACCCTCAAGACGAGAGAGCTCTTCCTGTCGGCTTCCATCGGCGTGGGCCTCTACCCGAACGACGGGACGGACGCCGAGACCCTCGTGGCGAACGTGGACACGGCGATGTACCGCGCCAAGGAGGCCGGCCGGAACAATTTCCAGTTCTTCACCCCGCACATGCAGGAGGCCTCGCAGGAGCGCGCCCATCTCGAGAGCGGCCTTCGGCGAGCCCTCCCCCGCGAGGAGTTCACGCTCCACTACCAGCCGATCCTGGAGATGACCTCCCGCCGCGTCCTCGGCGTCGAGGCCCTCGTCCGGTGGAACCATCCCGAACGGGGCCTCCTCGGCCCGAAGGAGTTCATCGGGCTGGCGGAGGACGTCGGCCTCATCGTGGCGATCGGCGAGTGGATCCTCCGGCGGGCCTGCCAGGAGGCCATGCGGCTCCGGGCGGGCGACTTCCCGGACCTCCGCGTGGCCGTCAACCTCTCGCCCCGGCAGTTCCAGGACAAGGACCTCGTCTGGACGGTCCAGCGGGTCCTCGCGGAGACAGGGCTCCCCCCCGCCTGCCTCGACCTCGAGATCACCGAGACCATCGCGATGCAGAACCTCTCGTTGACCGGGGAGGTGCTGGGGGAGCTGTCGCGCATGGGAATCCACATCTCGATGGACGACTTCGGGACGGGCCACTCCTCGCTCAACTACCTCAAGCACTTCCCGATTCACCGGCTGAAGATCGACCGCTCCTTCGTCGCGGGCATGACCCGCGACGACCGGGACCGCTCCATCGTGGCCGCCATCATCTCGATGGCCCACAACCTCTCGCTCCGGGTGACGGCGGAGGGGGTGGAAGCCTCCGCCCAGGCCGAGATGCTCGCCGCCCTCGGGTGCGACGACGTCCAGGGCTTCCTCTTCGCCCCGCCGCTCCCCGAGCCGCTCCTCGCGGAGCGGCTCATGGCGGTGGACGGCGCCGCCCGCGTCTGATCAGCGGCCGAGCTCGCCGGCGACCCTCGCGGCCGTTTCCACGCCCCGGGCGAGGACCGAACGGATCCGGCCGTCCTCGAGCGCGAGGATTCCGGCGATCGTGCATCCCGCGGGCGTCGTGACGTCGTCCTTCAGCGAGGCCGGGTGGCGCCCGGTGGCGAGCACCATCTCCGCGGCCCCGAGCGTCATCTGGGCCACGAGCTCGGTCGCGACCTGCCTCGGAAGGCCCCGCATCACGCCGCCGTCGGCGAGCGACTCGATGATGATGTACATGAAGGCCGGGCCGCTGGCCGAGAGCCCGGTCACCGTGTCCATGTGCTTCTCCTCCAGCTCGAGGACGCGGCCGAGGGGAAGGAAGATC
>DATIWM010000163.1:0-3250 GCA_035519355.1 Thermoanaerobaculia bacterium | reverse complement strand
GCCCACGGCCAGGATCTTGCGGTCGAGATGAGCGAGGATCATCGGGGCCACGAAGCCGCCGTGGTTCCAGCGGTCGTCCATGATGAGCCCGCGCCGGTTCCACTGCGGCGGGAAGTCGCGCGCGAACTGCTGGAGGCCCCGGCCGCCCATGTCGTACAGGTGGATGTAGCCGATCTGGCCGTTCGTCTTCCGGTCCACGTACTCGCGGGTCTCGCGGATCCAGGTCGCGTATCGGATCGGGGTGTCGTTGTCGACCGTCTTCACCACCACCCGCCGCGCGCCCTCGAGGCGCGGGGCGTCGGCGATCGACAGCTCGACCTCCTGGCCGGCGCGGCTGGCGAGCCGCCGGAGGTAGTCCTCGCCCTTGATGAGGGGCCGGCCGTCGATCGCGACCAGCCACTGGCCCGGCTTCACGTGGAGGTCCGGCCGCGCCAGGGGTGAGCTCACCTTGGGGTCCGGGTAGTCGCCCCGGTAGATCTTTCGGATCTGCCAGAACCCGCTCGGGGGGTCGTAGTCGAGGTCGGCGGCGAGGAGGCCGGTCCCCACAGGCTTGCCGCGGCGCACGTCGCCTCCCCCGTGGTAGGCGTGGCCGACGTTCAGCTCGCCGAACACCTCGCCCAGCATGTCGGCGAGGTCGTCGCGCGAGCTGATGCGGTCGGCAAGCGGGCCGTACTGCCTCCACACCCCGTCCCAGTCCACTCCGTGCATCTTCGGGTCGTAGAAAAAGTCGCGCTGCAGGCGCCAGGCCTCGTGGAGCATCTGCTTCCACTCGTCGCGCGGGTTGACCCGGATCGTCCAGCCGGAGAGGTCCACCTTCGCTTCCTTGGCGGCGTCGTCCTTGGGCGCCTCGGTCGCTCCGGCCTCGACGCGAACGAAGCCGTCCTTCGTCCGGTACACGAGGACCTTCCCGTCCATCGACACGTCGTAGTCCCGCACGCCGGAGGCGACCGTCGAGAGCTTCTCCTTCTCGATGTCGTAGGTGACGAGGTCGCGGGCCGGGTCCTCGTCGGCGTCGTCCCCCGGCGGCGTCATTCCGCGGTCGGTGACCTTGAGCCAGTGGAGCTTGCCCCCGACGGCCCGGAGGGCGGTGTAATTCCCGGGCGCGACGGGGACCTGGACGACGCGGTCGGCGAGCCCGTCGAAGTCGATCCGGATCGGCTGGATCTTCTCCTCGGCCCTCGCCGTCTTCGCCTCGCCCGCCTTCGCGCCCTTCGCTTCGCCGGTCTTCTCGTCCTTCCTTTCCTCGGTCTTCGGCGGGTCGACGTCGCCGCGGGGCGCGAAGGGCAGCGCCCCGTCCGCCTGGAGAGCGACTACGAACGGCAGGGTGGCCTCGTTCACGATGAAGCGGGCCTCGAGGCGGTCGAGGTAGGGGTTGATGAAGCGGTCGGAAAGGAAGAAGAGGTACTTCCCCTTGGGATCCCAGGCCGGCGCGAAGGAGCTGTAGGCCGGTTCGGTCAGCGCGTAGGCCTTCTTCGACTGCCCGTCCCAGACCTTGACCTGCCCGAGGAGGCTCGGGAGGTCCATCGCGTAGGCCAGGTAGCGGCTGTCCGGCGACCAGAAGTACCGGGGGATCTCGAAGTCGCTCGTGTCGACGAGGGTGATCGCGCCGGTGGCCACGTCGGACACGAAGAGCTTGTGCTTCTCGTCGCCCCACGCGATCGACTTGCCGTCGGGGGACCAGGCGGGCGCGAAGTGCCAGCCGGGGGGGACCGTGCCGAGGGCTCTCGGCGGCGTGCCGTTGTCGGCGGAGTGGAGGACGAGCTGCTCCTCGCCGTCCACCTCCGTCCAGGCCGCGATCGTCTTTCCGTCCGGAGAGAAGACCGGGGTGCGGGTGCGGGCGAGGCTGCTCTCCGTGATGCGCCGGATGAGGCCCTTCTTGCGGGTGCGGGCCACGAAGACGTCGCCCCTCGCCTCGAGCGCGAGTCGCTCGCCATCCTTCGAGAGCGACCACGAGCGCAAGGTCGGGAGGGGCTCGACGAACCTCTCCCGCACCTGAAGCCGGTCGCTGGGCAGCTGAACCGGAACGGGCTCGTTCTTCCCGGTGGCGAGGTCGTACGTCCAGAGGTCCATCTTGTGCTGGTAGACGATCTTCCCGTCGCCCATCGAGGGCCAGCGCACGTCGTAGTCGTCGAAGCGGGTGAGGCGCCGGACGTCGCTGCCGTCGGGTAGCATCGACGCGAGGTTCGGTCGGCCCCAGCGGTCGGTCACGAAATAGATCCGGCCGTCGCCGGCCCACATCGGGAAGGCGTCCTTGCCGTCGTACCGGGTCACCTCGGTGAAGGAGAGCGGCGAGAGGGCGCCGACCCAGATGTCCTCGGCTTCCCCGCCCTTGTAGCGCTTCCAGTTGTGGAACTCGAGGCCGATCTTCTGCAGGGCGATCCGGGAGCCGCCGGGCTCGAAGCTCACCCACGCCGCGGGCTCGAGGGGGATCATCTGCGGGATCCCGCCGGTGGCCGGGATCGTGTAGACGCGGTAGTCGCCGTGCGGATGGTCGCGCCGGCTGCGGAAGAGGACCTTGCCGTCGGGAGTCCAGCCGATGGCCTGGTCCGAAGCCGGGTGGAAGGTGAGCCGCTGCGGCTCGCCTCCGCCCACCGGCATCACGTAGACGTCGTCATTGCCCTCGTACTGGGCGGTGAAGGCGATGAGGCGCCCGTCGGGCGAGATCCGGGGGAAGCGCTCCTCCCCTTCGTGGGCGGTGAGGCGCAGGGCGACCCCACCCGCCGCCGGCACCTTCCAGAGATCGCCCTCGGACGCGAACACGATCGTGCCGCCGCCGATCGACGGGTAGCGGTAGAAGCCGTCGGGCAACGCGTCCGCGGCGGCGGAAGGCCCGGGCGTCGCGGCGACGGCCAGGGCGACGAGCAGGAGCGCGGCACGGTGAGGGGCAGGGGTCATGGTTCTCCTCCTGTGGGGCGACGGGCGGATCCCGCGTTCATACGCGATTTGGGCCCACGCTGCAACGATTCAGGCTGTTGAATGCGCTCCGGCTGAGGTTCTCCTGATCCACCAGGAACGAGGGAAGGACCCGCGCCACAAGAGGCGTCTTCGCGGGAACGACTACAATCGCCTCGGACCGAGCGGGAGACGGCGCCCCCGGGATCGCGACCGTGCGTCGCGGCCCTGAGGGGCGGAGGAAGGAGACGGACCCATGCCAGGACCCGGACGCGAGTGGATCGGCGCGGAAGAGCGGGACGAGGTTCTCGACGTCCTCAGCGGGGGCTACCTGTTCCGCTACGGCCGGCCGGAGGAT
>DATIWM010000162.1:0-9371 GCA_035519355.1 Thermoanaerobaculia bacterium | reverse complement strand
ACAGCAAACGCCTGCAGGATGGGGTTTCGCAGGCAGGATTTCGAGGCGTGGCATGGGGATCTCCGTCCTCTTCACCGACCTCGACGGCACGCTTCTGGATGCCGGGGGCCGGCTGGGGCCTCGCGCGGCCGAAGTGGTCACGCGCCTCCGTGCCCTCGGTGTGCCGGTCGTGCCCGTGACGAGCAAGTCGGAGAACGAGCTCCGGACTTGGCTCGGGGTCCTCGACGCCGGGGGCACCGGCGTCTTCGAGAACGGCGCGGGGCTCGTGACGCCGGCGGGTGTCCAGGTTCTTCCCGCTGCCGTGCCGGTCGCCCGCCTCCGCCGGATTCTCGATGGCGCGGCGCGCCGGCGCGGCCTCCGGATCCTCCCTCTCGACCGGATCCCGGACCCGGCGCTGGCGGCGCTGACGGGCCTCCGGGGCGACGCCATCGATCAGGCCCGGCGTCGCGTCTGGGACCTGCCGTTCCTCGCACCGGACGGGAGCGGTGACGCCCTCGAAGACGAGATCGGAAGGGTCCGGAACGTCCGCCTCGTTCGCGGCGGCATCTTCTGGCACCTCTGCGGCCGGCATGACAAGGCCGACGCGGTTCCGCGCGTCTGCGATCTCTTCCGGCGGTCGGGGCGTACCGTCGGACTGGGGGACGCGCCGAACGACGCCCGCTTCCTGGCCGCCGTGGACGTGGCTGTCGTCCTGCCGGGCGAATCCGGGCCGGACGCCCGCCTCCTGGCGGCGCTGCCCGGCGCCCGGGTCGCACCGGCACCGGGCGGCGAAGGGTGGGCGGCGGCCGTGACGGCCCTGCTCGAGGAGGAGGCGGCGTGACGGCCCTCCCGCCCCTCGAGTCGGCCGTCTCCGAGCAGCTGGCGCGGATCGGGCGGGCGGACGTGCTCGTCGGCATTCCCTCCTTCAACAACGAGCGGACGATCGGGCACGTCGTCCGCGCCGTCGTGGCCGGCCTCGCCAAACACTTCCCGGGCGTGCGTGCCGTGCTGGTCAACAGCGACGGGGGCTCGACGGACAGGACACGCGAGATCGTCGAGCGGACGGAGACCGGCTCGCTCGAGGAGATCCTCGTCGACGCCGCGCCCGCGGCGGCGGACCGTCTCGTGGCGCTCTACGAAGGGGTGCCCGGGAAGGGGAGCGCTCTCCGGACGATCTTCCGGATCGCCGCGGAGCTTCAGGCCTCCGCCTGCTGCGTCGTCGACAGCGATCTCCGAAGCATCACGCCGGAGTGGGTCCAGCTCCTGCTCGCTCCGGTCCTCAAGTTCGGCTACGAATTCGTCTCGCCCCTCTATTCCCGGCACCGGTACGACGGCACGATCACCAACACGATCGTCTATCCCCTGACGCGGGCGCTCTACGGCAAGCGGATCCGGCAGCCGATCGGGGGCGACTTCGGCTTCTCGGGCGCGCTGGCCAGCCGGTTTCTCGACTACGAACGCTGGGAGGGGCCGGTGGCGCGGTACGGCATCGACATCTTCATGACGACGACGGCTCTCGCGGAAGGCCGCAGGTTCTGCCAGGCGTTCCTCGGCGCCAAGCTTCACGACCCGAAGGACCCGGGCGCCGATCTTCAGCCGATGATGGTCGAGGTCGTCTCGACCCTCTTCGAGCTGATGGAGCGCCACGAGAAGTCGTGGGCGGAGGTCTCGGGCTCGGAGGAGGTGCCGCGCTTCGGGTTCTCCTATGCGGTGGGGCTGGACCCGGTGCCGGTCAAGATGGACCGCCTGACGACCATCTTCCGGCAGGCGTCCCACGACCTGTCGCCCGTCTGGGAAGGCTTCCTCTCCCCCGGCTCGCTCGACGCCGTCCGTGAGGCGGCCGCCGCCTCCGAGCCGTCATTCTCCGACGAAGCCTGGACGCGGATCCTGTTCGAGGCGGCCGCGGGCTGGCGGGCGCGGCGGCTTCCGGGGGAGACGCTCATCCGGTCGCTGGTTCCTCTTTACCTCGGCAAGGTCGCTTCTTTCGTTTCGGAGACCCGGGAGGGGACGGACGAGCAGGCGGAGGAGCGGCTCGGCGCTCTCGCCGCCGTTTTCGAACGGGACAAGGACGTGCTCCGGGAACTCTGGCGGGCGGGCGCCCGCTGAAGGAAAGGGGGGTTGCGATGGAACATCTGCAGCGGGACATCCAGAATGCCTTTGAGAGGCTCGCGGACGCCTTCGTCTCCGTCATCCCGGCCGCCCTGGTCCTTCTGACGGCGCTCCTCGTCGGCGTTCTGGTCGGCGTTCTTCTCCGGTCCCTTCTGGGCCTCGTCTCGCGTCTCGTCCTCAAGGGCCGCGGGAGCCAGGGAAGCCTGCCCGACCGTTTTCTGCGGGCGGCAGGGTTCGAGGCCGGATTCGAGCGGGCCGGACGGGCGGTGTCGTTCTGGGTGGGCGTCGTCGTGGGCCTCGCCGTCGGCGTCAACGCGCTGGAGCCGGGCGCGCTCCGGAACATTCTGGGCGGCGTTCTCGCCTACCTGCCTCGTCTCCTGGCCGCCGGGCTGGTCTTCCTCGTCGGATTCGGCGTCGCAGCGATCGTTCGCCGCAGCGTCCTTCTCGGCGCGGTCAACGCCGGCCTCCCCTGGGCGCGGCTCGGCGCGCGGGGCATTCACCTGGTGCTGCTCGCGTTCTTCGCGACGATGGCGCTCGATCACCTCGGGGTGGCGAGCAACATTCTCGTGGCCGCCTTCTCGATTCTCGCGGGCGGCCTCGTCTTCGCCCTGGCCCTCGCATTCGGCCTCGGCGCCCGTGACGCCGCCCGAAGGTACATCGAGAAGAAGCTCCGGGCCGAGGAGGAGGACACGGGCATCCGGCACGTCTGAGACGATCTACGGGATCAGGATGCCCTTGTCGGCCTCCACGGACTCGAGGAGGAGGTCTCCGGCGTCGGGCACCGCGGAGAGAACGCGGATCCAGTTCGGGATGAGCGGCACGCCCAGCGGGTCCTGGAGAAACTGCTCGGTGCCGGCCTTCAGGGCCTGGGCGAAGGTGGCCACGGCCCGCTCCTCTTCGTGGCGGGGGAAGTTCAGCCCGTTCACCTTCGCGAGGGCGTAGTAGCTGTTCACGGCGTCCTCCGCGCGGCGCTGGTACGAGGCGAGGAGCGATTTGAGTGCGCCCTCGGACAGGACGACGTTGGCCGCGGCGAGCGTCCGGAGAAGGTGCTTGGCGATGTCGCCAGCCATCCGGTTCAGGCCGCCTGCCGGGTCATCGGGAGAGAGCGCCTGGTGCTTGTGGTCGTACTGGTCGGCGAGGTCGGCCTGGCAGATGCGGCCGGGAGAGAGGTGCCGGAAGACCTCGGAGAGGACGCCGATCTCGAGGCCCCAGTCCGAGGGGACGCGGAGCTGCCGCGCGAGGTCCGCCGAAAGGGCGAACTCGCCGGCCAGCGGGTAGCGGAACGAGAGAAGAAACTCGAGGTAGGGGTGCTCTCCGAGGAGCGACCTGAGGGAGGCGAGAAGCGGCCCGACGAAGAGGCGCGCCACCCGGCCGTTGAGGCGGTCGGTGAACCGGGCGTAGAAGCCCTTGCAGAACTCGAAATCGAGGAGCGGGTCGGCGACGGGCTTCAGGAGGCGAGCCAGCATCACGCGGTCGTAGTCGAGGACGTCTCCGTCGTGGAGGGCGATGTATTCGACGTTCCCCTGCGCGAGAAGGTAGCCGAAGGCCATCCAGCAGGCCCGCCCCTTTCCCCGCTCGCCGAGGGCGAGGTCGTTCTCCTCCAGCTTTCTCACGAGCGCCTGCACGCCGGGTCCGTCGTTCCAGAGGACGACCGTCCGCCGGTTCAGCTTCCGGAAGTACTCGAGGGCCCGCCGGTAGCCCTCTTCGTCGGCCCGGTCGAGCGAGATCAGCACCGTGTCGAGGTAGGGAACCTTCGCCACCTCGTCGCAGATCCGGGCGAGGGCCGGGCGGTCCAGCTCCGTGATGAGGCACGGGATCAGCAGGGCCGCGCGGCTGCGCTTCGTATGCCTCGTGATGGCGTCCTCGAGCTCCACGAGGGGCCGCGAGCCGAGGCGCGTGAGCGTCGTGATCGAACCGGCCTGGTGGAAGTCGCTCATCTCTTAATCCCATTACGAGCGGGACGGGCGGCTGGACCTGGCCCTCGGGGGGGGTGGGACGGCCGGCCGGCGCCTTGACGCCGGGGCGCGGCAGGGATACGAACGGTGCCGATGGTCGCCGCGCCTCCTCCCGGCGTCGCCCGACAGAGCGCCGCCCTGATCCACGACGCCTATGTCGCCTACAACGAAGGGTTCCGGGAGATCACCCGCCGGGCCTCGGCGCGATTCGCGGCCCGCGACTGGCACGGCCTCCGCGCCGACGCCCTCGAGCGGCTGGAGCTCTACCGGAAGATCCTCGACCCGGCCGTGGTGGGACTGACGGCCCTGCTGGGCCCCCGCCTCTCGGACAAGTCCGTCTGGACGTCGATGAAGGAAGCCTTCGCGGCGGCCGCCCGGGACCGGGTCGACATCGAGCTGGCGGAGACCTTCTTCAACTCGGCCTCGCGCCGGATCTTCCACACGGTCGGCGTGGATCCCCGGGTCGAATTCGTCTCCTCGGAGGTCCCCACGCTCTCCCTCGAGGACGCGCGACTCCTCGCCGACGTCTTCTCCGGGGCGTCCGGCACCGCGACGGCCCTCTGGCGGATCCTCGAAGCCCACCCGTTCGCCGTTCGGTGGAAGGACGTCTCGCGCGACGCGCGTCTCGCCGCGGAGAGGCTGAACGCGCACCTCGAAGCCGTCTGGGGGGCGCCCGGTTTCGAGACGGCGGAAGTCCTCCGCCCCGTCTTCTTCCGGAACAAGGGAGCCTACATCGTCGGCCGGATCCGGCGCGGTGAGCGGTCGCTCCCGCTGCTGCTCGCCCTCCTGAACCGGGACGGGCGGGTCGTCGTGGACGCCGTCCTCGCCGACGAGGACGAGGCGTCGATCGTCTTCAGCTTCACCCGGTCGTACTTCCACGTCGACGTGGAGGACGCCTCGGCGCTCGTCGCGTTTCTGAAGACGATCATGCCGCGAAAGCCCGTGGCCGAGCTCTACACGGCGCTCGGCTTCAACAAGCACGGAAAGACGGAGCTCTACCGCGACCTCCTCCGGCACATCGCCGTCTCCGACGATCCGTTCGTCTTCGCGCCCGGGGAGGCCGGGATGGTGATGATCGTCTTCACGCTCCCGTCCTACGACGTGGTCTTCAAGGTCATCCGGGACACCTTCGCGCCGCCCAAGACGACCGGTCGGAAGGACGTCATCGAGAAATACCGTCTCGTCTTCCGGCACGGCCGCGCAGGGCGGCTCGTGGACGTACAGGAGTTCGAGCACCTGGAGTTCCCCTTATCCCGCTTCGACCCCGTCCTCCTCGAGATGCTCCGGACCGAGGCCGCCGAGACCGTGGAGATCGCCGGCGACAAGGTGGTCCTCCACCACCTCTTCACCGAGCGGCGCTTGACGCCGCTGAATCTCTTCCTCCGGGAGGCCGGGCCGCCGGCCGCGCGGCGGGCGATCGCCGACCTCGGGGAGGCGATCCGGGACCTGGCGCGGGTCAACATCTTCCCGGGCGACCTCCTCCTGAAGAACTTCGGCCTGACGCGGCACGGGCGCGTCGTCTTCTACGACTACGACGAGATCGCCTTCCTGACCGACGTGAACTTCCGCGAGGTGCCGCGGGGAGACGACGGCGACGGGGAGGGCGACGAGCCCGCCTTCTACGTGGGGGAGAACGACGTCTTTCCCGAGGAGTTCATGACCTTTCTCGGGCTCCGCGGGGCCGCCCGGGAGGCCTTCCTCGACCTGAACCGGGACCTCCTGGGCATCCGCTTCTGGCGGGCGACCCAGCGGCAGATCCGGGCGGGGGAGATCCTGGACATCTTCTCCTACCCCGAGGCACGGCGGCTCGGGCGCCCGGTCCCCCCGCCTGATTCAAACGCTTCGTTGTAGGGGAGGCCCGAAGCCCCCTAAGATCCGCCGCCCGAAGGAGGCTTCCATGCCCGACGCGAAACCGAAGGTCCCCGCCGGCGGCGCCAAGATCACGATCTCCGCCGGCAAGCTCCGTGTTCCCGACAACCCGATCATCCCGTTCATCGAAGGGGACGGCACCGGTCGCGACATCTGGCGCGCCTCGGTCCGGGTCCTCGACGCCGCCGTGGCGAAGGCCTACGGCGGAAAGAAGAAGATCCACTGGATGGAGGTTCTCGCTGGACAGAAGTCGTTCGACAACCTGAAGACGTGGCTTCCCGACGAGACGACGGACGCCTTCCGCGACTACCTCGTCGGGATCAAGGGACCGCTCACGACGCCGATCGGCGGCGGCATCCGGTCGCTGAACGTCGCCCTCCGGCAGATCCTCGACCTCTACGTCTGCCTCCGTCCGGTCCGCTGGTTCCAGGGCGTGCCCTCGCCGGTGAAGAACCCCGGCAAGGTGAACATGGTCATCTTCCGGGAGAACACCGAGGACATCTACGCTGGCATCGAGTTCGCGGCCGGCACGGACGAGGCGAAGAAGATCCTCGCCTTCCTGAAGGACAACTTCCCCCAGCAGTACAAGAAGGTCCGCTTCCCGGACTCGACCGGCCTCGGCTTCAAGCCGGTCTCCAAGGACGGGAGCGAGCGCCTGGTCCGCGCCGCCATCAATTACGCGCTCGCGAACGGCCGGAAGAGCGTCACCTTCGTCCACAAGGGCAACATCATGAAGTACACGGAGGGAGCCTTCCGGAACTACGGCTACGCCCTCGCCGAGCGCGAGTTCCCCGACAAGACCTACACGTGGGAGCAGTGGGAGCGGACGAAGGCGGAGAAGGGCGAGCCCGCCGCCAACGCCGAGCAGAAGGCGGAGCTGGCCAAGGGAAAGCTCCTCGTCAAGGACGCCATCGCCGACATCACCCTCCAGCAGATCCTGACGCGCCCCGACGAGTTCGACGTCATCGCGACGCTGAACCTGAACGGCGACTACATCTCCGACGCGCTCGCCGCGCAGGTGGGCGGGATCGGGATCGCACCGGGTGGAAACGTCAACTACCTGACCGGCCACGCCATCTTCGAGGCCACGCACGGCACGGCGCCCAAGTACGCCGACCTCGACAAGGTCAATCCGGGCTCGGTGGTCCTGTCGGGCGAGATGATGCTCCGTTACATGGGCTGGCTCGAGGCCGCCGACCTGATCCTCAAGGGGATGGACGGCGCCATCAAGGCCAAGACCGTCACGTACGACTTCGCCCGGCTCATGGAGGGGGCGAAAGAGGTCAAGTGCAGCCAGTTCGGGGACGAGGTGATCAAGCACATGGGCTGACCGGGCCCTCGTGATCGGGACGTTCTCCGCGGCCGGGTGGTGTCCACCCGGCCGCGGTCGTATTCTCGGGGCGTCCGTCTGAAGGAGGATGACCACCGTGAAGGCCCGTGGACTCCGCCTCGCCGCGGCCGCGGCCCTCCCGCTCCTTCTCCTCGCCGCCTGCGCGCGGAAGGAGAAGGCCGGCGAGGGGAAGGAGCTGTCGAAGAATCCGGTCGCCGCCATGGGCCAGATCAGCGACGCGGCCAGGAAGGCCGCCGACGCCGCCCGGGAGGCGTCGGAGATGAAGCCGGTCGACCCGGTCAGCTTCAACGCGCTTCTGCCGCTGCTGCCGGCGGCGCCGGCGGGCTTCACGGCGGAGGAGCCGAGGGGAGAGACCACGGCGGCCATGGGCTTCAAGATCTCCGAGGTCGAGCGCTCGTACACGAAGGGCGAGCAGCGCCTCCACGTCAAGATCGTGGACGGGGCCTACAACTCGTTCGTCTACGCCGGCGTCACGATGGCCGCCCAGTTCTCGCACGAGTCGACCGAGGGCTACGAGAAGGGGGTCACGATCGACGGCAGTCCGGGCGTCGAGAAATGGTCCCAGGCGAGCCGGCGGGGAGAGCTGGTGGTCGTCGTCGGGAAGCGCTTCCTCGTCTCGGTCGATGCGAGCCCCGCAGAGGCCGACTTCGTCCGGACGGTCTTCGGCTCGGTCGACCGCGCAAAGCTCGCGTCCCTGAAGTAGCCCCCGTCCCGTGCCGGCCCATCACGCGACGCTCACCCTCACGACCTCGGCAGCGTCCGAGGTTCACGACCTGACGGCGCAGGTCGCGGCCGTCGTGCGCGACAGCGGGGCGTCGGACGGCCTCTGCGCCGTCTTCACGCCGCACGCCACGGCGGCCGTCACGATCAACGAGAACGACGACCCGAACGTCGGGACGGACCTTCTCGACGCCCTCTCGCGGCTCGTGAAGGAGCACGACGGCTGGCGCCACGACCGCGTGGACGACAACGCCGCGGCGCACATCAAGGCGGCGATCGTCGGCCCCTCGGAGACGATTCCCGTCCGGGCGGGTCGCCTCGCGCTCGGCACCTGGCAGAACGTCTTTTTCTGCGAGTTCGACGGTCCGCGGCCCTCGCGCCGGGTTCACGTGACCGTGATCTGGTAGCGAACATGCGGCCGCGGGACCGGTTCCGCTCCAGCCTGCGCGGGCAGCTCCTCGCGGTCGTCCTGGGCGCGCTCGCACCGGCCCTCGTTTTCGTCCTCCGGGGGGCGAACCGGGAGCGGAACCGCGCCCTCCGCGCGGCCGAGGCCGAGGGAGAGCGCTTTCTCTCGGTCGTCGCGGGGGCCCTCGAGGCGAGCCTCGACGCGACGCGCCGCCTGCTCGAAGGGACGGCCGGCCTGCTGGAGGAGCGGGACGGACTGCCCGACCCGGTGCGCTGCGGGCCGAGCCTGGAGCGCCTCCGGCGAGTCGAGCCCCGGTACGCGAGCGTTCTCGTCGCGCTCCCGGGCGGGCGCGTCGTCTGCAGCTCTCCCGGCGGCACGGCGGAGGTGAGCCTCGCGGACCGGGCCTACTTCCGGAAAGCCCTCGAGACGAACGCCCCCGCGATGGGGGAGTTCCAGATCGGAAGGCTCTCGGGAAAGCCGGCCGTCGCCTTCGCGCAGCCGGTCCGCGGCCCCTCGGGAGAGACCGTCGCGGTAGCGGTCGCGTCCATCGACCTCGCCTGGCTCTCGGGGGCGCTCCGGAAGATCCCGGCGCCGCCCGGCTCCCGCGTGCTCCTTCTCGACAGGGCCGGGGTGGTCCTGGCGAGCCATCCCGCGGAAGGAAGCGGAGCCGGGTCGCCGTTCCCGTTCGCGTCGCGCCTCGACGAAATCGCGGGATCGACACAAGCCGTCCGCGGGACGGCAGACGCCTCCGCGCCCCCGCTCCTCTGGCAGGCGACACGCCTCGTCCGAGACGGGGGAACGCTCGCCTACGTCGCCCTCTCCGTCCCGGAGGAGGCGCTCTTCGGAGCCGCCGATCGGGCTCTGACCCGCCAGCTCCTCGCGCTCGGCCTCGTCGCCGCCGTCGCGCTCGCCGGCGTCTGGTTCTTCGCCCGGGCCCTTATCGTGTCGCGGCTGGAGGCGCTCGCCGCGGCGTCGCGGCGAC
>DATIWM010000161.1:0-15660 GCA_035519355.1 Thermoanaerobaculia bacterium | reverse complement strand
GCGAAGAACGTCTTCGGGTCGGCGATCTTCATCGCGTAAGTGCCGAAAGCGCGCAGGCGGATCATCCCGAATTCCGCGTCGCGCATCATGACGGGGTTGGTCGTCCCCCACTTCAGGTCGGTGAAGAGGCGGGTGTTGAAGAAGTAGACGTCGGCCCGGAAGGGGGACTGGAACCCGTACTTCCATCCGCGCAGATCCGTCAGGATCGGGAGGTTCTGCGTCGTGAGGGTGTAACGGCCGGGGCTGAACAGATCCGCCGCCTTTCCCTCGTTGATGAAGAGCGCCGCCTGGTTCTCGCGAACCGTGAGCTGCGCGTTCATCTTGATCTCCTGGTTGTAGACGGGAAAGCGGTAGACCATCGAGTCGTTCGTGTCGTCCAGCCACTGGATGATCTCGATGAACTGCGAGCCGATCTGCTGCTTGATGTTGTCGAGCAGGCCCATGAGTGCCTCCTTCTCCCCGGGGCCGAAAGTCTACCGAAACCGCCGCCCCGCCCGGTGATACGCAGAAACCCCTGGCGCGGGTTCTGTCCGACCTCTCAGACCTCCGCGAACGCCCGGACGGGAAACGTCCCCATCCCCTTGACCTTGACGGGGATGGCGAAGAACCGAAAACCGGAAGCGGGGAGCGCCTCGAGGTTCGTGAGGTGCTCGACGACCGGGATCCCGGCGCCGAGCAGGATGGAGTGGACCGGGCGTGACCGGTCGTCGGTGTCGTCGATGTTGTGGGAGTCGATGCCGACGATCGCGGCGCCCCGCGCGACGAGGAGGGACGCCGCGGAAGATGTCAGATGCGAAGAGCGTCGAAAGTAAGAGGGAGTGCCCCAGAAGGCGGACCAGCCCGTGAAGAAGAGGACGGCCCGCCCCTCGATCTCCTGGCCTTCCAGGAACTCTTCGTCCACCGCGAGCCCTTGCGCATGCGGCGCCGCCACGCAGATCCCCTCGCGCCCCGCGAGGCGGTCGAGCGGCAGCTCCGAGAGGTCCGCGCCCTCCTCCCACCGGTGCCACGGGGCGTCGACGTACGTCCCCGTGTTCGCCACCATCTCGATCTTCCCGATCTGGAACGTCGTCCCGCCCGCGTAGAGCGGGCGCGACGCCTCACGCGTGAGATGGTCTCCGATGACCGGGCCCGGCAGGCCCCGGTACGTGACCATCCCGGCGGTGACCGTGTGGGACAGGTCGAGAAGGCGCGCCATGGCCGGATTCTCTCCCGCCCTGGGGCCGTCCCGGAGTCGATGCCGGGCGGAATCCGGGGGAGGCCGCGTGCGCGGCGCGCCGCTCCGCCTTCTCCTTCGCCCGCTGCCGTTCGCCGGCCTTCCGGGCGCGGATCTCGGCGATCCGCTCGTGGATCGGAATCTCGAGCCGCTCGGTGGTCCGGGCCGCGTAGTCGAAGTCGGGGAGAGTGATCCGGGGGAGCCGCGCATTCACGGTGCGCTCGATGGCGCGCAGGTCGGCTTCTTCTTCGGTTGAGACGAAGGTGAAGGCATCGCCCGTCAGTTCCGCCCGGGCCGTCCGGCCGACGCGGTGGATGTAGTCCTCGGGGACCTTCGGGACGTCGAAGTTGATGACGTGCGAGAGGGCCTCGACGTCGATGCCGCGCGCCGCGATGTCCGTGGCGACGAGGATGCGGAACTTCCCCTCCTTGAAGCCGGCGAGGGCCGCCGTCCGCTGCGCCTGGCTCCGGTTTCCGTGGATCCGCTCGCACGGAACGCCGGAGCGGGTGAGCTTGTCGGCGAGGCGGTTCGCCCGGTGCTTCGTCCGGGTGAAGACGAGGACGCTCTTGACCCCCCGCTTCGCGAGGAGGGCGAGGAGGAGGTCCGCTTTCCGGTCCTGCGGGACGGGGTAGACCGCCTGGGTGATGCCGGTCGCGGGAGCGGCCTGTCGCTCGAGATTGACGGTGACCGGGTTCTTCAGCATCTCGCGGGTCAGTTGCACGATCGGCGGCGGCATCGTGGCGGAGAAGAAGAGGGTCTGCCGGCGCTCGGGAAGGTGCTTCAGGACGCGCCGGATGTCGGGGAGGAACCCCATGTCGAGCATCCGGTCCGCCTCGTCGAGGACGAGGATCTCGAGCCCCGCGAGCTTCGCGTACGGAAAGCGGAAGTGGTCGAGAAGGCGGCCGGGGGTGGCGACGACGACGTCGACGCCGCTCCGGAAGGCGTGCTCCTGCGGACCCATCCCGACGCCGCCGAAGACGGCCGCCCCCGTGAGAGGGGTGTGGACGGCGAGCTGCGAGAAGTGCTCGTCGATCTGGGCGGCCAGCTCGCGCGTCGGCGTCAGGACGAGGGCGCGCGTCGTCCGCCGGGGCTTGGCCATGAGGCGGTGGAGGATCGGCAGCAGGAAGGCCGCCGTCTTGCCGCTTCCGGTCATCGCGCAGGCGAGGACGTCGCGCCCCTCCATCGCCGGGGGAATGGCGTCGATCTGGATCGGCGTGGGACGGGTGAAACCGAGCTCCTTCACGCCGCGAAGGAGGTCGGGGTGGAGTCCGAACGAGGAAAAGGCCATGGGGGGACGCGTCGCTTTCTGCCCCCGGGCGCGTCAGGCGCGCCGCGCCGGGAGCGCGCAGAGTCTCACGGATCGCCCGGGACGGCAAGTCGCGCGCCGGCCGGGGAAGCGTCCGGAACCTCCACGACGTCGACGAAGGCGTTGGCGGCCCGGCGGCGCGGACCGAGTGGCGCCAGCTCCGCGCGGAGGGCGGCCGCCGTTCGGGATCCATTCGGAAGAAGGAAAAGCGTCGGGCGGGACGGCGACGCGACGAGCTCATGCGCCTCGGCCGCGAGGCGGCCGGCGTCGATCTCGCCTTCCTCGAACCAGCCCGGGTGGCGCGCCACGTCCGAGGGGAAGAAGACGACGCAGCCGGGGTAGCCGGCCCGGGTGAGCCGGTAGTCGAGGTCGGGACCCCAGAGGGCGGCCACGCAGACCTTCCGGCCGGGCTTCATCTCCTTCTCGAGAAGCGCCGCGACCTGGTCGCTGACGAGCGGCGCGGCCGCCTGGCGGACGAGGAGGACGAGACCGGCGAGAGAAACCCCGGCCGAGAGGACCGGCAGGGGAACGGGCCCTCCCGCGAGGAGAAGCGCGACGAACGGCAGGAAGAGAACGGCGGAGCGCTCCGGAAGGAGGAAGGGTCCGGCGAGGAAGTGGGCGGCGGCGAGGAGAAGAACGCCGGTGACGAGGACAGCGGCCAGTGGATTGAGCGGGCCGCGCCTTGCGAAGAAGAGGGCGACGCCGAGAATGAGGATCGCCAGCACGAACAGGACGCCGAGATTCCTCCCGGGGACGATTCCGAAAGCGAGGTTCACCGGGAAGAAGAACGGGACCTGGGCGACGTTCGGCTCGCGCGCCCAGGCCATCGAGGCGTGCGGCTGCCCGAGGGCGATGGGAAGCCACGGCAGGAACAGAATCGCCCCGCCGGCGAGGCCGACGAGAATCCGTGCCCGAACCGGCGAATCCGAGGTTGGCAGGAGCGCGAGAAGCCCCAGCAGCGGAAAGACGGTCAGGTAGTGGCAGAGAAGGGCAGCGCCGGCAGCGAGCGCGAGCCCGGCCGCGCGGCCGGCCGTCGGCGTCTCCCGGAGGGCGAGCGCCCGCTCGAAGGCCGCGAGGACGAGAAGCGAGGCGACGGCATAGGCCCGGCCTTCGGCTGCAAAGGTGACGGCGAGCGGAAAGAGGGCGTAAAGCGCGGCGGCCGGCAGGCCGGCCTCGGGCTTCTTGAGCCGCCGCGCGACGAGGACGAGGAGGGGAAGGTGCAGGAGGGAGGCGATCGTGGAAGGAAGGCGGACGAGGACGTCGAGCGGGCCCGGGGGACCGAGGGGAAGAAGGGCGAGCCGTGCGAGGACGTAGTGAAGCGGTGGCCCGGAGTCGACGCGGAGGGCCTCCACGATCCCGGCGACGCTGCGCCGCGCGAGGTTCAGCGTGAAGATCTCGTCGGCCCAGAGCGGCCGTTCGAGGAGGAGAGTGCACCGGGCGGCGGCGCCCAGCGCGATCGCGGCGACGAGGAGTCCCCGAGGCATCGAAAAAGAGTAGCGCACGGCGGCGGGCCGCCGTGCGCCACGGACGAGCCGTCCGGCGGCGCCTCCGGCCGCGTCGGGCGGGAGGGTGAAGCGGCGGGAGGCGTTTTCAGCGGCCCGCGTCTTCGTGCAAGCCGTTTCCCCCGTCAAGGTAGGCCCCGCCCGAACCGACGGGCCTGAGCCGTTTGAATCAGGTGAATCATGGACGCCCGGCCACGGCATCCGGCAGCGTGCGTCATCGTGGATCTCTCCACCAATTACCTCGGGCTGAAGCTGGCGCATCCGATCATTCCCGGCGCGTCGCCCCTGACTTGGGATCTCGACAGCGTCCGCAGCCTGGAAGACGCGGGGGCTCCGGCGATCATCCTGAAGTCGCTCTTCGAAGAGCAGGTCCGCCGCGACGAAGCGGCCCGCCGCGGTGGTCCCGTGGACCCCGAACATTCGCCGGCCGCGTACCTCGAGCGGATCCGGCGGATCAAGGAAGCGGTCTCCATCCCGGTCATCGCCTCGCTCAACGGGACGACCGACATCGGCTGGACCGGCTTCGCGCGCCTCCTGCAGCAGGCCGGCGCCGACGCCCTCGAGCTGAACATCTATCACGTCTCCTCGAACCTCTGGACCCTCGGCTCGGCCATCGAGGCGCAGACGCTCGACATGATCCGGGCCGTCAAGCTGACCCTCTCGATCCCCGTGGCCGTGAAGATCTTTCCGTTCTTCTCCTCGATCGTCTGCTTCGCCCGCCAGCTCGACGAGATGGGGGTGTCGGGCCTCGTCCTCTTCAACCGGACCTACCAGCCGGAGATCGACCTCGAGACGCAGACGGTCCGCCCCGAGCTCCGGCTCTCGGGCTCGGCCGATCTCCTTCCCCGCCTCCACTGGATCGCCATGCTGGCCGGGCGGCTGCAGCTCTCGCTCTCGGCGACGGGGGGAGTCCACACGGCGCATGACGTCCTGAAGGCCGTCTTCGCGGGAGCCGACACGGTCCAGATGGTCTCGGCGCTCCTGAAAGGCGGGCCCGAGCACCTCACCGCGGTCCGGGACGAGGTGGCGCGGTGGCTGGAGAAGCACGGGCACGCCTCGCTCGAGAGCGTCCGCGGCTGCATGAGCCTGGAGCGGCGGCCGGACGCGAACGCGTTCAGCTTCGCGGCCTCCATGCATCTCCTCCAGAACTGGCAGGACGCGACGGTCGCCTAGTCGGGGTCCACCGCCCCGGGAAGCGCTCCGGCCCGTTTCGCGCCGATCAGCCCCGGGACTTTCGGCTCTTCCCCGGGGCCGGCTTCCGGGCTGGCCGGGCCGGAACCGGTTCCCCCCCCTTGGCGACGAGGTCGAGGAGATCCGAGACGGTCAGGATCCCCACCAGCCGTCCGCGGTCCACGACGGGGAGGCAGCCGATGCTCCAGCCTCTCATCAGATTCGCGGCCTGCCTCACCGTCATCTCGGGTTTCGCCTTCACGGCGTATGGAGTCATGAAGTTCAGGACCTTGTGGGTCTGGCGCATCGCATCGCGGTCCTTCCCCCCGAGGTCCCGTTCGGAGAGGACGCCGACGATCTCCGGGCCGGCCGTCACGATCAGGTGGTGGATGCGCTTCACCCGCATCACGTTGTAGGCGGCCTCGGCGCTCCCTTCCTGGTCGACCGTCTCGACCCTCGTGTGCATGATGTCCCGGACTTTCATCGTCTCCTCCGGCGGGCACGCCTCCGCCTTCCAAAGGTTAGGACCCGCCGCCGGGTATTTCATGATGCGCGCGCGTCATCGGGGGACGGCTGTCCCCCGCGAAGGCCGGGCGGCCTGAAAGGAAAAAGAAAAAGGGCCCGGACCCTCCATTCCGAGGCGCCCATGAGGTTGCCCGGCGACACCGGAATTTGGGGGGAGAGGGTCCGGCGCCAAGGTAAATCTGAGGGAACGCCCCTCCGGTTGCTATGGTGCATGCGTACTATGCCGGGGGGCCCGGGGAGGGCGCGATGGCGGGCGTCGCGGAGCATTTCGAGCATGGCGCCGACGTCGGCGTGAGGGGTCGCGGCGCCACGCCCGCCGAGGCCTTCGCCGGCGCCGCGGCCGCCCTCGGGTCTCTCTGGGCCGCCGACGCCTCGTCCGTCCGGCCGCAGCTCACGCGGAGCGTGGTCTGCGAGGCCGAGGACCTCGAGCGGCTTCTCGTGGCCTTCCTCGACGAACTGATCTTCCTCTTCGCGACGCGGCGGATTCTCCTCGCCTCTCTCGACGTCGAGATCGACGCCCCTCCGGGCGGCCCGGCGCGCCTCGTCGCCCGGGGAACGGGCGAGCGCTACGATCCGGCGCGGCACGAAAGCACCGTGGAGCCGAAGGGAGCGACGTTCACGACGCTCCGGGTCGCCCCCGAGAGCGGCGGCTGGGTCGCGCAGTGCGTCGTGGACGTCTGAGGAGGTCCGATGTTCCGGGAGATCTCGCCGAACGTCTGGGAGCTTCCGAAGACGGGGCGCATGCGCGTTCCGGGTCGGCTTTACGCGAGCCGGCGCCTCGTCGAGGGGCTCGACGAGAAAGTGCGCGAGCAGCTGGCGGGCGTGGCCTCTCTTCCCGGGATCGTCGACGCCGCCTACGCCATGCCCGACGCCCATTGGGGCTACGGCTTCCCGATCGGCGGCGTGGCCGCTTTCGATCCGGACCAGGAGGGGATCGTCTCGGCGGGCGGGGTCGGGTTCGACATCTCGTGCGGCGTGAGGACCTACCGGACGGATCTCAAGGAGGCGGATCTCGGTGACCGGCTGGAGCCGCTGGCGCATGACCTCTACCGTTCGGTCCCGGCGGGCGTCGGCTCGGAGGGGGCGCTCAGGCTCTCGAAGAAGGAGCTCGACGAGCTCCTCGTCCACGGCGCCCGGTGGGCCGTCGCGCGCGGGTTCGGCGAGGAGTCGGAGCTGGACTTCGTCGAGGAGCGGGGGCGGATGCGGGGAGCCGACCCGACGAAGGTGAGCGACCGAGCGAAGGAGAGGCAGCTCGGCGAGATCGGCACGCTCGGGTCGGGCAACCACTATCTCGAGCTTCAGATCGCCGACCGGATCTTCGACGCTCCGGCGGCGCAGCTCTTCGGGATCGCCGAGGGGGACCTCCTCGTCTCGATCCACTGCGGCTCGCGCGGCCTCGGCCACCAGATCGGGACCGACTACCTCAAGGTGCTCGGGGCGGCCGGCTCGCGATACGGCATCTCCCTTCCGGACCGTGAACTGGCCTGCGCGCCGATCCGCTCCGTGGAAGGCCAGAATTACCTGGGCGCCATGCGCGCCGCGATCAACTGCGCCCTTGCCAACCGGCAGGTCGTCGGGTCCCTCGTCCGGGAGACCCTGGCCCGCCGGATTCCCGAGGCGCGCCTCTCGCTCCTCTACGACGTGTCGCACAACACGTGCAAGGAGGAAACGCACGTCGTGGAGGGAAGGCCGCGCCGGCTCTTCGTCCACCGGAAGGGGGCGACGCGGGCCTTCGGGCCGGGGCATCCGGATCTCCCGGAGCGGTACCGGGGCGTCGGGCAGCCGGTCCTCGTGGGCGGGACGATGGGGACCTGTTCCTTCGTCCTCGCCGGGACGGCGGACGGCGCGGCTCTCTCCTTCAGTTCCTCATGCCACGGCGCCGGGCGTCAGATGAGCCGGATGCAGGCCAAGCGGACCTGGCGGGGCGCCGCGCTGATTACGGAGCTCGGATCGCGCGGGATCCTCATCAAGGCCCACTCGGCGTCGGGAGCGGCCGAAGAGGCCCCCGGAGCCTACAAGGACGTCGAGGAGGTGGCGCGCGTCGCGGAGGAGGCGGGCCTCTCGCGGCGCGTGGCCCGCCTCCGTCCGATCGCCTGCGTCAAGGGGTGAGGCGCGCGCCCAGGACGAGAAGGGACGCTGCGATCACGAAGCAGAACGCCGGGAAGAGCCACCGCCTCCGCGGGAGCGAGAGGTGCGGGAGAAGGAGTGCGGCGACGAGTGCGCCGAGCCCCGCGGAGACGGCGGCCGGAAGGAATTGGGGTGCCGGGACGCCCCAGCCCGAGGCCACGTCGAGGAGGCGCCAGACCGGGGTCAGGAGCAGGACCGCCGGGACGGCGGCGAGGGCGAGGGCGGTCGCCTGCATCCACGGGTGGCGCGAGACATCGTCCGTGAGGAAGAGGACGAGGAACGCCGGGACGAAGAGGATCGCCGGAACGACGGCGAGGTAGGCGGCCTCGGGGAACCAGAGGCCCGCGACGAGGGCGAGGAGCGCCCCCCAGATCAGCCCGGCCGCTGCGAGGCCGGTGTCGGCGCGCGGCGCGGCGCGGCGCGTCCGGAGAAGAACGTCGAGCGCAGCGGCGACCGCCACGCCGAGAGCGAGGACGCCTCCCGAGAACCAGGCCGCGTGTGGCGTTCCCCACGGTAGAGCGTGGCCTCCCGGATTCCACCGGGCGAGGATCGCCAGGGCCGTCGCGGCGACGACCGAGGCGACAATGACGACGGCCGGGAAGAGGAGCGTGCCTGTCGCGAGGGCGGCGGGGGCGAGCTTCCGCCTCGCGAAGCCGAGTCCGAGGAGGATGACCGCGGCGAGGACCGAGACGAGCCCTCCGGTCCTCGACCAGGCGGCGGGATACGTGACGACCTGGTCCTGCCCGACGTTGAACGCGACGAGGTCGGGCTCTGCGGGAGGGGGAAGGGCGAGTCCGCCGAGGGTGCGAACCAGATCGAGGGCCGTGTCGCCGGCGTCCTGTACGGTCCTCTCGTCCGGCGCCGCGCCGGCGGCCGGACCGCCGATGGCGGTGAAGACGAGGGTCGCGGTGCCCCCCCGAGGCCGCCCGCCCGCATCGTTTCCGACGAGGAAGGCGGTCGGGTGCGGGATGTGGCGGAGCACGTCGCGAACAAGTCCGCCGGTCTGGCGGCTCGACCCGAGGAGGGCCACCGGCCCGCGGTCGGAGAGCCGTTCGAACCGGAGAACGAGAGCGGCGCCGCGCGCGGCCACCGCCGCCTCGTCGAGCGGGCGGGTGGCCGAGAAAAGGACGAGGACGTCGTTCTTCGGCTTCGGCCCGGTCCGAAGGGCCCGGAGCATCTCGAGCATCGTGGCCGCTCCGGCGGCGCCGGGCGCGGAGCCGGCCGGGTCGTAGGAGGAGGTGAGGAGGATCGCGCCCGTCGGCTCCGTGCCGGCGAGCCGGGCCACCACGCCCCGGCTCTCGGCGATCGCCGCTTCGGACGACAGGCCGAGCGCCGCGGCCTGCGCCGCGAGATAGGCCTCGACGCCCCCCGGCGGGACGTTCGCCATCGCCTCCACGTGCCGGAGAGCCCGCGCCGCCGAGAACTCCCCCTCGGGGGCGATCGCCCCGAGAGGCAGAGGAAGGAGATAGGCGCGGAGGGAGATCCAGGCCGTGGCGGCGAGAAGAAGGACGAGGAGGATCCGCGCCGGCCACGCCCAGACCCGGTCGGGATCCTTGACGTCGGCCGTCTGGCCGTCGAGCAGGTGAAGTTCGGTCAGGCTCATGGGGTCCCTCCCTTCGATCCGTGTCCTGGCGATCTTCTCGACCGGTGTCTCATCGGCGGTCTCCCGCGGGAGCGAGGCCGTCCGTCACCGGTGCCGGCGGCCTGCGAAGGGCGATGGCGCGAGTGAACCAGGCCGCGCCGGCGCGCGCCGCCGCGTCGAGGGCCCCCGGCTCCTCGAACGCGTGCGACGCGCCGGGGACGACGTAGAGATAGCGGTGCCCATGGAGGTGCGCCAGCGCCTCGCGGTTCCGCTCGAGAACCCACGGATCGTGCTCGCCGACGATCAGGAGCGTGTCGGCCGTGACCCGGGGCAGGGCGCGCCCTGCCAGGTCGGGGCGGCCGGAGCGGACGACGACGGAGTGGATGCCGTCGCCGAGCGCGGCCGCGACGGAGAGGACCGACGCCCCGGCCGTTCCCATGCCGAAGAGTCCGAGCGGGAGGTGCTCCGTTTCCCCGTCGAACGCGGCACGGTCGATCGCGGCCTGGAGCCGGTCAGAGAGAAATGCCACGTCGAACCGGAACTCCCCCGTCCGCTGGTCGATCGGCTCCTCCTCGGGCGTGAGGAGGTCGAGGGCGAGCGTGCCGAGCCCGGCCTGGTGGAGCACATGGGCGACGAATCGTTCGCGCGGATCGAGACGGCGGGTCGCCGCCGGATACGCGACGACGACGAAGCCTTCCGGGTGCGGTGGCAGGTCCAGCTCCGCGGGAAGCAACGCGCGGCCGGAACGGATCTCCCAGCTCCGGCTCGATCCGCGTTCCGGAACCAGGCCCACCGCGGCCCTCCTTCGTCCGGGAGGGCGCCGCGACGGGGCAGGCGGGCCCACCCGGTATTTCGAAGATGGCACCCCGCGACCGGAGGCGTCGTGATGCCGATGTATCAGCCGCGGGCTGGCACAGCGACCGTGCCGACACCGAGAACGGCGCGGGGCGGCGCCGCGAGTCCGAGTCGGGCGGCCAGACGCCGGCGGAGCTCCGGCACGAAGATCGGCTGGTTGAAGAACGAGGCGGCGAGCCCCGCCGCCTCGGCTGCGAGGACGAGCCGCCGGGTCGCTTCGAGCGCCGCCGGTTGAAGACCGGCCGTCTCCCCGTCGCTCACCACGAGGAGGAGCGGCGCGTGCGCCGCCAGGCGGAAGTCCCGCTTCGCCTGCAGCTCTCCGAGGTCGAAGGTCGACACGTAGAAGGAGCCGAGGCCGGGGAAGAGGTCCGGGACGGGAAGGAGCGCCTCGACCTCGGCCCCGCCGGCCGGGGCGCCGGCTCGCCAGCGGGCGCCGAGCTCGAAGCGATAGGCCGGGTCGGCGAAGAGGATCCGGTCTCCGTCCGCGACGAGTCTTGCGATGGCGGCCCGCTCCGCCGCGTCGCGGACGAAACGAATCGGGACCGCCGCGCCGGCGGCGGCGCGCTCGAGCGCCGAGACCGCCTCCTCCGGAAGAGGGCGCCCGTCGAAATCGGCACGTCGCGCCGCGTGGGTCAGGACGTCGGGAGGTCCATCCTCGTCGAGGGAGGTGCTGAGAGTTTCAACGGCGTGCATGATCCCGTCTCGTCTCCGGTGCCTGCAACATGCGCGCCGCGCGGCGGGCGCTGTTTTCCCGGGAATTCCCGGGGCTTTTCCGCATCGGCGCGGAACATTTCCGCAGCTCGTCCGCCCGCCTGGTGAGAATGGATCAGCTCGGCCGCGCGTCAGGAAGGAAGCGAATAGAGAAACCGCTTGATCTTCCGCGTCGGCGTCTTCTCGAACTCCTCGGGCCAGAGGTCGATCCGCGAGAGTGCCGCGTACGACGGGAGGAAGGCCGAGAGGAGACGGCGGTTCTCCTCCATCCGCCGGACGAGATCCGCCTCGCCGATCCGCTCGGCGTCCACGCGCTCGAGATCCGGGTAGACGAGGGCGACGAGCCGGCCCCCCTTCTCGAGAACGAGCGACTCGCCGACGAAGGGGAGCGCGTTCAGCTTCGCCTCGATCTCCTCGGGGTAGATGTTCTGTCCCGACGGGCCGAGGATCACCGTCTTCGTCCGTCCCTTCAGCGTGAGGAAGCCGCTCTCGTCGAAGACGCCGAGGTCTCCGGTGTGGAGCCAGCCGTTCCCGTCGATCGCCGCGCGGGTCGCCTCCGGGTTCTTGTAGTAGCCGGCCATGACGCTGCGGCCCCGGACGAGAAGCTCGCCCGGCGTCCGCCGGGGATCCGGCGAGTCGATCCGCGACTCGAGCGCGTCGATGACCCGGCCGACGGAGCCGGGCCGGTGCTCCGTCCACGCGGCGTAGCTGATGAGGGGGCCGCACTCGGTCATGCCGTAGCCGACGGTCACGGGAAAGCCGATCTCCCGGAGGAAGCCCTCGACCTCGGGGGAGAGCGCGGCGCCGCCGATGACGATCTCGCGGAAGGTGCCCCCGAAGGCCGCCGTCAGCTTGGCTTTCACCTTCGCGCCGATCCGCCGCCGGAGGGCGGGGAACCGCATGAGGATCCGCGTCGTCGGTTTCTCGAGGACGGGGCGGATCTGCTTCCGGTAGATCTTCTCGAGGACGAGCGGCACCGAGAGGATGAGGCGGGGCTTCACCCGCCCGAAGACCCGGAGGAGGACCTGGGGGGCCGGGAGCTGGTTCACGAACGTGATGTGACACCCCGAGGCGACGGGGAAGAGGAACTCGAAGGCGCAGCCGAAGGCGTGAGCGAGGGGAAGAAAGGAGACGATCGTGTCGCCCGGGACGAGCGGCATGTGCCGCTGCGCGAACCGGATGTTCACGAGGAGACTCTCGTGGGGGAGGACGACCCCCTTCGAGAAGCCGGTCGTCCCGGACGTGTAGACGATGGCCGCCGTCTCGGCCCCCGGAGCTTCCTCGGCGCGCCGTTCGCCGGGCGGCGCCGCGAGGGCGGCCTCGGCGGCCCGGGCGGTCCGGTCGCGATCGGCGAAGAGGATGCGGAGATCCTCGAGGGCGAAGGCGGCCGAGAGCCCGGCCATCCGCTCCGGTTCGAGGGAGGCCGCGAGCGACTCCTGCGCGAAGAGGAGCACGGCGTCGGAGTGGTGGACGATGTGGTGGACGTCGTCGCGCTTGAAGTCGGGAAGGATCGGGACGATCACCGCGCCGTACGTGATCGTGGCGAGGTAGACCGTCGCCCAGGACGATGAGTTCCGCCCGAAGAGCGCGACCTTGTCCCCCCGCCCGACGTGACAGGCCGCGAAGAGGGCGTGCAGCCGGGCGATCCGTCCCGCGACGTCGGCATAGGTCATCGTCCCCCCGCCGTCGTCGGTGAAGGCGGGGCGAACCCCGTTCGCCGTGAGGGACGCGGCGAGGAGCCCGACGAGGGTGTCGCCCACGACGTCACGCGGGATAGGCGGCGAGCTCCGTCTCGACGACGCGCCGCGAGAGGGCGTGATAGCGCGGCCGGGCCGCGGCGTAGATCTCGTGCGCGAGGGCCCGCGTCCGGGGGTGGCCCCCCAGCGCCTTGAAGAGAGGGCGGAGATATTTCATCCGCCCGACCGTGAGGAGCACGTCGCGGATCCGTCCGAAGCCTCTCTCCCAGTCCGACGCGGCCGCGATCGTCAGCCCCTCGACGAGGAGCTCGTGGTTTCCCTGGGCGAGGAACCCGAAGAGCGACTCCAGCTCGGCGCAGGCCGCCCCCGGGAGCGGGCGGGGCACGTGCTGCAGGTAGACGAGCGTCTCGGACGGCGTCCAGCGGGCGACGGCCGCCGGGTCGGGGCGCGCGCCGGCCGCGAAACGCCGGGCGAGGCCGGTCAGCTCCTCGAGGCGCGCCGAACGGAAGACCGGCGCGTTCGCGGGCATCCCCGTCCCCGACAGCCACTCCGCAGCGCCGACGGAGGCGGAGAGCCCCGGCAGCCTCTCGTCGAGGAAGGCGATGAACGCCTCAGAGGTGATCGACGTGAAGCGGAAGCGGGCGATGTAGTCGGCGACGAACCGGTCGAATCGCTCCCGCCCCGCGGTCCGCTCGAGAAGGGCGAAGAAACGGGAGCCTTTCTCGTACGGAATCGAGGAGAAGGCGTCGTCGGGGTCGACGCCCAGAAGGTCCGTCCGCAGCTTCGTCAGCGGCGAGCCGGCGCCGAAGCGCTCGAAGGCCTGCGTCAGGGCGGTCTCTCCGATCGCCCACGAGAGGACGGCCGCCTCCTCGCCGTGGAGCGCCTCGAGGATCCGCCGCTCGGCCCACGTCGTCGCTCCCTCGTTGAGCCAGAAGTGATCCATCGTGGCGTTCGTGACGAGGTTCCCCGTCCACGAATGCGCCAGCTCGTGCGCCACGACGTCGACGAGGGATCGGTCGCCGGCGATCACCGTCGGCGTCAGGAACGTCATCCGGGGGTTCTCCATCCCGCCGTAGGGGAAGGACGGCGGCAGGACGAGGAGGTCGTACCGTTCCCACGGATAGGGTCCGAAGAGGCGCTCGGCGGTCCGGATCATCGCCTCGACGCCGTCGAACTCCCGGGCCGCCGCCGCCACGACCTCGGGCTCGGCGTGGACCCGCGCGCGCGGCGAGAGATCCCGTGCGGCCAGCCGCCCGGCCGCGAGGGCAAAGAGGTACGGCGGGATCGGCTGTGGCATCTCGAAGAGAAAGGTCCGCGTGAAAGGGCGCGGCCCGGGGCGGTCACCCGCTCCTCCCGCCGACATGACGGCGGAGAGCGGCTCGGGCAGGGTGACGGCCGCGCGGTACGACACGCGCAGGGCGGGCGTGTCCGGCACGGGGATCACGGTCCGGGCGTGAATCGCCTGGCACTGGCTGTAGAGGAAGGGGTGCGCTCCTCCCGCCGTCTGCGCGGGCTCGAGCCACTGGAGCGCGACGGCCTCCGGGGAGGTCTCGTAGCGGATCGCCACGCGCCGCGTTCCGGACGGCAGGGAGAGCCGGAGGCGCCGGCCGAGAATCGGCTCCTCGCCGGCGAGTTCGAAGGGAACGGCCGCGCCGCCGTCCGTGACGACGCCCCGGATCAAGAGCCCCTTCGAGTCGAGGTCGAGCGGGCCTTCCCCGGGGCCGTCGAGCGAGAGGACCGCCTCGCCCGAGAGGATGCGGCGGTCGAAGTCGACGTCGAGGTCGAGGTCGAGGCGGCGGACGCGCGGCTGGGCGGCGTCGGCGTAGGAATGCGGGTCGATGCGGCTCATGGTCGGGCGATTCTGCTCCCGTCTTCCGGGCGCGTCTCCGTCAGGCCGGCGTGCCGTAGCGGTCGAGGAGCTGCAGGTTCGCGGCTTCGAGTCGCTGCGTCATGAGCCGGGCGAAGCGGGTCATCATCTCGTAGCCGAGTTCGTAATCGCTCTCGAACTTCCCGCGAAGGCATCGCCCGTCGAGCGCGAGCGCCCGCGTCTCGGTCAGGGCCCGGGCGTCGAAGTGCCACTTGTAGGGGGGGACGAGCCACGACCAGCCGAGGACCTCGTTGTCCCCGACCGTCAGGAGCGTCACCTCGCCCTGCCCGGGGCGGTGGACCTGCAGCGCGAAACGTCCCTTCCGGACGATGAAGAAGCGGTCTGCCGCCTCTCCCTGCCGGGCGGCGAATTCTCCGGGCGCCAGGCGGACGTTGGCGGCGCACCCGACGATCACCTCGAGATGCTCCGACTTCATCCCGTCGAAGAGCGGGATCGTGGCGAGGATCGGCCTGAGCGTCTCGGTCACGGCGTCCGTCATCCAAGATACCCCCCCGGAGATCGCCGAATCGATGGGACCTATGGATCAGACGGCGGGGAAAAGTCCGCGCGTCAGCGGCCGGAGACCGGCTCGGGCCTCTCGAGCCCGAATTTGTCGATCCGGTAGCGGATCTGGTCGCGGTTCAGGTGAAGGAGACGCGCGGCCTGCGTCTGGTTTCCCCCCGTCCGCCGGAGGGCCTGCACGACGAGGTCGCGCTCGACCTCCTCCAGGTCGACGCCCCCGGGCGGGAGCCGGAAGGCATCTGCCCCCGCGCCGGCGGCGCCGCCGAGCGGAAAGTCCTCGGGAACGAGCCGCTCGCCTTCGGCGAGGAGGACGGCCCGCTCCAGCGCGTTCTTCAGCTCGCGGACGTTCCCCGGCCAGCCGTACGACTCGAGGCGGCGGACGGCGTCGGCCGTCAGGCCCCAGACCCCTTTCTTGAACTCGCGTGCGAACTGCGCGACGAAGTGCGACGCGAGGACCGCCACGTCGCCGGTCCGCTCGCGAAGAGGCGGGAGCGTCACGGGCAGGACGCGGAGCCGGTAATAGAGGTCCTCGCGGAAACGGCCCGACTGGACCGCCTCCTCGAGGTTCCGGTTCGTGGCCGCC
>DATIWM010000160.1:0-10783 GCA_035519355.1 Thermoanaerobaculia bacterium | reverse complement strand
CGTGCCTTCCGTGACGGCAGCGCCGGGCGTGGCCTTGAATGTGGCCGCGCCCTGTTTCAGCCGGATGGTTCCGAGCGACTCGGGCGCCTTCCCTTTCGGCAGGGGAACGCGGCTCTTCGGGGCGCTCCCGACGCTGTTGTCGCCCTCTTCGAGCCACGAGAGACCGACGAGCGACAGCCAGCCGGCGTCGCTCCGGAGCGATGCATCGCGCTGCTTGCGGAACGTCTCGATCTCGGCCTTGTAGGCCGCGAGGTCGGGGGGCGCGGCGGGCGCGGCGGCGGCGATCAGGAAGGCGGCGAAAAGCGGCGCGGCGGACATCCTCAGGACTCCTTCTTCCCGGCGGCGTAGAACTGCTCCTCTTCCGTGGAGCCCTTGAGGGCCGAGGTCGAAACGTCGCCTCCCGTGACGGTCATCTGGACGAGGTCGAAATAGCCGGCGCCCACGAAGCGCTGGTGCTTGATGGCCTGGAAGCCGGCGCTCCGCTCCATCTCGAACTCGTGCTCCTGCAGCTTCACGAAGGCGGGCATGCCGGAGACCGCGTAGCCGTGCGCCAGCTCGTACATGGCGGCATTGAGCGTGTGGAAGCCCGCCAGCGTGATGAACTGGAACCGGTAGCCGAGTTCGCCCAGCTCCTCCTGGAAGCGGGCGATCTCGGCGTCGGAAAGCTTCCGTTTCCAGTTGAAGGACGGCGAGCAGTTGTAGGCGAGCATCTTCCCCGGGAACCTCTCGTGGACTCCCTGGGCGAACGCCCGGGCCTCGCCCAGGTCGGGCGTCGCGGTCTCGCACCAGATCACGTCGGCAAACGGGGCGAACGCGCAGGCGCGCGCGACGGCATAGTCGATGCCGCCCTTGACGACGTAAAAGCCGTCCGGGGTCCGCTCGCCCGTCAGGAAGTCCTGGTCGACCTTGTCGATGTCCCCCCGGATGAGGTTGGCGCCCAGCGAGTCGGTCCGCCCGATGAAGACGGTCGGGACGCCCATGACGTCGGCGGCGAGGCGCGCCGCGATCAGCTTCTGGATGAAGTCGTGAATCGGGACGAGGACCTTTCCCCCCATGTGCCCGCACTTCTTCAGCGACGAGAGCTGGTCCTCGAGGTGGATGGCGCCGGCGCCCGCCTCGATCATCGCCTTGATCAGCTCGAAGGTGTTCAGCGGTCCCCCGAAGCCCGCCTCCGCGTCCGCCACGATGGGGGCGAAGTAGTAGACGTCCTTCTTCCCCTCCATGTGCTGGATCTGGTCGGCGCGCATCAGGGCGTTGTTGATCTTCCGGATGACGTTCGGGACGCTCGTGACCGGGTAGAGGCTCTGGTCCGGGTACATCGTGAGGGCGTCGTTGGCGTCGCCCGCCACCTGCCAGCCCGAGAGGTAGATGGCCTTCAGGCCGGCCTGCACCTGCTGGACGGCCTGGTTCCCGGTCAGGGCGCCGAGGGCCCGGACGAACTTCTCGGTGTGCAGGAGGTTCCAGAGCCGCTCCGCCCCCATCCGGGCGATGGAGTGGTCGAGCTGGACCGTGCCGCGGAGCCGGTCCACCTCGCCGGCGGAGTACGGGCGGACGATCCCCTTCCAGCGGAGGTCATTGGCCCATGAGCGCTCGAGCTCGTTGACGGACTGAGTTCGGTACATGGAGGAACCCTCCTCGGAAGCCGGTCTCGCCGGGGACAGACTGCTCTCGCGGCCGGAGGAAGTCACTGGGGAGGGAGCATCACCCGTGCGCGCCCCCCGGGTGGGCGCGAACTCTAGCAGAGGCGGTCCCCCCGGCTGCCTCGTCAGCCCTTCGGTTTCTTCCGCGCCGTGTCGTCGGGGACGAAGAAGTCGCCGAGGTCCTGGGCGCCGGTCTCGTCCACCGCGACGAAATGGACCTTCCGGCCGCGCCCGTCGGGCCCGATGGCCGGGGTCTCGTCCACGGCCTCGAGCTCGAGAAAGGCCCCGTCCGGCGGGACGGTGAAGCCCTCCGCCTCCGCCGCCGTCCGGACCAGCTCCTCGAGCACCTCGCCGGGCGGCCTCCCGGCGCGGGCCGCGAGCCGGTCGAGCAGCTCGAGGACCTCGTCGGAAAGGCGGAAAAAGCGGCCGGAGGGCACGACGGCCTCCTTGTCGGCCGCCGCCAGTCAGAACTTGTAGTTCAGGCCGGCGGTGGCTTGCCAGTAGTTCGCGGAGAAGGTCCCGCTCTGGAGCTCGTTCTCGAGGTCGCTGACGGAGCCGATCGTGAGGAAGACGTAACGGATGTCGCCGGAGATGAAGAAGTTCTTGCTCGTCCAGATCTCCACGCCCGCTCCGGCCTGGGGCGCCCACTTGGACTGGTCGGTCGTGGGAGTGCTCGCCGCCGGGCCGAGACCCTCGGACTGCGTGATGTGGCAGCCGAAGCCGCCGAGGACGTAGAGCTGGACGGGGCCGGTGGGGATCACGTAGAGCATCGCGGAGAGCTGAACGGGGAGGTCCTTCACCCGAAGGACGTCGACGCCCCCGGACTGGTAGGTCGTCTGCCGGTACTCGGCGAGCGCCTCGGCCCCGATGAAAGAGAGGAGGCGGAATCGGACCTGGCCCCCCCCGATGAACGAGCCGCTCCCGGCGTCCTTCGTCTGGGAGTAGCCGAGGTGCGCGCCGAGGGCGACGTGGAACTGGGCGGCGGCCGGCCGCGCCGCGACGAGGGCGAGGGCCAGAAGGAGTCCGGGGGCGAGGCGGGAGGCGGCTTTCAAGGTTCGGCTCTCCTTTCGGACCGGGGGCCAGGCCCCTGAAGTTTACGGCGTCGCGGAGCCTCGGAGCCTCTCGACAGGCGAATTCTTCTGCTAATCTCCCGCGCGCCTTCCATTCCGACATCGCGAAAGGCCTTCCAATGAAAGTTCACGAGTACCAGGCGAAGGAAATCCTGCGCGGCTACGGCGTGCCCACGCCGCGCGGGCGCGTCACCGACTCGCCGGAGGAGGCGGGCCGGATGGCGAAGGAGTTCGGCGGCCGCGCCGTCGTCAAGGCGCAGATCCACGCCGGAGGCCGCGGCAAGGGGGGCGGGGTCAAGCTGGCCAAGGCTCCCGAGGAGGCGGTCGAGCTCTCCAAGAGGATCATCGGCATGCAGCTCGTGACGCACCAGACGGGCCCGGAGGGGCGCCGCGTCAAGAAGGTCCTCGTCGAGGAGGCCCTCGACATCGCCCGCGAGCTCTACGCCGGCATCACGCTCGATCGCGCCATCGGCCGGCCCGTCCTGATGGTCTCGGCCCAGGGAGGGATGGAGATCGAGGAGGTCGCGGCGAAGGACCCGGCGGCGATCGTGAAGGAGCCGTTCGACGTCGCCTGGGGCCTCCAGCCGTACCAGGCGCGGAAGCTCGCCTACGCGCTGGGCCTTTCGGGAGAGACCCACAAGAAGGCCTGCGCCTTCTTCGTCGCCCTGGCGAAAGCCTACGTCGAGACGGACGCCTCGCTCGCCGAGATCAACCCGCTCCTCGTGACGGCGAAGGGCGACGTCCTCGCGCTCGACGCGAAGATGAACTTCGACGACAACGCCCTCTTCCGCCACCCGAACATCAAGGAGTACCGGGACCTCGACGAGGAGGATCCCCTGGAGGTCGAAGCGTCGAAATTCGACCTGAACTACATCAAGCTCGACGGCAACGTCGGCTGCATGGTCAACGGCGCGGGCCTCGCGATGTCGACCATGGACATCATCCAGTACGCCGGCGGCAAGCCGGCGAACTTCCTCGACGTGGGGGGCGGCGCCAACGAGGAGCAGGTGAAGAACGCGATGCGGATCCTGCTCTCGGACAAGAACGTGAAGGCCGTCCTGATCAACATCTTCGGCGGGATCATGCGGTGCGACATCATCGCGACCGGCGTCGTGAACGCCGTCAAGGAGATCGGGATCGCCGTCCCGGTCGTCGTCCGCCTCGAAGGGACGAACGTCGAGGAGGGGAAGGCGATCCTGAAGAACTCGGGGCTCGCCATCATCCCCGCCGACGGCATGAAGGACGCGGCCGAGAAGGTCATCGCGTCGCTCGGAGGTGGAAAGTGAGCGCCTGGGTCGACACCAACACGAAGCTCGTCGTACAGGGCCTGACGGGGCGCGAAGGGACGTTTCACGCCCTCGCGGCCAGGGCCTACGGCACGCAGGTGGTCGCCGGCGTCACCCCGGGGAAGGGGGGCGCCTCCGTGGAAGGGATCCCCGTCTTCAACTCGGTCGCCGAGGCCGTGAAGAAGACGGGGGCCAACGCCTCCATGGTTTTCGTGCCGCCGTCCGCCTGCGCCGACGCCATCATGGAGGCGGCCGACGCGGGGGTCGCCCTGATCGTCGCCATCACCGAGGGGATCCCGGTGAACGACATGATCCGGGCGAAGGCATTCCTCGCGAAGACGAACAGTCGGCTCATCGGCCCGAACTGCCCCGGCATCATCCGCCCGTCGGCGAAGGTGAAGATCGGCATCATGCCGGCCCGGATCCACAAGCCGGGCTTCGTCGGGGTCGTTTCCCGCTCGGGGACGCTGACCTATGAGGCCGTCGGCCAGACGACGGCGCTCGGCTTCGGGCAGTCGACCTGCATCGGCATCGGCGGCGACCCGATCAACGGGACCAGCTTCATCGACACGCTCACGCTCTTCCGCGACGACCCCGAGACGCAGGCCGTCATCATGATCGGCGAGATCGGCGGGAGCGCGGAGGAGGAGGCGGCGGCCTGGATCCGGACGAACCTGAAGAAGCCGGTCGTCTCCTTCATCGCGGGCCGGACGGCTCCTCCGGGGCGCCGGATGGGGCACGCGGGCGCCATCATCTCGGGCGGCAAGGGAACGGCCGCCGAGAAGGTCAAGGCGCTGAAGGAGGCCGGCGTCCACGTCGCCGACTCGCCCGCGCTCATGGGAGAGACGCTGAAGCGGGTCGTCGGAAAGTAGCCCGGTCCCGAAGGCGACGGAGCGGCCGCCGCAGCGAACGATGACGACCGCCGGGCACGAGAGGGTCTGGAAGCTTGCGGGGGGGCTCCTCGTCCTCGGGATCGCGTGGCGGCTTCTCCGATACGTCCTCGACTTCCCGCTCTGGTGGGACGAGGCGCTGCTCGCCCTCAACCTGATGGACTCACGGAGCGCCGCGGAGGCACTCCGCCCTCTCCGGGAGCAGGTGGCGCCGGTCCTGTTCATCTGGGTGGAATGGGCCGCGATGAGACTTCTCGGCCCCGGGGAGCTCGTCCTCCGGTTCCTCCCGTTCGTCGCGTCCGTCGCCGCGCTCCTCCTCTTCGTCCGGGTGGCGCGCCGGGCTCCGGAGACGCTCGCGACGGTCCTCGCCGTCGGCATTCTGTCGGTCGCCTATTTCCCCGTCCGTTTCGCGGCCGAGGTCAAGCCCTACACGTTCGACCTTCTCTCCGCCGTCGCCTTCCTGGTCCTCGCCCTCCAGTGGCTCGACGACACGAACCGGCTCGGGCCGCTCCTTCTGATCGCGCTCCTCGCGCCCGTCGCGGTGGCGCTCTCCTATCCCAGCGTCTTCATCCTCGCCACCCTCGGCATCGTCCTCTTCCCGCGGCTCCACCGCCATCCGGACGTCCGGGCCCGGCTTCTCGCCCTCGCGGGCGGCGTTCTCGCGGGCGCGGTCTTCTACGTCTCGTATCTGGCCGTCGGCGTCGAGCAGTTCGAGGCGTCCGGGGGGTTCCTCAGGGCCTATTGGAGCGAGTCTTTTCCGCCGGCGCGCCCCGGAAGCCTCCTCGCGTGGCTGGTGGCGGCCCATACCGGGAATCTCTTCGCGTATCCACTCGGGGACGTGGCGGGGGCCGGCGCGGCGACCTTCGCCGCCTGCATCATCGGCGCGGTTTCCCTGTACAGGTCCGGCGCACGGGAGACCGTCGCTCTCCTCGTGCTTCCCTTCGGCTTCACCCTTGCGGCCGCGACCCTCCGCCTCTATCCGTACGGGCCCCATCCGCGGGTCGCACAGCATCTGGCCCCTTCGATCTGCCTGCTGGCGGGAACCGGCCTCGCGGCGGCCCTGGGCTTCCGCAGCCCCTCGGCCGCGAGAACGCGCCGCCGCGCCGCCGTCGCGGGCGGCGTCCTGGCCCTGATTGGTGTCGCGGGGATCGTCATCGACGTCGTTCAGCCTTTCAAGTCGCCGGCCGACGCGATCATCCGGTCGGTCGTGTCAACGATGGCGTCGCAGGCCCGGCCGGGGGACGGCGTCGTCTTCGTCGCGACGATGGGCCAGCCGCCGACGCCGCCGATGGAGTTCTACCTTCGGCGCTCAGGGCTCGAGGTCTTCCCGAGCCTGACGTCCGCCCTGCGCCCTAAGCCGGTCCCCATGCACCTCTGGGTGATCGCCTATCCGGCGAGCACCGTTCCCGGAGACGTGAAAGAAGTCCTCCTCGGCGCCCGGCCACGTTTCGTCCCCGAGGAGGACCGCGTCTACTCCCTGAAGAACGGCGTCGACCGGAGACCGAGCGTCCCGTGCTCCGTGTCACGCTGGGGGCGGGAATCGGAATGAGGATGCCGGAGCCGCCCGGACCGACGGAGGGTGTCGGCGTCGAGAAGGCGCTCCGGCGAGTCGCCGGCCTTCTCCTTCTCCTCGGAGTCGCCTGGCGGCTTCTCCGGTACGCGCAGGATTTCGCCCTCTCGGACGACGAGTCGTTCGTCGTGCTGAACCTGATGGACGGCGACTGGGCGTCGGTTCTCAAGCCGGCGAGAGCGCAGGTCGCCCCCGCCCTCTTCCTCTGGGCCGAGAAGGCCGCTCTCGAGGTGTTCGGCCCCTCGGAGTACGGCCTCCGGCTCCTTCCGCTCGCGGCGGGCCTCCTGGGGCTCGTCCTTTTCTGGCGACTCGCGAACCGGGCGCTGCCGCCCGTTGCCGCGGCCCTGGCCACCGGCCTTCTCTCGGTTTCGTACTTCCCCGTCCGTTTCAGCGCCGAGGTCAAGCCCTACTCGTTCGACCTGCTGGCGGCCGTCGTCCTCCTCGACCTCGGCCTCCGCGTCCGGGAAGAGCCGGGGCGGCTCCGGCCGCTCTGGCTCCTCGTCTTTCTCGCGCCGCTTCTCGTCCTGGTCTCGTATCCGAGCTGTCTCCTCGTGGCTTCGGTGAGCGCCGTCCTCCTGCCCGTCGTCTGGCGCCGCCCCGACCGGCGAGCGAAAGCCCTCTTCGTGGCGTACAACCTCGCCGCGCTGACCGTCTTCCTCGTTTCGTACCTCAGAGTCGGGGTCGGGCAGTTCCAGGGGCAGGGGGGGTTTTCCAACGAGTTCTGGCAGCTGCACCGGGCCTTCCCTCCGGCCGGACCGTGGGACCTGATCGTCTGGCTGTTCCGGCTGGTGACCGGCCTCGTCTTCGCTTATCCGCTGGGCGACGTGACGGGGGCCGCGGCGCTCACGTTCCTGTTTTCGGTCGTGGGGGCTGCGGCCCTCCGCCGGTCGGCCCGGCCGGGCGTCCTCGCGCTCTGCCTCGTTCCCTTCGGGGCGACGTTCGCGGTGGCGGCCGCTCGGCTCTATCCCTTCGGCCCGCATCCCCGCATCGCCCAGCACCTCGCGGCGCCGATCTGCCTCCTGGCCGGAGCCGGAATCGCCGCCCTCGTCGAGGGGGGGAACGCGTCGCCGCCGGTGGCCCACCGCCGTATGCGACGCGTGATGGCGCTCTTCGCGGTCGTCGGCCTCGCGGGCGTGGCCGTCGACCTGCTCCAGCCGTACCGCTCGCGGCGTGACGAAGCCTTCCGCACGCTCGCCGCCGAGCTTCGCTCGAAGGCCGGGCGTGAGGACCTGGTGGTCTACGCCCGGGATCCGGAGGACTGGCGCCCCTGGCCATCGCCCCTGGAGTTCTACCTCCGGAAGGAGAGGCTCCGGGTTGCCTGGGCCGACGTTATGGACCTCGACGCTTCGCCGCGGCCCCGGCAGGTCTGGGTGATCGCCTACGAGCTGACGGCGCCGCCCGACGTCTACCGGAAGTGGCTCGAAGGCGCCCGGCCGCCGTTCGCGATGGTCGGCGACGTCCCCTATCTGCTCCGGATGGGGACGGGCCGGACCGAGCCGATCCCCTGTTCCGTCTCGCACTGGCGCCGGCCCTCCTGAGTCGGGGCGCCCCGTTGGTTGCTACGCGCCGAACTGCCGGAGGTGGTGGTCGAGGTGCTTGAACATCATGACTCCCCACTCCTCGCCCTCGAGGCGGCCGAGAAAGGAGTGGATCCGGCCGTGGGCGGCCGCCGGGCCGGCGTCGCAGAACCGGGCGAGGACCCCCAGCAGTCGCGTCTTCTCCTTCGTGAAATCGCGCGGGTCAAGGATGACGAAGGCCGGATCGGTCGGAGAGTTCTTCGAGAAAGGCTCGGGCCCGAGGAGCTTCTTCTTGACGAACGGACCGAAGAGCTTCCCGATGAGCGCCTGCTCGCGCGGCGTGTCGCCCACGGCCACCTCCAGCGCGGCCGTGCAGTGCGCGAGCATCTGGGCGGGCTCCATCTTTCCCCATTGCCGCGCGGCGCCTCTCTGAAGGCGGTCGAGGCGCTCGAGGATCTCTGTCCGGTCGGTCGGAACGAAGAGGCTCTTCATGAGAGGCAGCGTAAGGGAGGACCCGGAGCGCGCGCAACCGCCGGCGGCCGCCGCGTATACTCCCGCCCCGCATGGAAAAGACATTCGCCATCATCAAACCCGACGCCGTCGAATCGAAGAAGGCCGGGCGGATCCTGTCGCGCATCGAGGCCGAAGGGTTCCGCGTCGTCGCCCTGAAGAGGCACCGGATGAGCCGGGCCGAGGCGGAAGGCTTCTATGCCGAGCACCGGGAGAAGGGATTCTTCGGAGGGCTCGTCGCCTACATGACGTCGGGGCCCGTCTTCGTGGCGGTCCTGGAGCGCGAGAACGGCGTCGCCCACTGGCGCGCCGTCATGGGGGCGACCGATCCGGCGAAGGCCGATGCCGGGACGATCCGGAAGGAGCTGGGGCTGTCGATCGAGCGGAACGCGGTCCACGGATCGGCGAACCCGGCCGACGCCGCCCGCGAGGTGACGTTCTTCTTCCCGGCGGCCGAACTCCTCTGAGCCGCCGCCGGCGGGCGCCCCCGCTTCTCGCGTAGGATCGCCGTCACAGGAAGCCGACGATGAACGTCCTCGAGCTGACGGCGCTTCTCGGCGCGGGGGCTTGCGCCGCCGGTTTCGTCGGAGCGTTGACGGGACTCGGGGGCGGCGTCGTCATCGTCCCGCTCCTGACGCTCGGCCTCGGAGTCGACATCCGGTACGCCGTCGGAACCGCGCTCGTTTCGGTCATCGCGACCTCGTCCGGGGCGGCGGCCGCCTACGTGAAAGAGGGCTTTTCGAACCTTCGGCTCGGGATCTTCTTCGAGGTGGCGACGACCCTCGGAGCGCTCGGAGGAGCGATCGTCGCGGCGTGGGCTCCGACCAACGCCATCGCGATCGTTTTCGGCCTCGTCCTCCTCTCGTCGGCCGCCTTCTCCTGGCAGCGGCACCCGGCGATCGTCCGGGACGCCCCGCCCGGGCCCCTCGCCGTCCGCCTGAAGCTGACCGGAACACTTCCGGAAGCCGGAGGGACACGGGCGTACGCGCCGCGGAAGATCCCCCTGGCGTTCGGCCTGATGGGAGTCGCCGGCGTCCTGTCGGGGCTCCTCGGCATCGGCTCGGGCGCGTTCAAGGTCCTCGCGATGGACCGCGTCATGCAGCTCCCCTACAAGGTTTCGACGACGACGAGCAACTTCATGATCGGCGTCACCGCGGCGGCGAGCGCCGGAATCTACGTCTCCCGGGGGTATGTCGATCCGGGACTCGCGATGCCGGTGGTTCTCGGCGTCCTCGCGGGCGCGGCTCTCGGAACGAGAGTCCTCGCGACGGCCCGGGCCGGCGCCCTCCGCTTCTTCTTCACGACGGTCATCGTCGTCCTCGCCCTCGAGATGATCGTGCAGGGCTGGAAGGGAACGGTCTGAGATGGTCGAAAGCGCGGACGAACGACGTTCCCGCACCGTGGGACGGCTCCTCCGGGCCGGCGTGACGCTCGCGGCGGCCGTCGTCGTGTCGGGCGCGATCCCGTACCTCCGCGTCCATGGCTTCGAGCGGCCCGACTACGCGGTCTTCCGGGGCGAACCGCAAACGCTCCGGTCCGCTTCCGGCATCGTCCGCGATGCGCTGGCCGGCGACAGCCGGGGAATCCTCCAGCTCGGAATCCTGATCCTGATCGCGACGCCGGTTGCCCGTGTCGTTCTCCTCCTCGCCGACTTCGCGCGGGATCGCGACACGCTTTACGTGGCCGTCACGGCGGGTGTCCTCGGCGTCCTGGCGTACAGCCTCTTCGGTTCGGGCTTCCTTTGATGCGGCTTCTCTTGGCACCCCGGAGGCGTAGGATTCATCGCCTGGGCATCACTTCACCCTGTGGGGGGACGGAATTCTCGCTCTGAGCCGTGTGGGCGCTGCGGTCGCCTGGCTTGCCTTGGCCGGTGCGGCCCAGACCCCGCCTTCCGAGGCGCCGAAGAAGACCGCCGCGGTCTCCGTCGGGTACGTGCTGGTTCCCGTCGTCGTGGCCGACGGCAAGGGGCGGGCCGTCGCCGGGCTCGCGCAGAAGGACTTCATGCTCCTCGTCGAAGGGCGCCCGGTCTCGATCGACTTCTTCTCCGCGGGCGACGCGGCGTCCGTGTCGTTCACGATTCTCCTCGACGGCTCCGGCTCGATGGGGCTGGCCGGCAAGATGGAAGGGGCCCGGGCGGCGCTGGAGAGCCTCGTCGGCCAGGCCCGCCCCGGCGACGACTTCTCGCTTCACGTCTTCGCCC
Source organism: Thermoanaerobaculia bacterium (assembly GCA_035519355.1). Classification (GTDB taxonomy): domain Bacteria; phylum Acidobacteriota; class Thermoanaerobaculia; order UBA5066; family UBA5066; genus DAOMFB01. Next base: position 100 of record DATIWM010000160.1, on the reverse strand, counting down.
AGGGGGCCGTTCGCGAGCTGGTCCCTTTCACGACGGACGGCGCGCGGATCCTCCGGGCCGCCGCGGTCGTGAAGCCCTGGGGAAAGACCGCCTTCTTCGA
>DATIWM010000159.1:0-6993 GCA_035519355.1 Thermoanaerobaculia bacterium | reverse complement strand
CCGGGGCGGCCGGATCAGCCGAAGCTGGCGACCGCGTCCTTCTCGTCGTTGAAGACGTCGAAGACCGTGATCAGCTGGGTCACCGTCAACACGTCGCTGATTTTCGGGGGAAGCGCCATGAGCTTCAGCTTCGCCCCGCGGTGGGTCGCCGTCGTGTAGCAGCCGACGAGCTCCCCGACGCCCGACGAGTCGATCGTCGAGACGTCCTTCATGTCGATGATGATCTTCTTCGCTCCGGCGGCGAGGGAGGCATGGATCCCTTCTCGCATCTGCAGATCGCCCGAACCGATCGTGATCTTCCCGTGCAGCTCGATGATCTTGATGTCGCCGGCGTCGCGCGTTGAAACGGTCTTGCTCATGAGGCTTCGGCTCCCTTCCTCTTCGATATCGTATCCAGTCTCTTCTTCATCGTAAGCAGCGTTCCGCCGGCCGGGCCCCGCTTGAACACCACCTCGTCCATGAAGGTTCTCATGTAAAAGATGCCACGGCCCGAGGTCTTCATCTGGTTCTCCGCAGCGAGCGGGTCGGCGACCTCTTCGGGCTCGAAGCCGGCACCCTCGTCGCCGACCTCGATCGCGAGCTTTCCGTCGTCTCTGCCGATGGTGACGAGGACCCTCTTGTCGGGATCCTGGCGGTTCCCGTGCTTGATCGCGTTCGCGAGCGCCTCGCGAAGGGCCATGGCGATCCAGTGCTGGCCTTCTTCCGTTACGCCTCCCTCGCGGCAGATCTGGCCGAGCACGGCTTCCGCCAGCTCGATGTTCGCGTAGCGGCTGGACAGCCACAGCACGATCGGCTTCGACACGGCGGTTTCGATCATCGGCCGACGGGCGGGGATGGCAGAACTGCCGCCGACGCGGCGCGGCGCCCTGCTAAGCTCCCCGCCCCGATGTTCACCTCCCCGAGGCTTTCCAGAGGCCCGCGAATGATACGCGAGCCCGCCTCGGGACGTCCACCGCGGCCGGGGCCTCCCGCATTCCTCGGCCTCGCCCTCCTGCTCGCCTCCGCCGCCGGCGCGGTGGAGCCGCGCGCCGCCCCCCAGGGGCTCCCGCAGCGGCTCCCGGCGGCCGTCGCGGAAGCCCAGCGCCTCGTCGAGAAGGTCCGCGGCGTCCCGTTCCGCGGGCCGGTGGCGTCCGCCGTCCTCCCGGAGAAAGAGCTCCCCCGGATCCTCGAAAAGAAGCTCGCCGAGGACCTCCCGGTCTCGTTCGAGCGCTATGCGGCCTCGCTGGTGGCGCTCGGACTGGTGGCTCCGGAGGCCGGCCTGAAGAGCCGGATGCTGAAGCTCTATGCCCGGCAGGTGGCGGGCTTCTACGACCCGGAGGAGAAGAAGTTCTTCGTCGTCCCCGAGCGGTCCGACGAAGCCGCCCGCTCCGCCGCGGGCTTCGGGGCGCTGGCCGAGGGCCTGCTCGAGGAGGCGCTTCTGACCCACGAGCTGACCCATGCCCTTCAGGACCGCCGCCTCGACCTCGTCCCGCGGATGAAGGCCCTCCGGGAGAATTCCGACGCGGCCCTCGCCCTCCAGGCCTTCCTGGAGGGCGAGGCGACCGTGGTGATGATGGACGCCCTCCTCGCGCGTCTCCCCCGGCAGGCGCAGGCCGTGACCTCCACGGAGCAGCTTCTCGCCTCGATGACGCAGCTCGCCGCCGGCGGGCTCGCCGGGGCCGAGGGCGTTCCCGAGTACTTCGTCCAGGAGCTTCTCTTCCCCTACACGGCGGGAACGGCCTGGGTGGCCAGCCGCCGCGCCGAAGGGGGCTGGGCCGCCGTCGACGCCGGCTACGAACGGCCCCCCGAGACCACGGCGGAGATCCTCGACCTCGCGCGCTTTCGCGCCCCCCGCGCGCTCCTCCCTTTCGGAGCCCTTCCGTCGTCGGAGGACCTCCCCCCGCGCGCCCGGTTCCTCTACGTCGACCGTCTCGGCGCCTTCACGGTGAAGTTCCTTCTCGAGACCGCCGGCGCGACGGAGGCAGCGACCCTCGCCGGGACGTGGCAGGACGACCGGATCCTCTTTTTCGAGATCCCCGGTCGGGTCCGCGCCCCCGTCGGCTTCGTCTGGAGCCTGCGCTTCTCGTCGGGAGACGCCGCCCGGAAGGTCGCCGTCCTCCTCGCCTCCTTCTACGGCGCCGTGGCCCCCGGAGAGACCGAAGCGAAGGCCGACGGCGACGTCGTCCGCGTGGCGCGCCGGCCGGCCTCCGCCGCAAGGCACGCCCCGGGCGCGCGCGCGGCGCCGCTCACCGTCCCGGCAGGAGCTTCAGGGCCTCGGGCAGGAAGATGAAGAGCTGGACCGCGTTGAAGGTGCCGTGCGCCAGCATCGGCGCCCAGATCGTGCCCGTCTTCCGGAAGGCGGCGGCGATCACGATGGTGATGGCGAGGAGGCCGACGAAGAAGAACGGCTCGCCGTAGCCGGCGTGGGCGAGGAGAAAGAAGATCGAGGCGGGCACCGCGCCGAGCCGACGCTGGAGGAAGGCGCGGAAGTGGAACTCCTCGACGGTCATCGCGCAGGAGACGATGGCGAGCCGCTTTGCGACCGAGAGCTGCGCGATCCACTGGATGAGCGGCGACGCCGCCTCGGGGCCCCGCAGGTCGAAGAGCCGGAACGTGACGCCGAAGACGAGCGCGACGCCGAGCGTCAGAACCCACCCGATCAGGCCGAGGCAGATTCCCGCGCCCGCCTCGGCGAGCGGCCGCTCACTCTTCAGTGCCAGAAACTCCGAAAGGGGCGGCCGCCCGGCGAGAAGCCACCAGAGCGCCAGGAAGACCGTCAGGAGCCCCTGCAGGAGGAAGACGCCCGCGAAGGAGAGCCGGCTCGTGTCGATCGAGAGGCCCGTCTCGGCCGCGGGCAGGATCACGGTCGCGACGAGAACGAGGAAGAGCAGCGCCATCGCGACCGCCTTGCGGAGCGGGGTCGGGAAGAGGTCGCGGGCGAAGCGGCCGCGCGCGTCGGCGACGGCGAGGATGGCGACGAGAAGAGGCAGGCCGGCCCCGAAGAGGAGCGCGGCGTCGAGGCGTCTCACCCCGTCACGATAATCGAAGACGGCGCCCCCGTAGAATGCCGCCATGGCCGGAAAGAAAACCGTCGTCATCTTCGGAAAGGACACCTGACCGCACACCACGGCGGCCCGTGAGGCCTTCGCCGCCCGGGGCTACGCGGTCGACTATCGAAACGCCAAGGTCTCCCCCGCCGACCTCGCCGAGATGCTGAAGCACTCGGGTGGGCAGCGCCTCGTCCCCGTCATCCTCGAGGACGGAAAGGTCGCCGTCGGATTTGAGGGGGGGACGTGAGGCGTCTGACGGAGCCGGTCCGGCTCCGCCGAAGGGCCCTGCCCCGTCAGTCCCGCCGCCGGATCTGGACCAGCGCCACGCCGGCGAGGAGCACCGCCATCCCGAGGAGGAGGCGGAGCCCCAGCGGCTCGCCGAGGAGGGCCGCGCCGAGGAGCACGGCGATGGCCGGGTTCAGGTAGGCGTACGTCCCGGCGCGCGCCGGCGGCCAGAGGCGGGTCAGAACCCCGAAGGCCGTGAACGCGAGGCACGAGCCGACGACCGCCAGGTAAAGGAGGGCGCCGACCGCTTCGGGCGCCAGCGGGGCGCGCAGGAACCCGCCCGTGGGCCCCGCCGCGAGGAGGGCGATCCCCGCGGCCGTCGCCATCTGGATTCCCGCGTTGGTCAGGGGGCCGCCGCCCGAGACGTGCCGCTTCATGTGGAGGGTGGCCCAGGCCCAGAGCACGGTGGAGAGGAGGATGCCGACGGCGGCCGCCAGCGAGGCGCCCGCCGACCTCTCCGGCGCCGTCAGGACGACGACGCCGGCGAAGCCGAGGAGCACGCCCGCCCAGCCACGCGCCCCGAGCCGCTCCGTCCGGAGCGAGAGGAGCGCCAGGACGATCGGCACCGGCGCGCAGAGCACTGCGGCGAGGCCGGAGGGCACGTGCAGCTCCGCCCACGTGACGATCGCGTTGCAGACGCCGAGCAGCACCGCGCCGGAGACCGCGAGGTGCCCCGCCACGGCGCGGGAGGGTCGCGCTTCACCGAGGAGCCGTCCGAGCGCGAGGCAGAGGATCGACGCCACGGTGAACCGGACCGACACCACCCCCCACGGCGTGAAAGAGCGGAGGGCGACGGCGATGCCGAGGAAGGTGCTCCCCCAGACGACCGAGACGGTCAGGTAGGCGGCCCAGCCGAGAAGGGCGCGCCGCCCGTCGCGCTCGGGAAGGTCGCGCGGCATCGCGAAGGGATTCTCGCCGAAGCCCGAATCCGAGAGCCTCGTTCTGACAACCCCCTCGGGGTCCGGATCGTCTAAGGTCTCACTTCGGGAGGACTCTCGATGAAATCCCTCCGTGTCCGGCGGGCTCCGTCACGCGCCACCACCCACTCGGCTCTCCTCCTCGTGCTCCTGCTCCTGGCCGGGGCCCCGCCGGTCCGGGCGGACGAGGCCGCGCCGGCCCCTCCTCGCCTCCCGGCGAGCTGCCAGGAGACGATCCCGGAGCTGTTCGAGCGCGTCTCGAAGGCCGTCGTCTCGATCACGGCGACGTCCATCGACCCGTACGAATCCGTCGACCGGATGGTCCGGCTGATGGGCTCGGGGTTCCTCATCGATCCGTCGGGTCTCATCCTGACGAACTCGCACGTCGTCTTCGGTCAGCAGATCATCATGGTGACCCTCGACGACGGCACCAGCCTTCCGGCGCAGGTCGTCGGCGCCGACCCGCTTCTCGACGTCGCCCTGATCCGCGTCGCACCGCCGGCCGGCACGAAGCTGCCGGCCGCGCAATTCGGGGATTCCGCCCACCTCCTCGTGGGCGAGGAAGTTTTCGCCATCGGGAACCCTTTCGGCCTGGACCAGACCCTCACCCGCGGCATCGTCTCCGCGGTCAATCGGATCCTCCCCGGCGCCGCGTGGTCCGTCCGGGAGCCGCTGATCCAGACGGATGCCGCCATCAACCCGGGGAGCTCCGGCGGACCGCTCGTCAACCGGTGCGGAGAGGTCATCGGCATCAACACGTCGATCCTCCCGGACGCCCAGAGCATCGGTTTCTCGGTTCCGATCCATCTCGCGAAGGGCGTGATTCCGGACCTGATGCTGGACGGACGGGTCATCCGCCCGTGGATCGGCATCCAGGGACAGCTCGTTTCGGCGGGGCTCAAGGAGCTCCTCCGCGCGCCGCTCGCCGACGGCTTCCTCGTCGAGGTCGTCGAGCCGCGAAGCCCGGCGGGAAGGGCGGGAGTCCGCGGCGGCGACGTCGACCTGATGATCAGCGGCCAGCCCGTCCTGATCGGGGGCGACGTCATCACGGAGATGAACGGCGCGCCGTTTACCGACGGGGAGACGATGGGTCAGGCCATCGCGACGCTCAGGGTGGGCGAAACGGTCCGCCTGAAGCTCTTCCGCGACAAGGAGGTGCGTCAGGTGGAGATGGTGGTCGTGGAGAGGCCGCTCCTGCCCGGAGACACCTCCCCGAAGCGGACGGTCTCCCCGGCGGGAAGCAGCGCGGCCCCGGCCGGGACGCGCCGGCACCCGTCCTCCCGGCGAGCTCTCTAGCCCGTCTGAATCGTGGCGGCCGGAGGGAACCGGGCTACTTCCCCGCCGACCCGCTGGCGAGGAGGCGGGGCAGGGCCTCGTCGGGGACCTGCGTCAGGTTCTCGGCCGCGGTCATCGCCTCCCCGTGCTCGACGGCGCGGGAGAGGGCTTCCGCCTTCGTCTGGCCGCCCGTCTTCCCGAGGAAAGGCTTCACGAGCATCCAGAGGATGTCGCGGACCGGCATGGTCCGGGCGAGGCGCCCCATGAGCCGAATCGCCTGGAGCGGATAGTGGAGGAACTTGTAGATGATGAGGCGCTTCAGTTCCTCCGAGCGGATGGCGTGGATTCTCTCGCCCGGAAGGACCGTCGGGTCGATGGCCGAGCACTTGAAGTACTTGTACCAGTCGGCCTCGTCCGTCACGAGGCCGCGCGCGAGGTACTCCTGCCAGAGCGGCGTGCCGCGGTAGACGCAGAGCCGGTTGAAGGCGAACGTGTCGAGCGGCAGGCGCGAGGCGAAGCGGAACGTCTCCCGCATATCCTCCTCGGTCTCGTCCGGGTTGCCGACGACGAAGAATCCGTGGACGATCTCGATGCCGGCCTTCTTGGCCGCGGCGACGGCCGTCACGGTCTCCGCGAGGGTCTGCTCCTTCTTCAGGCGGTCGAGGATCTTCTGGCTCCCGGTTTCGATGCCGAACATCAGCGTCCGGCAGTGGGCTTTCGCCATCGCGGGGAAGAGTTCCATGCACGAGGAGTCGACACGCCCTTCGCAGCCCCACTGGATCGTGATCCCCTCCTCCCCGATCCCCCGGCAGATCTCGGCGATCCGCGGCGGCTTGAGGAGGAAGTGGTCGTCGACGAAGTAGACGGCGCCGTAGCCGTCCGCCTGGAGCCGCTTGAGCTCCGCCACGACGTGCGCCGCGCTCCGCGAGCGCCACTTCCCTTCGTTGAAGATCGGGATGTCGCAGAAGATGCAGGGCCACGGGCAGCCGCGCGAGGTCTGCATCGTCGTGAAGCGCTCCCGCGAGAGGACGACCGGCACGTCGAGCGGCATCGACTCGACGAAATCGAGGTTGAGGCTCTCGCGGTCCGGGAAGGGCCACTGGTCGAGGTTCCGGTCGAGCGGACGGTCCGGGTTGTGGCGGACGGTGCCGCCGGCGTCCTGCCAGGTCACGCCCAGAACGCCGGAGGGATCTTCGAGGTGGTCGAGCAGGTCGAGGATGAGCTGTTCGCCGTCGCCGCGGCAGACGAAGTCCACCTCCGGGACCTGCCTCTTGATCCGCTCGGCGTTGAGCGTCGCGAAGACGCCTCCGAAGGCGAGCTTCACGCCCGCGTCGGCAGCCCGGATCGCGCGCGCGAGGATCTTCGCGTAGGGATAGCTCGTGGTCGACAGGAAGCTCAGTCCGACGAGGTCCGGCTCCTGCCGCGTCACCTCCGTGACGATGACGTCCTCCGGCGTGTCGGGGTCGGCCTGGTCGAAGAGAGCGACC
>DATIWM010000158.1:0-11336 GCA_035519355.1 Thermoanaerobaculia bacterium | reverse complement strand
GTCGCCGCGGCGTGCCGGATCCGGGATCCACGGCTCCTGGTCGTCGTCACGTGGTTCGCCGCCGGCTTCATCGGGATCGTCCTGACCGTCGAGACGCCGGCGCTCCAGCGTCTCTCCTGCGGGGTCTCCGCCGTCCCGCTTCTCGGAGGGCTCGTGGCCGGAGAGATCTACCGCCGGCTGGCCGCGGCGCGAGGGCCCGCCGGGTCCCGGACGGCGGCGATCGCGGCGGCCGTCGTCGTATCGGGCGTCGCCGTCCACGAAGCCGCTCTCTACTTCGGAACGGAGGGCCGGCGGGTCCTCTGGCCCTATCCGACGGCCGAGGGGCGCGCCGCCGCCGCGCAGGGGAAAGAGACCTGGGTCTTCTCGCTCGGCGACATGTTCCACATGATGAACTCGGGGTGGGTCCGCCTTCTCGCCAACCCGATCCCGCGTGGCGGGATCCTGTCGCCCGGAAGCTACCTTCCGGCGCCTCTCCCGGCGGACCGCGATCTCGCCTTCGTCGTCTATCCGAGGCAGCTCTTCTTCCTTCCCTATCTCGCGGAGCTCTATCCGGGCGGGACGGTCGAGAACGTCACCCACGAACCGGACGTCTTCGTCCTCTCGGTCTACCGCCTCTCCCGCGCGCGGTGGCAGGCCCAGCAGGGGGCGCTTCTCCGCGAGCCCGACGGCCGCGAGCGGGTCGTTCCGACGCTCGGACAAAGAGCGGCCGACTCCACGCAAGCCGGCGCCCACCGCTGGACGGCCCGGATGAGGGTCTCCCGCTTCTTCGACTACGTCTTCATGGTGGGGCCGGGCCCGGCCCGCCTCGTCGTCAACGGGCGCGAGATCCTGAAGGTGCCGGACGGCGCCGCCCGAAAGAGCGCCGTCGTGTCGCTCCCGCGGGGAGACCATGCCGTGGAGCTCGAGATGACCCTGCGGCCGTCCGGGCCGCCGCCCCTCTTCCTCTTCGGCGAAGCCGGCCCGTCGCTGTCGCCGGACGAGGGGCAGCGGGAGGCCGCGCCCGTTCCGACGGAGCGGCTCTCGCCGACGGGCGGCGGGCCCCGGGGGCTCCTGGGGCGCGTCGAGATCCCGGGACGCCCTCCTCTGCTTCGACTGGACGGCGCCATCGCGAGCGGCGGATTCGCCGAGGAGCTCGACTACCGCCAGCCCTTCGAGATCGTCTGGTCGGGGTTCCTCGACGTCGGGAGCCGCGGCCGTCACGCCTTCAAGTTCTATACGCACGGCGGGACGGTCGAGCTGGCGGTCGGCAGCGCGCCGCCCCTCGTGACGGAAGGACTCTCGGAGCAGACGGTCGTCCGTGAGATCGACCTGGAGCCGGGACGTCAACCGGTCCGGCTCACCTTTCGCGTCGGGCGCCAGCCCGGGACGCTCGAGTGGGCCTGGAAGCCGCCGCAGGGCCCGGAGTCGATCGTTCCCCCCTCGGTCCTCCTCCCGCCCGCCGGCGCGGGGCTGGGCGTTCCTCTCGGACCCTCGAAGCGGGGGACGAAGGAGATCTCGCCCCCGGACCGGCCTCTCTACTTCGTCCGCTGACCCGCGCTGTCCGGCCTCTCCGCCCGGACGAGGAGCAGCGGAAAGGCGTCCGTTCCGGCGGGCGAAACCGTGAGACCGCGGGAGAGCAGCAGAGGCCGGAGCCTCGAGAAGTCCGCCGAGGGTCCCAGAAGCAGGGGCGTCTTGCGCGCGAGGTCGGCCAGGTCGTCGGCGACGTAGGGGTGACTCTCCGCCTCCGTGACGAACCACTCGAGGAGCCCCGGTTCCAGGAGCGCCGGGACGGGCGCCTTCGTCCGTCGAAGGCGGTCGATCGCCCGGAGCCACGCGCCTCCGATCTCCTGGTAGGACGCGTGCACCCCGAGACGGACGGGGCCGTCGACCGCCGCGAGGCCCGCCCCGAGACTCTCGCCGACTTCGTTTCTCGGCGCCGACGGAAAGTTGATCGCGGAGGCGACGTCGGAGGCGCCGCCGAGGACGAAGACGAGCGCGACCGCGAAGGCCGGCGGTCGGCCGGCGGAGAGCGCGAGGCGGGTGACGAGATCCGCGGCGCCGAGCCCGCCCCAGACCGCCAGGAAGGGAAGAAGCGGGCCGACCCGCGCGACATCGATGCGGTTCGTCAGGAGAAGGGGAACGCTGGCCAGGGCGAAGGCCGCCAGGAGACCCGCCGGAAGCCACGGGGGGCCTGCGCGGGTCCGGAAGGATCTCACGAGGCCCCAGAGAACGAGGGGAACGACCCCACGAAGGACGAGGGGAAGCGGCGGCGGGTCCACGGCCAGGGCCTCGCCATCCCGGGGAAGCGCCGCGACGGGCGCCAGGTGGGCACGGAAGACGGGGAGGTTGGACTCGACGATCCGAAGGGCCAGTCGGGGCGTCTCGCTCCAGGGCAGGAGGTCGGTCGGGACGGGGTGTCCGAAATACGACTCGACGGCGTCGGCATGGTGCCGGATGCCGAAGAGGTGCTCGCCCCGGGTGGCGTAGAAGGTCTCGAGCCGGTCCTCGCGGGCGTTGAGTCCCACGAGGAGCGCGGTGAGGGCGAGAAGGACGAGCGCCGCGAGCCCCTTCGTCCGCTTCGGGGCGTCCGCAATGGGCAGGACGACGGCGACGAGGCCGAGCAGCGCGACGACGACGATCCGCCCGGGCGCGTATTCGAGGGTTGCGACGTAGAAGGCCACGGCCGCGAGGCCGGCCCGGGCCGCCGACGGGGCCGAGAGGAGCGCGATGACGGCGCCGAGGGCGATCCAGAGAGTGGTCCACATGGCCGTCACGGAGGTCGCATAGCGACCGTAGAGGAAGAACGAGGGAGCGAGACACCAGAGGACGGCGGCCGCGGCCGCCGCCGCGCCTCCGAAGAGGCGCCGCATGAACGCCCAGCAGAGCGCCAGGCTCGCCAGGGCGAACAGGGCGGCCACGAGCCTCAGGGAGAAGAGGGAGGCGGAGAGGTTCGAAAGAAGGAGAAGCGTCGGGAAGCCGTAGAGGAGGCTGTCGCCTCCGGTGCTCAGAAGACCCTGTTGCCAGAGAAGCCGGCGGGTGAGAGCGGCGGCCGTCGTCGAGCTGTCCGTCATCTCGCCTTCGAGGCCGAGGAGAACCGACGGTTCCCAGGCCTGCAGGACCTCCGTGGGGCCGCCGGCGCGTAAGAGAAGCAGGGCCCCGACGGCGACGAGGGTCGCGCCCGGGAGAAACGCGCTCCAGCGGCCCGTCCGGCGCGGCGGCTCGGCGGGCGAAACCGGATCGGACCGGGACGCGAGACCGGCGAGCGAGAGGGCCAGCAGGACGAGGCCGGCGACGACGGCCGCGGCCGGCAGACGGCCTCCGGCGGCGAGGAGCGCGGCAGACGCCAGAAGAAAGGCCCCGGCCGCACCCCAGGACCCCGCGGGCCGGAGCCTGCGGAGCGCGCCGCCGGCGAGGAGGCCTGCACCGGCAACGGCCAGGGCGGCAAGGCAGACGACGTCGCCGGTCACCGAAAGGCGGGCGCTCGGAAGCACGATGAGGGGCTCTCCATCCATCGTACCGTACGGTTCGCTCCCGGCAGCGCCCTCTTCCCGGCGGAGAGGGGTGGTTTACTCTCACGGCAGCGATGTCCGGCCCGAAAGGCGTCCCGTCCTCCCCGGCCCTCGTGCGAGCGCTGCGCCCCGCCCAGTGGACGAAGAACCTCTTCGTCGTCGCGCCGCTTCTCTTCGGCAAGGCCGCGACCGACGCGGGCCCGGCGGTCCGGACGCTCTCGGCCGCCGTCGCCTTCTGCGGCGTCGCATCGGCGCTCTACCTCCTCAACGACGTCCGCGACCGGGAGGCCGACCGCGCCCACCCCCTCAAGCGGCTTCGCCCGGTGGCCTCGGGAGAGCTGCCGCCCCGCTCCGCCCTCGCCGCGTCGGCGCTGCTCCTCTTCCTCTCGGCGGCCCTTCTCGCCCTCGCGGCCCCCTCGGCCCTGCCCTGGGTCGGCCTCTACGCCGTCGTGACGACGCTCTACTCCTTCGGCCTGAAGAGCGTCCCGCTCTTCGACGTCTTCGTCGTCGCGGCCGGGTTCGTCCTCCGCGTCCTGGCCGGCTCGGCGGCCGCCGGCGTCACGGCGTCGCACTGGCTTCTCCTCTGCACCTTCTTCCTCGCGCTCTTTTTGGCCCTCTCGAAGCGCCGGGGCGAGCTGACGCAGCACGGCGCCGCCGGGCGCGCCTCGCTCCGGGAGGTGCCGGTCTCCCTCGTGGAGTCGCTGGAGAACGTCACGCTCGGGACGACGATCGTCTGTTACGCCCTCTACACCGTCTCGCCCGAAACGGTCTCCTGGTTCGGCACCGACCGGCTGCTCGTCACGGTCCCGATCGTCGTCTTCGGAATGTTCCGGTGGCGGCTCCTCGAGACGCGGGGAAAAGGGGAGGACGCGACCTCCGACCTCCTGACCGACCCGGGCCTTCTTCTGACGATCCTGGCCTGGGCGATCGTCTGCGCCGCCGTGATCTACCTGCTGCCCGGCCGCTGAACGGCGGACCCGAGGACCCGCGTTTCGCGCCGGGTCCTCAGCGGGGCGGCGCGACCTTGGGCCGGAACGCCTTCAGGTCGAGCTTCTGGACGAGGATCTTCCGGAACTCGTCGGGCTCGATCGACGCCGCCTGCCGCCCCGTTTCGAACTCGATCCGTTCGATGACGGCGGCCCAGAGATGCTCCCGCCGCGCGATCTCGTCGGCGTCGCGCACCTTGCCGAACTCCTGCACGTACTTGTTGTGGCGGCAGAGCATCCGGAAGGCCTGGAGCGTGTTCGGGCGCCGGATGGACAGGCCGAGGACCCGGACGTCGTTCCCGACCTCGTGGAGGGGCTGGCCCCACTCGCTGTAGCCGCCGAAGATCGTCCCGAGCTTCTCGAGCGCATTCGCCAGCTTCGCCTCGCCCCCCTTCTCGAGAGCCGCCTTCACGAGGGGAAGGGTGATGTTGCGGAAGAGGGTCGGGTCGGCGAGGCGGACGTCGATGCCGATCTCCTCGTGCGTGATCCGCGCGATGTCCTCGGCGCGGATCCGGTTGTCGGTCGCCAGGTGGACCCGCTCGCCGATCGCCTCGGGGACCGAGAGCGCCGCGAGGATCCCCTCCACGACGCGGTCCACCGGGACGAGGTTCATCTCGGCGGAGCGGTCGGACGGGAAGGCCGAGGCGATCGAGCCGATCAGCCAGGCCTTGCCGCGTCCCACGGCGTCGCCCTGCAGGGCGTCCATCGCCTCCTTCGAGCGGCCGAACGCGTTGATCGGCGCGTTGACGACCTTCGTGTCGCCGTAGTTGTTCCCCGTCCGGGAGTGCCCGATGACGATCGCCGGAAGGAGCTGCGCGACGCGGAGTCCCTTCTCGACGAGGGCGCGGTCCGTCTCGAGCGACGCCATGGCCTTCGTCAGCTCGTAGAAGTTGTTGTAGAAGGCGCGCGGGAAGACGAGCCCGCTCTCCTGGGCGATCGTCCGCTTCTTCCGCCCGTGGATGTACGAGGTCTCGATGGCGATGTGGTGGATGAACCGCGACCCCTTCGCGCGCTGGAGGGTCAGGGCGAACTCCATGGCGTTGCGCGCCCCGAGGACGTTCGCGCGGAAGGAGTTCTCGTAGGTGTCGTCGAAGGAGACGCTGGCCGCGCAGTGGATGGCGTGCGTGACGACCTTCGAGAGGCGCACGAGCTCGCGCTCCCCGACGCCGAGGTCCGGCTTCTCGATGTCGCCGTCGACGAAGACGAACTTCCGTCGCCTGGGCCCGGTGATGTGGAGCCGTTTCAGGAGCAGGGCGCCCCGCTGGGCGGGGGCGAGGACCCGGAGGACCTCCTTCGTCTTCGGGTCGCGGATCGTCTCGGGGCGGACGACGCACCAGACCCGCGCGATCCGCCGGTCGGAGGCCGCCTGGACGAGGATCTCCTTTCCGAGGAAGCCCGTCGCTCCCGTCAGGAGGACCTCGAGGCGCGGGCTGCGGCCCCGGGCGCGCAGGAGCGCCCGGGCGTCGCGCCGGAGCTTCTCGACGCGCGCCGTGACCTCCTTCTCGGTGAGGTGGGTCGGCTCGCGGAACTTGTAGTAGACGTCCCGCTCGGCCACGCCGAGAAGCTGCTTGGCCCGCTTCTCGACCAGACGGCTTCCGAGCGCGGCGCCGAGCGCCCCGGCGATCTTCTCGCCGAGGGCGTTCACCTTCCGGAGGCTCGCCTGGACGGCCTCCTCGTTGCCCGTGATGGAGACGAGCCGGCTCGCGAGGAACGCGGCGGTGACCTCGATCGGGTTCTTGTCCCGGTGCGCGTGGACGAGGAGATCGTCCGGGTCGATCGGCCGCGGGATCTCCTTTCCCGTGACGAGGCTGATCTTCGCGATGTACCGGGAGGGGGAACTCTGCCACATCATCTCCCCCCTCGGGTTGGGGGTCGGGGAGATCTCCTCCGCGCCGGACAAGATGGCTTCGAGCGGGTTCGTTTCGGTCATGGCTCTCTCAAGCGGGGCGCCTATTCTCCTCCCTTTCGCGGAAGGCGGGCATTAACGCGGCCGGTCAGCCGAGGACGACGCGGACGTCGGGCGCCGCGAAGGCCAGGGCGAGGGCCGAGTCGTTTCCGGCCTGGACGGGGAGAGTCCGCGAAGGGTCCGCCGCGACGAGCCAGCCGCCCGCCGGGATCTCGCGCGGCGCGGCCCCGTCGAAGAGGAGGAGGCGGCCAGTGAAGACGGCCACGGCCCGGAGCCCGGTGACCAGCCAGCGGGCGCCCGGTGGAGGCCCGAGCCGGAGGAGCGAGCCTCCCACGGTCCGGTGGAGGAAGCGGATGCCGGTGATTCCCGGAATGCCCGTGCCGGCGAGCTCGCTCTGACCGATCCGGCGCCTCCCTTCGCCGCCCCCCTCGGAGCGCTCCTCGACGAGAAGGCGCGCCGTCCCTCCGGCGGCGAGGGGGGCGAGCTCGGCCGGCGGCCCGACCACGGCGTCTCCCGGCCCCAGCCGCGAGACGCCGTCGTCGAGGGCGCCCGAGAGGACGAGGAACGCCGCCTCGCGCCCGGCCAGCGAGAGCGACGGGAAGCCGGAGCCGATCTCCACGAAGCGCGGCGCGGACATCGAACGAGTCTACGCGCCGAATCGCTCGCGGAGGCGCCGGGCCCCGGCGCGGCTCACGGGCAGCTCCGTTCCGTCGCGGAGGATGGCCGACGGCGCGCCGCCCGCCGCGGCTTCGAGGCGGATGAGCCGGTCGAGGTTCACGAGATACGACCGGTGGATCCGGAGGAAGCGGTCCTTCGGAAGCTGCGCCTCGAGGCGGGCGAGCGTCTCGGCCTTCAGGTGGTCCCGGCCGCCGGCGCGGAGGAGGACGTAGTCGTCCTCGGCCTTCACCCAGTCGATCGTGGCGACGGGAAGGACCGTGATGTTCGCCCCGTCCCGGACGACGACGCGCGAGACGGGCCGCGCCGGGTCGCGCGCCTCGGCGGCGAGGCCCGGAGGGGGCGCGGCGTGGCCGGCGGCCAGCCGCGAGCGGACCCGCTCGAGCGCCGCGGCGAGGCGCGCCCGGTCGAACGGCTTCAGGAGGTAGTCGACGGCGTTCGCCTCGAAGGCCTTCACCGCGTACTGGTCGTACGCCGTCACGAAGACCACCGCGGGACGCCCGTCCTCGCGCTTCGGGAGGAGGCTGAGCACCTCGAACCCGTCGAGCTTCGGCATCTGGACGTCGAGGAAGACGACGTCGGGGGCCTTCTCGGCGATCGCCTGGACCGCCTCGAAGCCGTTCGCGCATTCGGCCACGACGGTGACGCCGGGCAGCCCGGCCAGGAGCTCGCGGAGGAGCTCGCGGGCGAGCGGCTCGTCATCGACGACGAGAGCGGTCAGGACGCCGGCGCCGGACACCAGGGGGGAGTGTCGCCGGGAATGCGCCCGGGGGAAAGGGCGGCTCAGGCCGCGGCGTCGGCCGGGATCGTCAGCTCGATCCGGAAGAGCCCCTCTCCCGTCGCCGTCTGGAGGGCCGCGCGGTCGCCCCAGCGGGCGGCGAGACGCTTCCGGACGTTGGCGAGGCCGACGCCCGCGCCGGGCGCGGCCTCGGCTTCGGGGTCGAAGGAGTTGACGAGCTCGATCCGGACCGTGCCGTCCGCGCGCCGCGCCGTGAGCGTCACGGCCCCTCCTTCGATCCGCTGCGCCACACCATGCTTGACGGCGTTCTCGACGAGCGGCTGGAGGAGGAGGGGCGGGACGCCGCACCGCGCCGCGTCGGCGTCCACGCGTTCCTCTACGCGGAGGCGGTCTCCGAAACGGACCTTCTCGATCTCGAGGTAGCTCCTGACGAGCGACAGCTCCTCCCCGAGCGGGATCGTCGCCTTCCCCGAGAGCCCGAGCGTGGCGCGGAGGAAGCCGGCCAGAAGGACGCACATCTCCCGCGCCCTCTCCGGGCTCGAGGCCGTCAGGGCGCTGATGGAGTTGAGGCTGTTGAAGAGGAAGTGCGGGTTGAGCTGCTCCTTCAGGGCCCGGAGCTCCGCCTCGCGGGCGAGGCGCGAGAGCTCGGCGCTACGCTCCTCCTCGGCCCGCGTGCGGTCCGCCGCCAGGAGGACGTAATGGACGGCCGCCGCGAGAAGATAGAGGAGGAAGCCGAGGATCACGACGACCGGTGTCAAGGCCGGGAGGCTCTCGGGAAGCGCCTCGAAGCCGGGGAACGTCGCCAGGATCCAGACGATCGTCGCCCCCCAGGCCGCCCAGAGCGCGCTCGCGAGGGCGGCGGCGGCGAGCAGGGTCCCCGCCATCCGGGCCAGGGTCGCGGCGCCGACCGGGACCGCCTTGCAGAGGTACCACGACGAAAGACAGAGGAAGGCGTAGACGATGGTCAGCGGCGGGGTGACGAGGGCGGCCTCGAGAAGCGTCAGGCGGGCCGCGAGGACGAGAAGGGTGCCGGTGATCGCGGTGAGCGGGAGCCACGCGAGGAGGTAGGGCCGGAGGCGGCCGCTCGTGGCGAGAATCGGGTTCACGGCCCGTCTCTCAGTTCTTGATCTCGACGCCGCCCATGACGACGGTCCCCGTCACGACGAGGGTCCCGGCCTCGGTCCCCGGCATCGGGTGCCGGGTCTTGTCGCTGGTCCCGCCGAGGATCGGCAGGACCCGGACGCTGACGTTCCACTCCTCCGGCACGCGGATCTCGCCGCCCCCCCACCAGGCGAAGACGTCGAGGCGGGCTTCCGGGCCGGCCAGCTTCGCCTTCGAGAGGTCGATCTCCCAGCCGCCGCAGAAGGCGCCGACGTCGCCTCCCTGGAACTGCGTCGAGGTGATCCGCCGCTCGAGACCTCCGAAGGCGACGAAGCCGCGCAGCCAGGCGTCGCCGGTTCCCGCCTCTCCGGAACGGTCCCAGGCGTGGGAACGCCCCCCGATTGCAGCGAACGCGATCCGGAGGCCGACCAGGACGAGGACGAGCGGAACCAGCCGGGCGAGGGACCAGTGGATGACGTGGAAGTTCCGGAGGAGGAAGAAGACGCCCAGGGCCACGAGCAGCAGGCCGCCGAACGGGCGCGTTCTCCAGCACTGCAGGAGGTGCGCGCCGCCGATGGCCACGAGGGCCAGCGGCCAGAGCTTCCAGAGAGAGCCGATCTCGACGAGACCGAAGTTGTTCAGGGTGAAGAGGACGCCGAAGACGGCGAGGATGAGGCCGAAGACGAGCTTCCCGATCGAGGCGGGCGGGCGGGGCGTGGCGGGTTCGTTCATGTCCGTTCTCCCGCTCTCAAGCTACGGCCGGGAGCGGCGCACGTCCCGCCCTTTTCGGCGAACCGACGCCCGGCGCCGGTGAGCGACGCCCGGCGGGGGCGGCTACTCCTTCCGCCTGGCCGTGAAGACCCCTTCGGGCTGGACGAAGACCGCCTCGGTGGCCGGGCCGCCGGCGGGGAGGGTGAAGCGGACGCTGTAGCCCGAGGCTCCCTTGAACGTGAACCGGTGGTTCCGGTACGGGACGAGGTCGGGCCGCCGCCGGCCGTCCACGTCGAGAAGGAGGGAGCGTCCCTGGACGGTGAAGATCGCCTTCTGCGGCCCCAGCTCGTACGTTCCCGCGAGGCGGGCGAGGAACGCCGGGTCGGAAAGCTCCGCGTCCGGCCGCCTAGTGAAGACGATGTCCTTCACCAGCGGCTCCATCGGCGCGGCGACGGCCGAGACCTCCCCGTCGAAGTCGGTCAGGAACTGGATCCGGAAGTTCTCGAAGGTGTTGTCGGCCTTCTCGCCTTCCTTCTTCAGCCCGTTCCAGACCTCGTAATGCCAGTGCTCCATCGGCGTCGGGATCCGGTTGTAGGTCATCTCGAGGCCGGAGCCCTTTGTCGAGATGCCGAGGATCCCGTACGCGGGATGCTCGTACTCCCCGGCGTACTCCGCGAGCGGATGGGCCGGCGCCGTCCCGCTCCTGCGGAAGGTCCCCTTCCGGGCTTCTCCCTCCTTATCGAGGTCGCGCGCCTTCGTGCGCTTCACGAGCCCCTCGGTGTTCCAGTCCTTCGCCGGAAAGCCGAGAATCCGGTCGATCGCGTGCCGGGCGAGAGTCTCGACGAGAGGCGTATGGTCCTTGTTCGCGAGGATGGCGATCCCGACCTTCTCCGACGGGACCAGCATCACGAGCGCCGTGAAGCCGTCGATATGTCCGCCGTGGTGGATGCGCTGAACGCCGCGGTAGGTGTCGGTGAACCAGCCGAGGGCGTAGCCGCCCGGGACGAGCTCGGGCTCGGTCTGCTTCACGCCGGTCTCCATCCGGGGCATGTGGAGAAACGCGGTCGTCGCCGGGGCGAGGACGGCTTTCCCGCCGAGCCTTCCGTCGTTCAGGTGGACCTCGAGCCACGGGACGAGGTCCTCGGCCGAGGCGTTGATCGACCCGGCCGGCCCGACGTTCGTGATGTCGCGGAACTCCAGCCGGATCACCTTGTCGTCGCGCTCCTCGTAGGGGAGGGCGAAGTCGGGGGCCTTCTGCGACTCGGCGACGGAGAAGTTGGCCCCTTTCATCCCGAGAGGCGCGAAGATCCGCGCCCGGACCGCCTCTTCCCACGACTGCCCCGTGATCCGCTCGGCGAGGTAGCCGGCGGTCAGGAACATCAGGTTGTTGTACTGGAAGTCGGTCCGGAAGTCCTTGCTCGGCTCGAGCCAGCGGAGCCGCTCCGCCATCTCCTTCCGGGAGAGCGTCGAGTTGTACCAGAGGGCGTCGTGCCGCGGGAGGCCCGAGCGGTGCGTCACGAGGTCGACGGCGTTCATCCGCTCGGAGGCGACCGGGTCCATCAGCGCAAAGCCGGGGAGGTACCGGGAGACGGGGGCGTTCCAGTCGAGCTTCCCCTCGTCCGCGAGCGTGGCGAGGACGAAGGTCGTGAAGGCCTTCGTGGCCGAGCCGATGGCGAAGAGCGTTTTCGGGGTGACCGGCAGCTTCTTCTCCGCGTCGCGGACTCCGTACC
>DATIWM010000157.1:0-4952 GCA_035519355.1 Thermoanaerobaculia bacterium | reverse complement strand
GCCGAGGGCGAAAAAGAGCCCGCCGAGAAGCGCGTAGTAGAGGTACGTGCCCGAGCCGAGCCGGAACGGCGTCAGGACCACCTGCACCTCGAAGAGCCGGTCTCCCCGGCGGACGAGGTACTCGACGGATTCGCCGACCCGGTGGCGCCGCAGCTCCGCCGGGGCGTCGGTCGGCCGGTTCAGGATCCGGTGCCCGATGCCGAGGATGACGTCCCCCGCCTTCAGCCCGGCGCGCTCGGCCGGGCCCCCCGGAACGAGGTCCCGGATCAGGATGCCGCCGGTGGAATACGGGTCGGGGACGGCGCCGTCGTAGGCCTTCGGCAGGAACTTGTCGACAACCGAGAGGAGGGCGATGAGCCCGCCGAGGAGGCCCGCGGCGACGAGGACCCGCCGGCGCGAAGCGTCCGCCCCGGGAGAGGCGCCGCCCGCGCCGGACGGTGTCCGCACCGAATTCGGCATCGTCCGGCAGTATACGAACGGCTCTCTCCCGGAGTTTGCGTGCGAGAATTCCGCGCCGTGGGCGCGCGCAAGAGGCCGGGCCTGTTCGTCACGTTCGAGGGGATCGAGGGGTCAGGAAAGTCGACCCAGGTTTCGCGCGTCGCCGCGCGGCTTGGCGGCCTCGGGGTGCCGGTCGTCGCGACCCGGGAGCCCGGAGGAACGGAGGTCGGGCGGACGCTCCGCGACGTCCTGCTCCACTCGTCCGGACGCCTCGACCCGTCCGTCGAGCTGCTGCTGATGTTCGCCGACCGCCGCCACCATCTCGTCGAGACCATCGAGCCGGCGCTCGCCGCGGGGCAGGTCGTTCTCTGCGACCGGTACACGGACGCCTCGCGCGCCTACCAGGGGGCGGGCCGGCGGCTCGGGGAAGACGCCGTGGACGCCCTGCACCGGCGGTTCTGCCGGAGGGAGCCCGACGTGACGTACCTCTTCGACTGTCCGGTGGAGACGGCGCTCGCGCGCGTGGCGGGACGTGGCGCGGCGCGAGCGGACCGGTTCGAGGGCGAGGCGCTGGCCTTTCATCGGAGGGTCCGCTCGGCCTACCGGCGGCGCGCCCGGCGCGAGCCCCGGCGCTTCGTCGTCCTCGACGCGCGGCGCTCCGCCGACGAGGTCTTCGCGTCCCTGCTTCGCGACCTGCTACCGCGTCTCGAGTCGGCGGGTTTCCTTCCGCGCGGAGCCCCCCTGTGACGGAACGGATTCCCGACGCTCCGGTCGTCCTTTTCGCGGGACCGGGAAGCCGGCGTCTCGAACTCCTGGCGCTCGCCGAGGCCGCGCACGTCGTCTGCCGCGCCGGCCACCTTCCCGGCGCCGGAGACGACGACTGCCCCGACTGCCGGCGCGTCCGCCGCGGGGAGCACCCCGACGTCATGGTCGCCGCGCCGGAGAGCCGGAGGCGGGTCCACACGCCCCCCTTCGAGGAATCCTCCGCGTCGAAGGAGACGACCCTTCCGACGGCGCTCGTGAGGGCCGTGGCCGCGGACGCGTCGCGTCTTCCCTACGAGTCCCGGCGGCGGGCCGTCGTGCTGCTGGACGTCGACCGGACCGAGCCGGCCGCTTTCAGCGCCCTCCTGAAGATTCTCGAGGAGCCGCCGTCGAAAGCCCGCTTCTTCCTGACGGCCACGCGGCCGCGCATTCTCCCGCCGACGATCCTGTCGCGGGTCGCGCTCCACGCCCTCCCGGCCCTGCCCCGCGCCGCCACCTGCGCGGCGCTCCGCGAGCGGGGCTTCTCGCCGGACGAGGCCGAGGCGCGGGCGGCCTTCTTCCCGGCCGACGCCGAGGATGCCGCCGCACTCGATCTCGGCGCCCGGCGGACGCTCCGCGACCGTCTTCTCGAGGCTGCGTCGGGTCTCTTTCTCACAGACTCCGTGTCGTGGGGCCTCGCCCTCGCCGCGCTCCTCGCCGAGGAGGACGTCGAGGAAGCCTCCGAACGGCTCGGCCTCCTCGCGATGCTCCTTCGCGATGCGGTCGCGGCCGCCGTCGACCCGGCGGGACACGGCGTCGTCCACCGCGAACGGTTCGCCGACCTGGCCCGCCTCGGCGAGGCCGACTCCCGCCGGCTCCTCGACGCCGCGGAAGCGGCGCTCACGCTCGCGGTCGACCTCGACGGCCCGCGCTTCAATGTCCGCCTCGCCTGCGAGGCCTGGGCGCTGGGGCTGCTGGCGACGGACTCTCTCGCCGGCCGGGCGTGACGCCGTGAAACGTCTGCTCCGTTCCGCGCGCGAGGCCCTGGGCCTTGAACCGCCTGCGCATGACGACCCCGAGGCGCCTGTCGCGCTGACCGAGGAGGCTCTCGGGCAGGCCCTCCTCAAGCTCGACGGGGGGCTCGGCCTCTTCCGACTCGCGCACCTTCTCGACGCGATCCGTCGAGCGCCCCGCACGCGCTCTCTTCTCTCGATCGGAAGCGGGCTCGGGCTGCAGGAGGCGTTCATCGCGGTCACGCACCCCGGACTCGACGTCGTTGGCGTCGATCTCCGGACGCCCCGCCTCGCCGGATCGCTTCCCAACCTCACCCTCATTCGAGGGGACTTCTTCGACACCTCCGTCCGGAGCCGTCTTCCGGTCGCGGATTTCGTCTTCACCGTCGAGTGCCTCGAGCACATCGAGGACGACGAAGCGGTCGTCGCGCTCATGGCCTCGAAGCTGGCTCCGGGAGGTCGCCTCTATCTTCAGGTCCCCTTCGCGTCCGAAGGGGAGTCGGTGGATCCGGCTCTCTGCCGGCGCGAGTTCGAGGAGCACGGACACGTCCGCCCCGGCTACAGCCCCGAGCGCCTTCTCTCCCTGGCCGGTGGACAGGGCCTCACCGTGGAGTCCGTCGCCGCCGCCTATCGCTTTCCGCTCCAGCCCCTGGTCGCCGCGGGCGTCTCGACGATCCCGCTCGACGTCCTCCTCCCGCGCTGGCGGGAGATCCTGGAACTCATCGAGACCGACGTCCGTGACGGCCTCGCCGCGAACCGCACCGAAGCCACGGCGATCAAGCTGCTGGCCCGGCGGGAGGCGCTCCCGGCAGGTTGAGCGAGGCGTCTCCTAGCTGGCGGCCCACTCTCCAGTCGCCGGGCGGCCCCTCGCATCCTCGCCGGCATCCCTCCCTACGGAGGCCCGGACGCGGGCGTCGTCTTTGTCAATCGGACGTCTGACAGCCACACCCGGTTGGCTGGCGACGGCCTCACGCCGGCGGCCGGATCGATCCGGAGTCCCGTGAGCCGGAGCGTCCGACGC
Source organism: Thermoanaerobaculia bacterium (assembly GCA_035519355.1). Taxonomy (GTDB): domain Bacteria; phylum Acidobacteriota; class Thermoanaerobaculia; order UBA5066; family UBA5066; genus DAOMFB01. The sequence goes on along the minus strand of DATIWM010000157.1, from coordinate 1,739 downwards.
GGGCCCAGCAGCTTCAGGTCGACACGGTAGCCGTGCTCGCGGTCGTCACCGAGAAGCGGGACATCGAAGGTGTGGGCGTCGCTGAAGGCGGACTCCCCGTTCAAGAGATAACGCACCATGACGGCGCGCGGGGCGAGTCCGGGCGAGACGCGGTATCGGAACGTGAGAGCCCCGAAGCCGCCGAGATCGAGGTCGAGGGGACCTGTGTACTCGAGCATCGAGAGAGGGCCGACGAACCAGCTCCGCTCGGCACCCGAGGCGAAAGCCGGCGTCATGTCGACCTCCCGCCAGGACGTGGCATCGGCCAGGTCGAACACGTAGTCGTCCGGCCCCGGAGCGGGGAACGCCGGGGAGAGGTCCGTGTTCGACGGGCGGACGGGCTCTGGGGCGCTGCCGGTCCCGCCGTTCCCCTCCAGCTCGATTCGGGGAGATCGGAGGATCGCTTCCCCGTTCCCCCCGCCGCGGAGCACCAGAGTCAGCCTGCGGCCCCTCTCGCCCAGAAGCGAAACCCGCACGTCTTCCGTCGCGCCGGGGCTCCCGTCCGGGGGAAAGACCGTGCGAGCGTCTCCGCCGTCGACTTCGAGGGCGATGGCCGGTGACCCCCGGATGAGGCCCGCCCGGAACTCGGCCTTCGAGAGCGCCGCCGGAAGCTCGAAGGTCCAGTGGACTCTGCCTTCCGGTGGAAGGACCAGATCCAGCCGCTCCAGATCCAATGGAGAGGCCGGAGCGCCCTTCCGATTTCGCCAGGAAACCTCCTCCGAACCGGTCCCCTCCCTCGTCTCAACGATCCCCGCGACGAACTCGCCCTGGAGCGTCCAGCACTGACGTGGCGCGAAGACCGACAGCCGGTTCTGCTCGAGCGGCCTCGCCAGGATCTCCAGGTTTTGCGGATGTCCGATGCCCCACTGAAAGAGAAGCCTCTCGCAGGACGTCGGGGCGGTGGCATACCGGCGAAGGCACGAAGCGGATGCGGGGCGGCGGGAGGTCAGATAGTACGACTGCTCCGCGTCCATCCGTGTCGATCGAATCGAAAAGCCGGCGACGATCACGATCGTCACCACCGCCCAGCCGCGCCCCGCGTTTCCCCACGCCAAACCCGCCGGCGACAGGAAAAACCATGCGAGAGAGGCGAGGCCGATCCAGAGGAACATCATCGGAGAGTTGTACCAGGGGAGCGGAACGCTCCGGAACACGCCGATCTGCAGGGCGGCGAGGACGCCATACGAGGCCACGAGCAGGGACGGAATGGCCCCGGCCGATCGACCCTCGGCGCGGCGGCGCCCGAGCAACCCCAGGGCCGCGGCGAGGAGCAGCAGCCCGAGGACACCGTGCCACATCGAGCCCGGAATCCGCTCCAGGAAAATGCCCGTGAGCCGGATCGTCGGCCGGCCCAGGAGATCGGCCACCGCCGCAAAGTCCGGGGCGTGGGCTGCTGGAGCGCCCTTCATGAGGCTGGGTGAGACGAAAAGGAAGTAGACGTAGGGCGTCGCGGCGACGGCCGCTCCCGATGCGAAACCGGCGTAGTGCGCCGGCTTCCGGAAACCGAGCCCCAGCATGGCGAGCAGATAGACCGGCCACGCCATGACGCCGCCCCCCCAGGACCATGCGGCCAGGATCCCCCCGGCCGTCATCCAGCCGATCGCGCTCCAGCGGCCGGTTCTGAGCACGACGCCACAGAGCCCGGCGAGGAGCCCCGCCTGGCAGAGCCCCATCTGGATCGCGGAGTCGCCGAAGGTAAA
>DATIWM010000156.1:0-7998 GCA_035519355.1 Thermoanaerobaculia bacterium | reverse complement strand
GCGTCGGCGGCTCGGCCGCCGACTGGGCAGAGGCCGCGAAGCACCTCGAGAAGAGTTTCCAGGTCCACGCGCTCGATCTCCTCGGCTGCGGCGCGGCCCCGAAGCCGGAGAACGGCTACGACCCCGTCTCCCTCGCGCGTTATGTCGAGAACGAGATGGAGCGTCGCGGCCTTTCGCGCGCCCACGTCGCCGGGCACTCCCTCGGGGGCCGCGTGGCCGGCGAGCTCGCGGCCCGCGAGCCGTCGCGCGTCCTCTCGCTCGTCCTCGTCAACCCCGTCGGCGCCGTCCCCTACGGCTTCACCGACCGGCTGAAGTGGAAGGGGATGTCTCGCCGCGCCATCCTGACGAGCGTCCCCGACGCGTCGCTCCGGAACGCCTCGGCCTACGGTTTCGCCGTCGACTCGCCCGGCAAGCGCGCCTTCGTCGAGCGGACGGTGGCGTCCCGCAAGGGGCCCGAGGGACCGGCCGTCGCCCGCGCCGTCGAGATGAGCGTGGACGGCGTCCTGGATGCCCCGCCGCTCCTGGAGCGGCTCAAGGGGACGCGGGCGCCGCTCTGCATCGTGGCGGGCGCCCTCGATCCCCTCGCGCCGCCCGAGGAGTCGCGGAAGCTCCTGTCGGCCCGCCCGGACGCCACCTTCACGCTCCTGCCGGGGCTCGGGCACTACCCGATGCTGGAGAGCCCGAAGCGCTTCGCCGACACCCTCCGCGGCTTCCTGGCGTAGCGTCGTCCCTCGCCGGCCGCTAGCGTTTCTTCGCGGCCGCCCCTCGAACGCTTCCGAAGAGCGCCGTCCACCAGTCGCCGGGAAGCCGCCCCGCCAGGGCGCGTCCCTCCGCCGCGAAGAGGGCATGAAGCCCCTTCTTTCCGGCCAGGAGGAGATGCCGCAGCTCCTTCTCGCCGAACGGCTCGCCTTCCGCCGTCCCCTGCAGCTCGACGAAGCGCCCGGCCGAGGTCCCGACGACGTTGAAGTCGACGTCGGCGCCCGAATCCTCGGCGTAGGTCAGGTCGAGGACGGCCTCTCCCTTCACCCAGCCGACGGAGACGGCGGCCAGCGCCTCGCGGAACGGGTTCTTCTTCACGAGCTTCTTCTCGTGCAGTCTCGCGACGGCGAGCGCCAGAGCCACGAAGGCCCCGGTGATCGAGGCGCAGCGCGTCCCGGCGTCGGCCACGAGGACGTCGCAGTCGAGCGTGACCGTCCGCTCGCCGAGGAGCGTCCGGTCGACGACGCCCCGGAGGGCCCGGCCGATGAGGCGCTGGATCTCGAGGGTCCGCCCCGACTGCTTGCCGCGCGACGCCTCGCGCGCCGTCCGCTCGAGCGTCGCGCGCGGGAGCATCCCGTACTCGGCCGTGATCCACCCTTCTCCCCTGTCGCGGAGGAAGGGCGGGACCTTCTCCTCCACGGTCGCCGTCACGAGGACGCGCGTCAGCCCCTGCTCGATCAGGCACGACCCTTCGGCATGCGGGACGGCGTCGAGCGCGAGGGTGACCGGGCGCATCTCGCGAAGGGCGCGGCCGTCGGCTCGGCCGGGGGTCGTCATGACGCCCGATTCTCGCCCACGCGGCTCACGGCAGGTCCACCAGCTCGAGACGGGCGGCCTCCCGCCCGAGGAAGCGGCCGGCGATCCGGGCGAGGCGCTCCGAGGCGTCCGTGACGAGGATGTGCGTCTCCCCCGCGTCCCCGCCACCTCGCCGGACCCCCGCGGGAAGCGCGGCCTCGAGCGCCCGGGCGGCGGTCTCCGCCGAGTCGACGAGGATCGTCTCCGGCAGCAGGGCCTCCGCGATCGTCCCCTTCAGGAGCGGGTAGTGCGTGCAGCCGAGAACGACCACCCGGGCGCCCGAGGCGCGGACCGGGGCGAGGTACCGCCCGGCCGCGGCCCGCGCCACCTCGTTTTCGGTCCACCCCTCCTCCGCGAGCGGGACGAAGAGCGGGCAGGCGGTATGGAGAACCTCACGCCCCGGGTCGAGCGCGCGGACGGCGCGGCCGTACGCATCCGAGGCGACCGTCGCCTCCGTGGCCAGAACGGCGATCGGCGCCCGAGGGGCGCCTCGCTCTTCGAGCCGGCGCGCCGCCGCGACGGCGGACGAGGCTCCCGGCGCCACGACGCCGACGACCGGGACGGGCGAGATCTCCTCGATCAGGTCGAGCGCCAGGGCCGAGGCCGTATTGCAGGCGACGACCAGCGCCTTGATCCCGCGCGAAAGGAGCAGCTCCACGGCACGGCGCGCGTACCGCCGGACCGTTTCCGGCGACTTCGTCCCGTACGGCAGGCGCGCCGTGTCGCCGAGGTAGAGGAGGTTCTCGCCGGGGAGGCGGCGCGCCACGGCGTCGAGGACGGTGAGGCCCCCCACTCCCGAGTCGAAGAGGCCGATCGGCCGCGTGTCGGTCATGCCACGTCGGTCCTCGCCGCCGGGCGCGTCCGCTTCGGCGGCGGCGGCAGGGGCGGCGACGTCGGCGTCGCGCCGGCCGGGGTCTCCGTCTCTGCAGGCGTGGGAAGAGCGGCCGGGGAAGGGGGCGCGGCGGCCTCCAGCGGCGGCTCCGTCGCGGCACGCGACAGGTCCGGGACGAGCGGATGCATCAGGTCGACGTGTCCGGCCAGCGTCTCGGCCGGCTCGCCCGAGACGACCAGCGCGACTTTCGAAACGTCCGGGAGGTTCTTCGCGATCGTGATCAGGAGGGCCTGCACGGCGGCCAGCTCCTCGTGCGAACCCGTCTGCCAGCGCGGGCCGAGCGAAGCTTCCGGCGCCGGAGGCCCCTCCATCGCGCCGACGCCGCCCGGCGCCGGCGGCTGGAGGTCGAGGACGACCAGCCCGTCGCGCAGGCGGTAGGCGCCGCGAAGAGACCACCCCTCCGGGAAGGGACGGAGGAGCTCCTCTCGTCGCGGCCCGTCGAGGACGGCCGCGCCGAGCGCGCGAAGAAAGGCGATCTCGTCCGCCGCGGCCGGCAGCTCGCGGACCTCGGCGCGGAAGAGCTCCCCCTCCGCCGGCTCGAACCAGAGCGAGACGCGCTGGGACGCGATCGGCGTCGGCGGGGCGATCGGCGTCGGACGCGCGGTCGGCGTGGGGGCGATCCCTCCGCTCCCCGGAGCGGACGGCATCAGGATCCGCCGGCCGGCGAAGAGGCCGACGAGAAGGAGGACGAGGAGGGCGACGAGCCCGAGGGCGAAGCGGCGGGGCATGGCGGCGCGCTAGGGATGTCCCGGCGGCTTCGTCGCATAGGGGACGGGCGGCACGGAGGCGGACGTCTTGAAGAACGTCGTGAGGCTCCCCGCCAGCGTCTCGGCGGTCTGCCGCCGGAACTCCTCGGAGCCGAGCCTCTTCTCCTCGTCCGGGTTCGTGATGAAGGCGACCTCCACGAGGACCGCCGGCGCGTTGACCCCGATCAGGACGCGGAACGGGGCCTGCTTGACGCCCCGCGTCGTCACGCCGAGAAGGCGGTTGAAGTCGGCCTGGATGATCTCCGCGAGGCGCTCCGACGCGGCGAGGTGCTGGTTCTGGGCGAGATCCCAGAGGATCAGGTCGAGGTCCCGGAGGGCCGCGTTCTTCTCGGCCGTCGGCGTCTCGGCCGCCTTGTTCTCGCTCTCGGCGAGAAGGGCCGCCGCGCGGTCCGAGGCGTCGAGCGAGAGGTAATAGACCTCGGTCCCGTGCGCCCCGCCGCTCCGCGAGGCGTTCGCGTGGAGCGAGACGAAGACGTCGGCCCGGGCGGCGTTGGCGGTCGCCGCGCGCTCCTCGAGCGAGACGGAGGCGTCCGACGAACGGGTCGTCACCACGCGGAAGCCGCGCTGGGCCAGGACCTCCTGCATCGTCTTCGCGAGGGCGAGCATCGCGTCCTTCTCCAGCAGCCCCGAGGGCCCCTTCGCCCCTTCTTCCGTCCCGCCGTGCCCCACGTCCAGGACGACCGTCCGCGCCTTCGACGGCGCGGCCGGCGCGGGAACGGCGCCCGGAGGCGGCGAAGCTCCTGCCCCCGACCCCGCGCGCGTCACGTCGACCACGAGCCGCGGCGGCCCGCCGAGCGCGTAGACATTCGTCGAGAGCCCGCGCTCCTTGAGGGCGATCAGGGCCTCGCCCGGGCGAAAGAAGACCCGGGAGACCCGCGTTCCCTCCACGGCCTTCTCGATCGCCGCCGGAACGAGCTTCACCCCCGGGAACTTCAGGACGATCAGCTCGTCTCCTTTCTCGACCCGGTACGGCGGGGGCTGCGAGAAGCGGAGGACGACCTTCGTCGTCTCGCCCACGTCGGTCACGGACGCCTCGACCGAGACCTCGGGCAGGGCGGCGCGCGCGGCCGTCAGCGTCCGCCGCCCCGCGTCCCACGAGAAGGTGACGCCGGCGATCGGGCCGAGGACCCGCCCGAGGAAGTCGGCGTCGGCGAAGGCGAGGAGGCCCGACATCCGGGCCGGCCCCGCGAGGCTGACGATCTTCGAGTCGACGACCGCCACGGCCGCCTCCGTCCCGAAGAGGGCCGTGTGCGTCCGGAGCCGGACCTCGAAGGAGCGGGTCTCGGGGTCGAAGGCGATCGTTCCGTCCAGGGCCGCGGCGACGTCCGCGACGGAGAAGACCGTCCTTCCCCCCGCCTCCTCCGTCCGGAGAGGGATCGTGGCCCCCGACGGCCCGACGAGCGTTGCCGTCGTCTGGGCGCTGGCGACTCGGCCGGCCCCGAGAAGAGCCCAGAGCAGCGCCAGAAGGGCGACGAGGCGTCTCACCGGTCGATTATCGGGGACGCGGGCTTTTTCAGACCGGAACGAGCATCCCCCCGGAAACGGCCGTCCGGAAGAGCCGCACGATCGCCCGCTCGGGAAGGTCGCGACGGTGCCGCGGGCGGAGCGACCGGAGGGCGTCTCCGAGCCGGTGCCCCGCGGCGAGGCGGCGGAGCAGCGCGTCGGCGCCCGGGCTGAGGTCGAGCCGCCGGACGGACAGCCCGGACCGCCAGAGGGCGATCCGCGCCGGGGCCGGCCGCGGGATTCGCGGCGACCGTCTTTCGCGCACGGCGTCGAGATACGCGCCGACCGGGTATCGAAGCGAGAGGAAACGGAGCGTCGACGACGCGCGGAAAGTCGTGCTCTCCCCGATGGAGGCCGGACGGATTCTCCGGAGCGGTCCCGAGGTCTCTGCGTCGAAGACCTCCGTGACGGCGAGCTCGAGACGCGCGAGGTCGGCGAGGAACCGCCCGCCGGGAACCCGCCGGGAGCGCGCGAGGTACCCGGGCACATGGTCCCCGAGGCGGTTCAGCGTGTAGCGCGTCGACGGGTGGCGCTGGACGTAAGCGCGAACGAAGTCCCTGAACCCGTCGTCGCCGAGAGCGTGCTTCAGACCGGGATAGTCCGCCGCCAGGGCGTCGTGCATCCGGAGGAGGTACATCCCCTGGTAGATGCCGATCCGCTCGACCGCCGTCAGCGTTCTTCCGGGGACGATAAGGGTCGTGAGGGGCCTTCCGCCCAGTTCCTTCCGCGCGGCGGCCGCGGCGGCGCGCCCCGTCTCGCCGGGATGGACGACGACCGCCTGGACGAAGCGCTGGAGGCGCCGGAGCGGCGCCGCCTCAGCCACAGGCCGCTCTCTTCGCCTGCGGGCGAGGCGGCCGGTGGCGGAGCGCCTTGTTCGCCTCGGCGAGAACGACGGAGAACGCCGGGATCTTCTCGTCCCACTCGAGAAGCGTCGAGACCGGACCGATCCGCTCGCAGACGCGGCGGTAGAGCCTCCAGACCTCGTCGATGACGTGGTCGCTGTGGCTGTCGAGAATGTAGCCGTCCTTGCGGGTGTGCCCCGCGAGATGGATCTGGACGACGCGGTCGGCCGGGATCGCGTCGAGATAGGTCACCGGGTCGAAGCCGTGATTGAAGGCGCTGACGTAGACGTTGTTGACGTCGAGCAGGATCCCGCAGTCGGCCTCCTCCGCCAGCCGGGCCAGGAACTCCCATTCCGGCATCGACGTGGCGGCGTACTCCATGTAGCTCGAGGGGTTCTCGAGGACGAGCGGACGCTCGAGGAGGTCGGAAACGGCCCGGACCCTGGAGGCGACGTGCCGGAGCGTCCCTTCGTCGTAGGGGAGCGGCAGGAGGTCGTGCGTGTTCCGGCCGGCGACGCCGGTGAAGCAGACGTGATCCGAGACCCACGGGGCCTTCACGCGCGCGGCGAGGTTCTTCACCTTCGCCAGGTAGCCGCGGTCGAGCGGGTCCGTGCCGCCGATCGAGAGCGACACGCCGTGAAGGACGACCGGGTAGCGGGCCGCGACCTCGTCCAGCACCGTGAGCGGGCGTCCGCCCGTGTCGAGGAAGTTCTCGGTGATCGCCTCGAACCAGTCGACGACCGGCCACTTCGACAGGATGGTCGGAAAGTGCGTCGTCCGGAGGCCGACGCCGATGCCGAGGTCGGGGAATCCCCAGCGGTTGCCCGTCATCTTTCCTCGCCGAAGCCGGAGCGACGGAGGCCGCCCCCCAAGCCGTCCTCCGCCGCCCCGGAAGCCGCCGGACGTCCTACGCGGCCTTCTTTACGGGAACGGCGCAGCCCCCTTTGCCCTTGCAGGAGTTCTTCCCGGCGCAGCCGTTGTCGCCGCTCTTGCAGCCCCCCTTCCCCTTGCAGGAGTTCATCCCCTTGCAGGCGTGCTTGTCGGTTCCCTCCGCCTTCGGTTTGTCGTCGGCGAGCAGGGTCTTGCCCGCCAGGACGCCCATCGTCGCCGCTCCCAGGGCCATCTTCGCGAATTCCCGTCGATTCATGTCGTCCTCCTTCTGAGATCTTTTCTCAATCTTAGTCTCAATGACCGGGAATTGACCAGCCCCCTCCCGGGCGGGGGGCCCCGGGATCAGGCCGGGGGGGGCGGGCCGGCCGCCAGGCGGCGGCGGATCAGGGCGTCGAGGGAGACCGCTCCGGGCCCGAAGGCGAGGACGAGGACCGAGGTGAGGAGGAAGAAGAAGGGATCGGCCCCGATGAACTTGGCCGGATCCGAGAAGAGGGACATCAGGGCCTGGCGCTCGGCCGTGGCATAGGCGACGACCATGTCGAAGGCGAGCGGCACGGCGATGAACCGGGAGGCGAGGCCCAGGAGGAGGAGAAGCCCGCCGACGGTCTCGAGGCCGCTGACGAAGGCGGCGTTCAGGCCGGGGGCGGGGATCCCGAGATCGGTGAAGTACGCCGTCACGCGTTCGAGGTTCCGGAGCTTGCCGAGCCCCGTCTGGAAGAACTGCCAGCCCCAGTAGAGCCGGAAGACCAGGAGAACCAGGCTCTGCAGGGGACGGGAAAGCGTCTCCAAAACGTCGTAGGCGCGGGCGAGGGCAGCCTTCACGAGAAACTCCTTCTGTTTCGCGGGGGAGATCCGCTCAAGCCCCGCGGCTTCCCCGCAGCGTTTCCAGGGCGATCATCTGCTCGATCGTCCGGAGCGTCAGCTCGTCCTTCCCCAGCTCGCGAAGCGGCGACCACTGGCTCCGAAGCTCGCGCGACAGGGGGTCGGGGAGCGTCCGGAGCCACCCTTCGATCCGCAAATCGACGAACTCGCGCTTCTCCTCGATCGTCAGCTCGCGGGCGAGCAGCAGGCGCGGAGCCTCCTCGGCCTCGATCACGGCCTGGAGGACGGTCCAGCGGTTGCCGGGGCGCTCGGCGCAGAGGGCGGCGAAGGCGCCGCTCGAGGTCTCCCGGATCAGTTCCTCCTCGCGCGTCGTGGGGCTTTCGTGCTCCTTCGTCTCGTCCCAGCTGTCGGAATCCTCGGCCACGTAGCGGAGGTAGAGCATGGCGAAGAGGCAGGTCGGGGCCACGAGCTCTTCCCTCGCCCGCACGTCGGCCCAGACCGCCGCCGCGGCCCGCAGGCAGCGCCGGGCCGCAGCTTCTGCGAAGCGCTTCCCGAAGACGAGCGCCACCGACTCCCGGACGAAGTAGGGCAGCTCGCTCGCCAGGATCTCGCGGTAGCCCGGGACGTGCCGCTCGAGAAGGACCGCGGCCCGCTTGTCGAGCGCCGCGAGATCGCTCGTGACGGCCGGGAGGCCGAGCGTCGTGCAGCCGAGGTTGTAGTTGATCGC
>DATIWM010000155.1:0-10489 GCA_035519355.1 Thermoanaerobaculia bacterium | reverse complement strand
CATCCGGCTCGAGAGGCGGTAGAGGTGCCGGAAGACCCAGACGTTCGGCTGGTAGGCCCGTTCCTCCACCCAGGTCTGGAAGTAGTCGCCTTTCCCCCACGAGCCGGCGTTCGGGACGAGCTGCTGGTGGTGCGGCTGCTCGGAGAGGTACTCCCCCGGCGTGACCGGGCGGACTTCCGACTGGTCGTAGAGCATCTTCCGGAAGACCGACTCGAGGAAGGCCGGGCCTTCCTCCCACCAGTGACCGTAGAGCTCGGCGTCGTACGCGGAGACGCGGCAGCCGGTGCGGCCGCCGCTCCGGTTCCGGTCGTGGTTGGCCTGCGCCCCGCGCTCGAAGACGAACTGCCCCGCCTGCTCGTGGACCGTCTCCTCCGCCCACGCGGGGACGTAGTAGGCCTTGTCGCCGAGATCGACCTTCTTCCCGGTGATCCGGTAGTACTTGATCCCCGTGTTCCGCCGGACGTTGGCCGTCCGGAAATAGGACGGCAGGTAATCCCAGTCCGCCTCGTAGCCGAGGTCGCGGTACCACTCCTTGTAGTTCGGGTGGCCGGGATAGCCCGCTTCGCGCGACCAGATCCGGTCGCGGGTGTGCGGATCGACGGGAAAGGCCGCGAGGCCCGCCGGCGTGACGACGGGCTCGGAGGCGCCGAAGAAGGGACGGGTGTCCCCCTCGAGGACTGCCTTGTCGTTCAGGAGGAACCACTGGATTCCCTCGGCGGCGAGCGCCTCGTCGAGACCCGGCGTGAAGGCGTTCTCGGCCAGCCACATGCCGCGGGGCCACCGCCCGAAGACCCGCTCGTACTGCCGGCAGGCGGTCTGGATCTGCGCGCGGACGGTCTCCGGAAGATGGCTGAAGAGGGGGAGGATCATGTGCGTGGCGGGGCAGGTGATGATCTCCAGCTTCCCGGCATCCTGGAAGTCGCGGTAGCCGCGCGTCAGGTCTCCCGAGTACGCCTCGAAGACCTCCTTGGCGACCTCGAAGCGGTGGACCGTCTGCCACGCCGTGTCGTGCCATGGCTTGCCGTGGGAGTTCTCCGCCTCGCGACGGGCGAGGGCGAGGCAGGTGTCGATGTGCCGCGCCGCCCGCATCTTCAGGAGCGGGTCCTGCATCATCGACAGGAGCGGTGGCGTCAGGCTGACCGTGAGGCGGAAGTCGACGCGGTCGCGTGCGAGCTTCCAGAGCCGGTGGAGGAGCTGCGTGTAGACCGAGGCGACCGCCTCGAAGAACCACTGCTCCTCCAGCGAGACGTCGTATTCCGGGTGGCGGACGAAGGGGAGATGCTGGTGGAGGACGAGCGCCCAGCACCCCTTCTCCTCGGGGGCCGTGTGGGTGCGCCGCTTCCAGTAGAGGTACTGGTTGTACCGCCAGTCGGACGCCGCGACGGGAAGCTCCACGTCGCTGGCCGGAACGCCGGCCGAGCTCCAGGCGACGTACCGCTCCGCCGTCTCGGCGCGGTCGCGCGGGGAGAAGACCGTGTTGGACCGGGCCACCTTCTCGAAGAACATCGTCCCGAGCGCCCGGTAGCCGATCTCGGCCACCCAGTGCCGTCCCGGCTCCACGCCGACCCAGTAGGCCACCTTGTCGTTCAGGAAATCGTCGACCTCGAAGAAGGAGTTCGCGTTGAATCCGTCGAACACGACGCCCGTCACGTCGTACACGCGGAGGATCAGGTGGTTCGTCGCGAGGAAGCGGCTCCCGAAGCGCCGCTCCATCTCCTCGCGCATCCCCTGCCCCACCTCCCAGAGGACGTAGAGCTGGCGCGGGCCGGACGGGACGAGGTAGAGGTACGTTTCGTTCGTGTAGTCGGTGAGGAAGGGGATCTCGGTGAGAGGGAGCCACCTGGGGTCGGTGAGCCCGGCCTTTTCGGCCAGGAGCTGCTCGTCCGTCTCCGCGGTCGGGTGGCCGACGGGGGCGTGGGGGTCGAAGCTCTCCGGAGCCGCCTCTTCGGGGACTGCCTCGCCGGCCGGCTTCTGGTCCATGGGACCTCCCGCGGTCGCGTCTCGGCCGCCGCGAAGTCATTCTAGACGCCGGTCTAGAACTCGATCACGATGGGCAGCCGGCCCATCCTGCTTCGGCTATACTGGTACCAATCCGGTTTTCCGGAGGTGGATCGCCCGCGTAGGGCGAGCGTGAGGAGGCCCCGACGAGGGGCCTTTTCATTTCTTCGGATAGAAGACCTTGCCGTAGCCCTCCACCCGTCCCTGGTAGAGATGTCTGTTGAACTTCACCTCAACTGCTGCGACTAGTCGAGTCGCAAATGGGGAAAGCGGGCTCAGCACCAGGCCCCGCTCCACAAGGAGCGCTTGCTTCACGGGATGAGCGAGCATGTCTGCCAGCTGAACTCCTGCAATATTCGAGGTCTTCGGCTTTAGCTTGAGTTGACTCGTTGTAAGGGCCTTCTGAAAGAAGTCTGCATTCGTCATCCACGCACCACGTTCGTAGACCCGCGAATACGAGTCCTTCAGCAGCCTGTCCTCATGGCCGCCCCGGCTCTCCGCCAGCACGTCTCCCCGCCGATTCACATGATTGAGATATCCGCAATACCGCTGGAGCAGAAAACCCATCGCCAAGTGATAGGGATGAGCGGGTACGGCATAGAGCTGCTTGAGTGCCAGCTTATCGATTACGACCGCTACGATCCGAAACTCTGCAGCTGTGATCACGTCGAGGAGCGCGGTGTCAAACCGCCCGGCGGTTTCGGGGTTTCGGAGCCGCCAGAAGGCTCTTCGTCGGTTGACGATGTCCTCTCGATGGAGAATTACCGGCTCGTCGGGGTTGTGGGGAATGTGCGTCTGCTTGAAACGCTCCAGTTCTTCGTGAAAGACGCGGAGATCTCGCCCCCGAAACCAGCAGCCCAAAAGGCAGAGAAAGCGGTGGCTGGCATCTTCCATCCGATTGAAAACGTGGTCTCCCGACTCATCGATGTAGAGCCGAAAAGTCTCATCGGGTGTGGCCGGTCGATCTGAAGGGGTGGGCGGATCAGTCACGGCAGGAACCTAAGCAACCGACATGGGACGAATCCCATGTCTTCCGTTGATACCAGAGACCAGTGGAATGACGACCCTGAAGCGCACAGGTTTTTCCATCAGAGGTCGAGGTTCTCTGCGTCTTTCGCCCTCTCGGTGATGAAGCGGTAGCGGGCGGCCGCATCTTTTCCCATCAGCTCGCCGAGCGTCCGCTCGGCCTCGTGGACGTCGGGAACGGTCACCTTCACCGCGCGCCGGCGGCGGGGGTCGAGCGTCGTCTCCTTCAGCTGCTCCGGCATCATCTCGCCCAGCCCCTTGAAGCGCATGATCTCGGGCTTCACGTTCTTCGGCAGCTTGGCGAGGAACGCGTCGCGCTCGGCGTCGTCGAGCGCCCAGCGCGTCTCCTTCGCCGCGTCGATCCGGTAGAGAGGCGGCTGGGCGAGATAGACGTGCCCGTCCTGGATCAGCTTCGGCAGATGCCGCCAGAAGAACGTCAGGAGCAGGGTCGAGATGTGATGGCCGTCGGCATCGGCGTCCATCAGGAGGAAGATCTTCCCGTACCGGAGCTTCGACGCGTCGAACTCTGCGCCGACGCCGCAGCCGAGGGCCGAGACGATGTCGGAGAGCTCGCGGTTGCCCGTCACCTTCGCCGAGTTGGCCTGTTCGGCGTTCAGGACCTTCCCCCGAAGAGGCAGGATCGCCTGCGTCTCGCGGTTGCGCGCCTGCTTGGCCGAGCCGCCCGCCGAGTCCCCTTCCACGATGAAGAGCTCGGAGACCGACGGGTCGGTCGAGGAGCAGTCGGCCAGCTTCCCGGGAAGGTTCAGGCGGTGCGAGACGGCCGTCTTCCGCGTCACCTGCTGCACGGCGGCCCGGCTTGCCTCGCGCGCCCGCGCCGCGAGGACGATCCGTCCGACGATCGCCTCGGCGAGGGTCGGGTTCTCGTTCAGCCATTTCTCGAGGGCGGGGCGGACGGCGCCGTCCACCTGCGCCGCCAGCTCGGGGTTGTTGAGCCGGTCCTTCGTCTGCCCCTGGAACTGCGGCTCGAGGACGTAGACGGAGAGGAGAACGAGGATCCCCTCGCGGATGTCCTCCGCGGCGATCGTCACCCCCTTCGGCACCAGCTCGTGCGTCTCGAGGTAGTTCCGGACGGCCTTGACGATCCCGGCGCGAAGGCCGTTCTCGTGCGTCCCGCCGGACGGGGTCGGGATGCCGTTGACGAAGGAGCGGACCGACTCGTCCGTCGCCTCGGTCCAGACGAGGGCCAGTTCGAGGCGCGGGTCGGCCTCGCGCGAAAGGAGGAACTCCGCGGCCGTCGTCGGCTTCTTCCCGCGCTCGGCGACGAGCTTGACCAGGAAGTCCTGGAGCCCCCCTTCGTGCTGAAGCTCCTCGCGGAGCGGAGGCTTCTGTGTCTCGTCGGTGAAGACCACCCGGAGGCCGCGGTGGAGGTACGTCTTGGCTTCCAGCCGCTCGCGGATCTCCGCCGGGTCGAAGGCCAGCTTCCCGAAGATCTCCGGGTCGGGGCGGAAGCGGATCGTCGTCCCCGACCCGCGCACCTTCTCGCCCCCGGAGAGTTTCTTCAGCTTCGAGACCGGCTTCCCCTTCGAGTAGCTCTGCTCCCACTCGGCCCCGTCACGACGGACGGTCGCGATCATCTCGGACGAGAGGGCACAGACGACCGACGCCCCGACGCCGTGGAGGCCCCCCGAGTGGACGTAGTTCCCCGGCTCGAACTTCCCGCCGGCGTGGAGCGTCGTCAGGATCAGCTCGAGAGCCGGCTTCCTGTACTTCGGGTGGACGTCCACGGGAATGCCGCGACCGTTGTCTGCGACTTCGACCTGTCTCCCGTCGGGAAAGAGCCGCACCTCGATGCGCGTCGCGTAGCCGTTGATCACCTCGTCGACGGCGTTGTCGACGATCTCGCTCGCGAGGTGGTGGAGGCCCCGGCCGTCGACGCCGCCGATGTACATCCCCGGCCGCTTCCGGACGGGCTCGAGCCCCTCGAGGACGGTGATGTCGGCCGCCGTGTACTTCGTCGCCATGCGCCGTCGAAAGTAGCACGCGAGCGGGGCGCGTCAACCGGCCCCGCCCGGACGCGCCGGCGAAGTATCCTTCGCGGCGCATGTCCGACGAACGGCCGTCCCCGGGGGACGCCGCGCCCGCGGAGCTGGCGCGGCGGCTCGGCCTCTGGAGCGCCATCGCGGTCGTCATCGGCTCCACGATCGGCTCCGGCATCTTCCGCTCGCCCGCCGGCATCGCCGACAAGCTCCCCGGGCCGCTCCCGATGCTCGCCGTCTGGGCGGCGGGAGGGATCTTCGCTCTCTGCGGCGCGCTGACGCTGGCCGAGGTGGCGAGCGCGCTCCCCCGGACGGGCGGGATGTACGTCTTCTGCCGGGACGGCTGGGGGCGGCTGGCCGGCTTCCTCTTCGGGTGGGGGCAGTTCTCGATGATCCGCGCCGCCTCGCTCGGGGCGATCTCGATCACCTTCGCCGCTTACTTCTTCCGGGTCCTGGGCTTCGATCCCCAGGCTCCGGAGCACGTCCAGACGGTCCGCTTCGTGGCCGCCGCTGCCATCGGCCTCACCGGCCTCTTCAACGTCGTCGGCGTCTCCCTCTCGGCCGCGGTCAGCAATCTGACCGTCCTCGCCAAGTACGGGAGCCTCGTCTTCATCGTCCTCGTCGCCTTCGCCTTCGGCCTGCCGCGGACGGGCGGTCACTTCACGCCGGCCGTCCCCCCCGGAAGCTTCACGGCGGCCGCCTTCGGCCTCGCTCTCGTCTCGACGCTCTGGGCATTCGACGGCTGGGCCGACCTCGCGTACAACGCCGGCGAGGTGAAGGACCCGGCGCGGAACCTCCCGCGCGCGCTCATCGGCGGGACGCTTCTCGTCGTGGCGATCTACCTCGCCGCCAACCTGGCCTACCTCGCCGTCCTTCCCGTGGAGCAGATCCGCGTCTCGAAGCTCGTGGCCGCGGACGTGGCCCAGCGGGTCATCGGCCCGGCCGGCGTCGTCTTCGTCTCGGTCGCCGTGATGATCTCCACGTTCGGAACGCTCAACACCGTCCTCTTCACGAGCCCGCGCGTCTTCTTCGCGATGGCCGACGACCGTCTTTTTTTCCGTCCCCTCGCCCGCGTCCACCCGCGATTCGGGACGCCCTGGATCTCGATCTCGATGACGGCCGCGCTCGGGATCGTCTTCGTCCTTCTCCGGGATTTCGAGCAGCTCGCCGACGCCTTCGTCACCGCCTTCCTCCCCTTCTATGCACTCTCCGTCGCCGCCATCTTCCGGCTCCGCGGAAGGCCGGGATACGCCCCGTCGTTCCGGGTTCCGCTCTACCCGTGGACGCCGCTCCTCTTCATCGCGTCGGTCCTGCTGCTCCTCGGGAACGCCATCGCGGATCCGGGGAGCCGCTGGAGCACGATCGCCGTCCTCGGGGTCGTCGCGGCGGGGATTCCGGTCTATTACCTGACGGTCGGACGAAAGAGCTAGCCGAGCCGCTCGAGCACGGCCGCCTCGAGCGCGCCGCCGTGGGCGAGGAGGCTGTGGTCGCCCCCCTCGACGGCATGGAAGCGCGAGCCGGGGACGAGTCGCCCCGACGCTTCCCATTCCCGCCATCGCGCCGCGACCTGCCCGAACGGAACCGATTCGTCGAGGGTCCCCATCAGGACCGACACGGGGACGGGGGGCGGCGAGGCGTCCACCGTCACGAGCGCCATCTCCTCGAAGAAGCGCCGGCGGATCGGGAGGTTCCGTCCCTCCCCGTGATGGAACATCTCGAAGCTCTCGCCCTCGGGGAGCTTCGAGGCCCACCGCTCACCAAAGGCCAGGGCCGGGGCGATCAGGACGAGGGGCGGGCCGCCTCTCCCGAGCATTTCGGCGAGAGAGAGCGCCACGAGCGCGCCGAGGGAGCTTCCGATGACGAGGCGCGGCTTCGACTCCGACAGGGTGACGAAGGCCTCGGCGACCATCTCGTCGAAGGAGAGTTCCCGGAACGAGGGAACGTTCAGGTCCGGGGCGGCGATCAGGAGCCCGTCCGGCCCGAAGCGGTCCTCGAGCATCGCCTTCTTCCGCCCCTTCGGCGACGAGGCCAGGCCATGCAGATAGAGCAGTGTGCTCACGCGGGCATTCTGCCTCGCGAGCCGGCGGAGACGGCCGAGCCCTCGTCCCCCGAGGCCCCGGCGGCCCCTTTTCGTTGACTCTTTCAGGTTGCTGGACGACACTTTGGCCTCAGCGCGATGTACTTTTTTCGCTCTCTTTGAGGAGGAGGAAATCGGATGAAATCCATTTTCAGAATGGCCCTTGCCTGGGCTCTCGTCGCCTTCGCGACGGCGGCCTTCGCGGGAGAGACGGGCTCCATCTCCGGCGTCGTGAATGACGGCACCGGTCTGCCCGTCCCCGGCGCCACCGTGAAGGCCACCGGTGCGCAGGCGCCCCTCAACACGGTCACCGGCGCCGCGGGTACCTTCAGGTTCGCGGTGCTCCTGCCGGGAAACTACGTCGTCACGGCCGAGCTCAAGGGCCTCGGCACGGCGAGCCAGAGGGTCCAGGTCTTCGTCGACAACGACGCGCAGCTCAATCTCGTCCTCGTCCAGACGGCCAAGGCCGAGATCGTCGTGACGGGCGCGGTGGCCGAGATCGACAGGAAGGCCTCCGAGGTCAACTTCAACTACACCGCCACCGTCATCAAGGACCTCCCGCTCACGCGGACGTACCAGGGACTCATCAAGATGGTGCCGGGCGCCCCCACCGACCAGAGCGGCGTCGGCGACGTCTCCATCTCCGGCGGCACGCGGCAGGACAACAAGTTCCTCCTCGACGGCGTCAACATCACGAACCCGGGGTACGGCAACCTCGGATCCGATACGAACCAGCTCGACATCGTCGACTTCAACGTCAAGAAGGGCGGCATCTCGGCCGAATTCGGCCGGACGTCGGGGGCGATGTTCAACGCGGTCACGAGGTCCGGGACGAATCAGGTCAACGGATCCGTCCTCTTCAACCTCTCCCCTGGCGCGTTCCAGGCGAACAACAAGAACTTCTCAACGACGACGCAGGACCTCAGCAACTACAACGGTCAGGCGAACATCGGGTTCCCGATCCTGAAGGACACTCTCTTCGGATACGCCTCCGCCGCCTACTACGACAACACCTACTCCAACCAGTCCAGCCAGTTCGGGACTCAGCCCGACTCGAAGTGGCACAACGGCGACTACTTCGGAAAGCTGACGGCCCTCCCCGGCCAGGACTTCCTCGTCAACGCCGGCTTCCGGGCGCTGCCGAGCAAAGGGACCGACCAGTTCAACTCGCTCTATGACACGCGCACGGCGGGGTACCAGTACGACAACACGAACTACATCGGAAACGCCACGGCCGACTGGTTTGCGTCGAAGGATACGGTCGTCGAGGCGAAATACATCTACTACAGGGAAAACGACCTGAACGGGGCTCAGAACATCCTCACCAGCATGCCGACCACGATCGACCCGAACAACCTCGCTGCGTACGGCGAGTACGACCTCACGGGCCCGACTCGCAATACCGGCGTCTACCAGTTCATCGAGTACGGCGACAAGTACACGCGGAACGAGATCAAGGCGACGATCAGCCAGTACCTCGACCTCGGGCCGACCCAGAACCAGTTCAAGCTGGGCGGCGGGTACGAAGCCGATACGATGGATACTCTCCGGCAGTCGAACGGCTGGGCTCTCATGAACACCGGCTCGCCTTGCCCGGCCGTCGTCTGCGGTACTTCGAAGAGCGGTTATATCCGCGGCCGGTACTACCCGACCCAGCCGGAGCAGAACTCCAAGGCGCGGACTTACGCAGCCTTCATTCAGGACACGATCACCTGGAAGAACCTGACGGTCTACCTTGGCGTCCTCGCCAACAAGGACGACTTCGCCCAGGTCTGCATGCCGGGTATCGTCTGCGGCACGACGTTAACCACGACCGAGACGCGCTACAACTTCATGACGTTCAACTGGAGCCAGCAGATCCAGCCCCGTCTCGGAATCACCTGGAACGCGAACCTGCTCCAGGGCGACAAGCTCTACTCGACGTACGGCGAATACGCCAACATGGACCAGAAGTCGACCGCCCGCTCCTTCGCGCCGTACCGGATCTCCCAGAGCTATGCCTTCTTCGATCCGGTGACGGGCGTCTATCAAGGGACCCAGATCCGCGCCTCCTCGTCCGGGAAGTACATCCCGCCCGATCTCAAGCCTCCGTACTACCAGGAGTGGGTCATCGGATACTCGGCGGCCTTCGCGAAGGACTACAGCTTCGACGTCTACTACCAGTACCGGAACCTGAAGAACGCCTTCGAGGACACGCCGATCGACCCGAACAATTCCGGCAGCCTCTTCCAGGCGGCGAACTTTCCCGACGCGCGGCGCGTCTACCGGGCGGTCACCCTCGACGTCCAGAAGCGGTACGCGAATCGCTGGTACGCCGACGCGAACATCACGTTCAGCAAGCTCTACGGCAACTTCGATACCGACTACCAGACTGGCGGCTTCAACACCTCGAGCCTTCTGGAGGACGGCCCCACCTGGTACACCTCCGAAGCGTTCCGGTACGGCCGCCTCAACCAGGACCGCCCGATCATTGCGAAGCTGATGGGGAGCTACGACTTCCCCTTCGGCCTCACCATGGGAGGCTTCCTCCGGGTCCAGAGCGGAAACGTGTGGCAGGCGCTGGGCGCGGACAACCAGTCCAGTAGCGGCTATTTTCGCTATCTCGAGCCGGCCGGAAGTGAGAGGCTTCCGACCTGGACGACTTTCGACCTCCTCGCCGCCTACACGTTCCGGCTGGGGAACGACTTGGGAATCCGCCTCGAAGCGCGGGTCCAGAACCTCTTCGACACGCAGACCGTTCTCAGCGTCGACGCGGTCAAGTATCTCGACGTGTACGTGAACGGAAACCCGTATTCGGTTCCTGGGCCCCAGGGGACCTCGAAGCCGAACGCGAACTACGGAAACGCCAACAGCTGGGCCTCGCCGCGGCGGCTGGTGCTGTCGGCACGGTTCGACTTCTAGCAGTGCAGGGGGTGCGACGCCCGTTTCGGCATGACGGACGCCGGGTTCGCACCCCCCCACCCCCCTCGCTCTCTCAGAAACGACCGCCCGGCGGAGACGCCGGGCCCTTTCTATTTTCGGCCGTCGAGGGCGCGTAGGAGGGCCCGCGCCTTCTCGTAGTCCGGTTTGATCTCCAGCGCCCGCCGCGCGAGCGCCCTGGCGCGCTCCGTCTCCCCTTCGCCGGCGAGGACGACGGCCAGATTGAGGCAGGCCGCGGCGTTCGTCCCGTCCAGCCGGACGGCCTCCTCGAGATCGGGACGCGCCCCGGCCGCGTCGCCCGAGAGGGCGCGCGTGAGCCCCCTCTTCTGGAGCAGGGCCGATAGGAGCGGCGCCACGCCGGGACGGCCGGCATCGGCCTCGCGCGCGCGGGAGAGCGCCGCGATCGCCTCGTCCGGCTTTCCCGCCGCCTCGAACGACTGTCCCGCGCGGAGCCAGAAGAGGGCCGGGTCGG
>DATIWM010000154.1:0-10686 GCA_035519355.1 Thermoanaerobaculia bacterium | reverse complement strand
TCCGACCCGCGGATCGCGCCGGAGCTGGCCCGAAACGTCGTGATCGCGACGGTCGCCTCCCGACCGGGCGGGCCGCGCCTTTCGGCGCGGCGGTCCGAAACCGTCACGTCGGCCTGCGGCGTCTGCGGCGAGTCGTCGATCGAGCGGGTCGCCGAGCTCGCCTCCGCGGCCCGGCGGCGGGCGGGGGAGACGGAGCGCGAAGGACCCGTGGTCTCCGGCGGGCTCCTCTCCGCTCTTCCCGACGCCCTCCGCCGCGAGCAGGCGGTCTTCTCGTCGACGGGCGGGCTGCACGCGGCCGGACTCTTCGAGGCGGACGGGACTCCCGTCGTCGTCAGGGAGGACGTCGGCCGTCACAACGCCACCGACAAGGCGATCGGCGCTCTCCTCCGGAAGAAGAGGCCGATCCCTCCGATCCTGTTGGTATCGGGGCGGTTGGGGTTTGAGATCGCCCAGAAGGCGGCGCTCGCCGGGGTCCGGATCCTCTGTTCCGTCTCGGCCCCGACGAGCCTCGCGGTCGAGCTGGCCGAGGAGACGGGGATGACGGTCGTCGGCTTCCTTCGGGGAGAGCGCTTCAACGTCTACTCCCACCCGGCCCGGATCCGGGGAGAGGGCTGAGCCGAAATCCGACGAAAACAGGATTTTCCCGCCCCGCCCGGCGGTGCTAGATTTCGCGAACGATTCCGAGTTGCGGCAGAAGGGAGGACGGCGATGAAGCTAACCCGTCGCGGATTCCTGAAGGCCGGAGCGGTCGGGGGCGGCGTCGCCCTCGGCTTCGACCTCAACGAGGCGCGGGCGGAGATGCGCGAGTTCAAGATCGCGCGGACGACCGAGACCCGAAGTACTTGTCCCTACTGCTCGGTCTCGTGCGGGGTCATCATCCACACGCTCGGCGACAAGGCGAAGAACGCCACCCCCGCCGTCGTCCACGTGGAGGGCGACCCCGACCATCCGATCAACCGGGGGACGCTCTGCCCGAAGGGGATCACCCTCAAGCAGGACATCCATCACGCCCAGCGGCTCACCAAGCCGATGGTGCGGCGCCCGGGGTCCGACAAGTGGGAGGACATCTCCTGGGACGACGCGATCGCGGGCATCGCGAAGCACGTCAAGGAGACCCGCGACCGCTGCTTCATCGCGAAGAACGCGAAAGGTGAAGTCGTGAACCGCAACCCGGGCATGGTTGTGATCGGAGGTTGCACGGACACGAACGAATTCGCCCTTCTCCAGGCCAAGGCAAACGCGTCCTGGGGTGTCGTCTATCGGGATACTCAAGCACGGGTATGACACGGACCCACGGTGGCCAGTCTGGCCGCCACGTTCGGGCGCGGGGCGATGACGAATGGATGGGTCGACATCAAGAATGCCGACGTCGTCTTCGTCATGGGCGGCAACCCCGCCGAGAACCACCCCTGCGGCTTCAAGTGGGCGATTGAGGCCAGGAGGACCCGGAACGCGAAGATCGTCGCCGTCGACCCGCGCTTCACGCGCACGGCGGCCGTCGCAGACCTCTATTCGCCGATTCGGGCCGGCACGGACATCGCGTACCTGAACGGCGTCATCCGCTACGCGCTCGAGAAGGGCCGCTACCACGCCGACTACGTGAAGGTCCACACGAACGCGGGCTACGTCATCGGCGAGAAGTTCGGCTTCAGCGAGGGCCTCTTCACGGGCTTCGACGGAAAAACCTACGACAAGACGGCGTGGGCCTACGAGGTGGATCCGAAGACGAAAGGCTACGTCGTCGACGAGACGTTGCAGAACCCGCGGTGTGTCCTGCAGCTCCTCAAGGCGCACGTGGACCGCTACACGCCCGAAATGGTCTCGAGGATCTGTGGCGTGCCCGCCGAAACGTTCCTCAAGGTGGCCGAGATGGTCACGTCGACGGGAAACGCACAGAAGGTCGGGACGATCCTGTACGCGCTCGGCTGGACGCAGCACTCGACCGGTGTCCAGATCATCAGGACGGCGGCGATGCTGCAACTGCTGCTCGGCAACGTCGGGCGGCCCGGCGGCGGCGTCAACGCCCTCCGGGGCCACTCGAACATCCAGGGTGCCACGGACATGGGCGGCACGTTCGACATCCTGCCCGGCTACCTCAAGACGCCGGCCGCGCCGCTCGCGACGCTGAAGGACTACCTGGAGAAGAACACCCCGACGACGCTCAACAAGACGCCGTGGGCCTCCATGAACTACTGGCAGAACTACCCGAAGTTCATGGTGTCGTACCTCAAGGCCGTCTGGGGTGCGAAGGCGACGAAGGAGAACGACTTCGGCTACTCGTGGCTCCCGAAGGTCGACGGGAACTATTCGTGGATGTACATGTTCGACGACATGTACCGCGGCAGCTCGATGCGCGCCGGCGGAAAGGAGCCCGGTCCCGAAGGGTTGATAACGTTCGGGATGAACCCTGTAGCTACCGGCCCGAATTCGCCAAAGATGGTCGCGGCCCTCTCGAAGCTGAAGTGGCTTGTTGTGGCCGAGAACGTCGAGACCGAGACCGCCGCGTTCTGGAAGGCGCCTAAGGAATATGGAGGCGCCGAGCCCTCGAAGATCCAGACCGAGGTCTACCTTCTCCCGGCGGCCCTCTTTGCCGAGAAGGATGGCTCGTTCACGAACTCGGGTCGCTGGGCGCAATGGAAGTGGAAGGCCATCGACCCGCCGGGGAAGGCGAAGAGCGACCAGGAGATCCTCGCGCGCATGGTTCTCGCCGTGAAGGACCTCTACAAGAAGGAGGGTGGCGCCTTCCCCGAGCAAGTCCTCAATGTCTCATGGGCCTACACGAATCCCGTCAGCCCCGACCTCGGCGAAGTCCTGAAGGAGATCAGCGGCAAGGCGCTTGCGGACATCCCGGACCCGAAGGACAAGACGAAAATCCTCAAGGCCGCCGGCCAGCAGCTCGACGGCTTCGGCCAGCTGCAGGACGACGGTTCGACCCTTTGCGGAAACTGGCTCTACGGCGGCGCCTTCACGGAGGCCGGGAACATGACGCAGCGGCGAAACAACGCCGACCCTCTCGGCCTCGGGATGTTCCACCAGTGGGCGTTCTCGTGGCCCGCGAACCGCCGCGTCATGTACAACCGCGCGTCGGCCGACAAGGATGGCGTCCCGTGGGACGCGACGCGAGCCGGCATCAGATGGAACGGCGAGAAGTGGGTCGGCGACGTACCGGACATGAAGCCCGACGCTCCACCTGGAACCTTCGGCGCGTTCATCATGAACCCGGAGGGGGTCGGGCGGCTATTCGCGCCGGCGCTCAACGACGGGCCGTTCCCGGAGCACTACGAAGCCGTCGAAGCGCCTATTGCGAACCCGCTCCACCCGAAGGTGAGCGCGAACCCGGTCGCCCTGAAGTTCTCGTCGGACAAGGACCCGTTCGCGACGCCGGACAAGTATCCGGTCGTCTGCACGACGTATCGGCTGACTGAACACTTCCACTTCTGGACTCAGCACAACCCGAAGCTGAACATGATCCAGCCCGACTTCTTCTTCGAGATCCCCGAGGAGTTCGCGAAGGAGCTCGGGGTCGCGAATCGGGGGAAGATCACGGTCTCCTCGCCTCGCGGTTCGATCACGGCCGTGGCGATGGTCACGAAGCGCCTGAAGCCGTTGAAGGTGGACGGCAGGAACGTCTGGCAGATCGGCCTGCCGATCCACTGGGGCTACACGGGCAATCCGGGACACACCGGCCCACTCGCGAACTTTCTGACGCCGTCGGCCGCGGACCCGAACACATGGACTCCCGAGTTCAAGGCCTTCCTCGTGAAGGTCGAGAAGGCGTGAGGAGGCGGCCATGGCTGTGACCGGCACCCTCGAGATCCGCCGCTCCTCCGCCTCCGTCTGGGGCAGCCCCAGCGGACTCCGTTCCCTTCCCGCCGTCTCCAAACTCGTCGACACCTCCACCTGCATCGGCTGCAAGGCCTGCGAGGTGGCCTGCCAGGAGTGGAACGACCTTCCCTCGGTCGCGACCATGAACGACGGCGACTACCAGACCCTGCCGACGCTGGACGCCGCCTTCTGGAACCTGATCCGGTTCGACGAGCGCGAGGTCGACGGCGGGATCAAGTGGCTGATGCGGAAGGACCAGTGCATGCACTGCGCCGACCCGGGCTGCCTCGAGGCGTGCCCGGCCCCGGGCGCCATCGTGCAGTACGAGAACGGCATCGTCGACGTGAACCCCGCCCAGTGCATCGGCTGCGGCTACTGCGAGACGGGCTGCCCGTTCGACGTGCCGCGCTTCTCGGCGAAGACCGGGAAGATGTCGAAGTGCACCCTCTGCGTCGACCGCGTCTCCATCGGCCTCGAGCCCGCCTGCATCAAGGCCTGCCCGACCGGCTGCCTCCATTTCGGGACCAAGGACGACATGGTCGCCCTCGGCAAGCAGCGCGTCGCCCAGCTGAAGGCGGCGGGGTACGCGAGCGCCGCCCTGTACGACCCGACGGGAGTGGGCGGAACGGGCGTCGTGACCGTCCTAGCCCACGGCGACCACCCCGAGTGGTACGGGGGCCTCCCCGGGAGTCCGCGCATCCCGTGGGGCGTCGCGATCTGGAAGAAGTTCCTCCGGCCTCTCGGCTTCCTCGCGATCCTGGGCGCCGTCATCGGCGCGTTCGGGCATCACCTCTACCACGGCAACAAGGGGCACGTCGATCCCGGACCGCTCGACACCGACGAGCCGAAGGCGTGAGGGAAGGGAGGCGAACATGAGCAAAGTCGTCCGGCAGATCGGATTCGACGAAGGGGCGTTCGCCGCGCGCGAGAAGGAAGACGTCGTCGTCGGCGGCGAGATCATCCGCCACCGGCTCTCCTCCCGCGTCATTCACTGGACCGTGGCCAACACGTTCCTCCTTTGTCTCATCACGGGGCTCCCGGTCTGGACCCCGGTCTTCGGGAGGCTCGGCACGCTCGTCGGCGGGCTCTCCGTCTGCCGGCTGGTCCACCCGATTGCGGGCCTCGCCTTCGCCGCCGCGTCCCTCGCGATGGCGGTGCAGTGGTGGGACGACATGAAGATGACGAAGGAGGAGCGCGGCTGGGTCGGGCCGAAGCTCCTCGAGTACCTCCGCGACGCCGCGAACCACGACCGGATCGGGAAGTACAACGGCGGGCAGAAGGTCTACTTCTACACGACCAAGCTCGCCGCTCTCGGGCTTCTCGTGTCGGGCGTCGTCCTCTGGTTCCCGGCCTCCTTCGCGCCCTGGATGCGGGTGGTCGCCATCGTCCTGCACAACCTCACGTTCATCCTCTTCGCCGTGTCGCTCGTCTTCCACATCTACCTCGCCTCGGTTGCCGAGCCGGGGACCTTCAACTCGATGACCCGCGGCACGGTCTCGAAGGCGTGGGCGCGGATCCACCATCCGAAGTGGTACCGGGACCTTCTGGGGCTGGAAAAGAAAGGCCCGTGATGAGGTGAGCGCGGCCGACTCCTTCGAGCGTCGGGCCGGCCGCGCCGAGCATCTGGCCCGGGAGAGCGCCGCGGCCGCAGAGCCGCTCCGGTTCGCCGCCGCCCTCTTCGGGCTCCAGGGGCGGCTCGCTTCGGCCATGGCGGCGCGTCATGTCGACGCGCCCTTCACCGGCCGTCTCGAGGGGGACGCGTACCGGCTTTTCGACCTCGGCGAGAAGCTTTTCGCCTTCGCCGAGAGCGACGGCCCGCCCGAACTGGCCGAGGAGGCGAAGACGCGGCGAGCCGACGACCCGGAGACCGCCCGGTCGAGACTTCTCCTCTTCTGGAGCGGCGAGCGGGAGATGGCGGGGGACTATCTCTCCCGCGCCCTGCTGCGCCCGTACATGGAAATGCTCGCCGCCTCCGGCGTCGCACCCGAGCGCCGGCACCGCGACGGGCACTGTCCCTTCTGCGGCGGCCGGGCCATCGTCTCGTTCCGGAGAAGCGACCCCGAGACCCACGGTGCGGCGCGCTTTCTCGTCTGCGGCCTCTGCGGGACCGAATGGCCGATCAACCGGATCCGGTGCCCGTCCTGCGGCGAGGAGGATCCCGTGAAGCTCCCGTCGTTCCAGAGCGAGAGGCTCCCCGGCACGCGGATCGAGGCCTGCGAGGTCTGCCGCGGCTACGTGAAGTCGATCGACCTGACCGTCGACGGGCGGCCGATCCCCGAGGTGGACGACATCGCCTCGATCGCGATGGACCTCTGGGCGATCGAGGAGGGCTACACGCGGATCGAGCCGGGCTGGGCCGGGATCTAGGAGCGTCGTTCCCGCAGCGTTGACCCTCCCAGGAGGGGGTGGTACAACGACTCACCCCCGGGCGGTCCCGCCGCCCGATGCCGTCTCCGGTCGGGACGTGGCGCAGCCTGGTAGCGTACTTGAATGGGGTTCAAGGGGTCGCGGGTTCGAATCCCGCCGTCCCGACCATCTCTGTCGAGAAGAGCCAGAGCTGCTCGAGTGCCCAGCCGTTGACGAGGAGCGCGGGGCCGATGGGGCGTGGAGACCAGAGTCACGCCCCCAGCCCATTCTCGGCGCGCAGAAGTCGATGTGGGCCGTGGCTGCTCACCGGGCTCCTCTAGGCCTAGAGCGACAATGACTTACGGGATTCGTCTGACTGGAGTTGATTCCCATCTCCGCCCGGGAGCACCAGCCAGCTGCCGTGCGCCAGCTTCAGGGATCGGTCCGGGAGCCGGCATCTCGACGCGGCTGAAGCATCTGCACTAGAACATGCTACCCGGGTTCGCATAGGATTGCCGCAGGTCTGGGGTTCAGGACTCGGCAAAGGGGGGGGTACCACCCATGCGGAGATTAAGCGTTCCGTGAAGCCGATCGTCGTCGACGGTGCGCCAGGAAGACAACAGGAGTTTATGGGCTCCAGAAAAGCCCTGAAAGGGGAAGAAGCACAATGCTGATCAAACGCCTCTCCATTCTCCTGGTCGCCGCGGCGGCGTCCGGGACGGCCTTCGCCGGCGAGCCGCCGCCTGGCCTGCAGATCCGAGCGACCCGGCCCGACGCCAACGTGACGTACGAGAAGAGCCTGGCAGACGGTAAGGCTCTCGTGACCGTCCTGGACTCCAAGAAGGAGCCCGTGCTCGGGCTGACGGCCAGGGACTTCACCGTCACGCGGGCTGACGCGGCCGGGAAGGTCGTTTCGGCCGAACCGGTCTCCCAGAGCGTCGACGTTCCGCGCCACGTCGTCCTGGTTCTCGACAACTCGGACTCGATGGTGGAGCGCAAGGCGGTCGCGAAGCTCCTCGCGGACTTCGGCGCGGTGCTGAAGACCATCCGGCCGATCGACGACGTGCGTCTGGTCGTTTTCACCGACATGAAGAAGTCGGTGAAGATGGGCGGCCGAGCGGTGCACGTCGAGGTCCTCAAGTCCAACAAGCCGTCCGAGCTGGAGGCGTTTGCTTCCAAGGCCTACAGGGAGGGGAGCACCACCGAGACCACCGTTCTCTGCGAGGCCGTGTTCGCCGGCGTCGAGCTCATCCGGGAGATGCCGGTTGGCGACCCGCGGTTCCTCATGGTCTTCTCGGACGGCGAGGAGATCAACAGCGCGTTCAAGGGCGACGTCGTCATCGAGGCGGCGAAAGGAGTTCCGAACTTCCGGGCGTATGCGATCGATTACATGCCGGGGCCGGCCATCGATCCCTTCCTGGCGAGCTTTACCAAGGCGTACGGCGGTCAGGCCAAGAAGGCCGGAACGGCGGCCGATCTCGTGGCGGTCCTCCAGCAGTCCGCCACGAAGCTGGAGCACCATTACGCCGTGGCCTGGGAGTTCGCGGCTCCACCCGCGCCCCCGCCGCCGCTTCCGTCTGCGAGTCCGAAGACCATGGTCTTCGCGCATGCGGCGCTCTTTGATTTCAACAAGGCCGACCTGAAGCCGGAAGGAAAGGAGCAGCTCAAGGCCTATCGCGAGAAGGCGAGGGCGGAGATGAGCAGTGCCGAGAAGGTGAGGATCACCGGCCATACCGACAACGTCGGCAAGGCGGAATACAACATGAAGCTGTCGCTCCGGCGGGCCGAAGCGGTCCGCAATTACCTCGTCAGCCTGGGAGTCGATCCCGGGAAGATGGAGGTCGGCGGAGAGGGCATGGCCAAACCGATCGCCGACAACGGCACGGCGGAAGGTCGTGCGAAGAACCGCCGCGTCGAGGTCACGGTGATCGGTCTGGGGAAATAGGGCCCCTCCCGAAAGGGTGTGGGTCGCCCGGAACGGCAGGGACGTCCTGCCGAGATCCGGGTCGACGGTCGACGGAACCCCGCGAGGACCTCGCGGGGTTCCCTGTTTCCGGCCGTTGTGACGCGGCGGAGGTCGATGAACCGGGCGTCCCTGCCTTGAAAGACCGTCCACTCCGGATGGCTCTCCAGGCTCGGCCGGACGCGACTCGACAGCTCGGAGACCTCGCCGGGGATGCTCGTGTCGAGCAGATAGCGAAAGCCCCGGTCCCTGAACGAAACGAGGATCTCTTCGACCGAGGCTCCCTTCGAGATCTCTTCGCGCCAGAGACGATCCAGGGCGATGTCGTCCGTGGCGACGTGCACTTCGTGCCCGAGGAGGTAGTAGATCTCGTCGTCTCCCGTCGTCACGATTCGCTCCGTGGGTTCAACGTGACTGGCCGCCCAGACCTTCGCGTCGCCCCCGGTGTGCCTGAGGAGCTCCCGCTGGAGCGGCAGGTCCCGGAAGCGGTCGAGGATGGCCTCCGGGGCGAAGCGACAGGTCGAGGCCATCGCGGCGAAGGTCAGGAACCCGGCCGGGATCCAGCGCAGCCGTGACGTACGCCGTGCGAGACCTCGAAGGCCGATCAGGGTGATCAGCGTCCCGGAGGCGTTCAGCAGGACGATCCCCGGCCCGAGAAGGCGGAAGTCGGTACCCGGCCGGCCGATGGCCAGGAAGCAGAGAAGGCTGCCGAAGGAGACGAGGAAGAGCGTCAGCGGCCCGTCCTTGTGTGCGAGGCCCTTCGTCCTGCCGCGGAGTCGGCCCAGGAGAAGAACCGGAATCAGCAGCGCCATGACGGCGAGGGGGCCCTCGACCGAGAGCTCCGCCAGGCGTTCGAGGCGCCACGAAACCCTCGTATCGACGTTTCCGGGTGAGATCCCCTCGATATACGCGCGAGAGCTCTCGCTGAGGCTATCGGAGTTCCCCGTTCCCATCGAGACCGGAAACAGAGGAAGTCCGGTGCCGAGGTAATTCCGGGCCAGGATCGGCCCGGCGGAGAGCGACGCGCCGAGCAGAAGCGACGCCAGGGCGACGGGGAATGCCCTCGAGGCTCTGCGCAGGAGCCGGATCGTCCAGCCGACCATCAGCGGGAGAACGAGGAACGCCACCGTGTACTTCGCGACGAAAGCCGCCCCGATGAGCATCCCGGCGGCCAGGTATCTGCGAATCGAGTCGCGTCTGTTTCCCCAGAGCAGAAGGACGCCGGAAAGCAGCCACAAGGCCGCGCCACAGTCGTTCTTCGCGAGCGCCCCCGCCCACCAGAGCGATCGGGTGGAGAGCGCGGCGAACCCCCCGATCAGAGCGGGAAGAGGCGGAAACCGGAGGCGCCGCAGGAGGGAAATGACGGCGAGCCCCATTCCCATCCACCCGACCGAGAGGTGAATCCATTGCCCGAAGATCTGGATCGCCGGAAGTCCGACGCCGGAAGGTCCTGAGAACCACTGCGCCGGCCAGAGGTAGAGGTACTCCCAGAGTGACGCGACGAAATTCAGGGGGTGCGACGGATCGAAACCGATGAAGCCGCTGCGGGCCCACATGACCGGGGCGACCAGGTGGTAGTAGAGCGGATCGCCGTGCCGCGCCAGCCGGGTCGCCTGGACGAAGCGGACGACGACGTAGGCGGCGACCAGGGCCCCGAGGAGAGTCCGGCGGAGATCGCGGCGGGAAGGCCCGGCTGGGGTCCGCTCCGCCGCGGCGAAGGCGACGGCGCCCCCGAGGAGAAAGACCGCGGACCCGACCGTGACTCCGCGAGAACCGAACGGGGTGGCGAAACCCGCCCAGGCTGCCGCGAAGAGGCTTCCGAGGCCCAGTGCCAGGGACCACGACTCGACCCCTCGCCTGTCGGGTCCGTCCGATGCCCCGAGGAACCCGGTCGCCGCGCGTCCCCAGCCGACGACGGCCACGAGCCAGAGGAGAAAGATGACGAAGAGTCCCGCGACGCTGCGCAGCCCGAAGGCCTCCGTGATCCCGGTGGGCGTGTAGTTGCGCTGTACGACGAGTCCGATGACAGAGAGGGCCGCCGCCGCAACGCCGCGGTTCCAGGGCGACCGGCTGCGCTCCACGAACGTAAGTCTGCGCTACCCGGGGGTCGGAATTCAGCGCGTCAGGCCGTACCGCTGGCGGAGGGCGAGCTCTTCCCTCTGGAGGGCCTCGGAGCGGGTGCGGAGGGCGGTGGCCCGGGAGCCGACGCTTGCGAGCCCGGGGGCGGGGTCCTGGGATTCCATCGCCGTCTTCAGGGAGCGGAGCATCTCCAGCGCGTCGTCGAGACTCCCGAGGCTCTCGCGGTAGTGGGCGGCGCACGCGGCGGGCGGCGTGATGGCGGCGAGGCTCTCTTTCGCCATCTCCGTCTCGCGGATCATCCGGTCCAGGTCCGAGGTGTCGCCCTTCGCGAGGGCCGCCGCCATCTCGCGGGCCGCGCCTTCCGCGTCGCCGCTCGTCTTTCCCGGCTGAATCTGGTCGACGGCGTCGAGGTACGCCGCGACCGCGGCGCGGGCCGAGGCGGGCTCGCCGCTCTCCGGTTCGCGGGCGCCCCC
>DATIWM010000153.1:0-11229 GCA_035519355.1 Thermoanaerobaculia bacterium | reverse complement strand
GGCCCGCGCCCAGAGGCCCGCCTTCTCCACGGAGCGGTAGTCCAGCGACCGCTCGCCCACGAGCCGGGCCCGCTCGTTCGGGAAGCCGAAGACGAACGGCGCGCCAGCCGCGGCGGCCTCCCGGAAGAACTCGAGCCCTGTCTCCACGAAGACGGACACCCGGCCGAGGTGCCGGTGACGGGGGTGTGTCATGACATCGGCCGCGGCGACTCCCGGGAGGTTGCCGCCTTCGCCCCGGTACCGCGTCCCGACCCCTCCGAAGAAGCCGACGATTTCTCCGTCGAGCAGGCCGACGACGGAAGGGGCCGGATGGGGATTCCGGTCGTACTTCCACTCCCACATCGCCGGATCGGCCGGCTGCCCGAAGGCCGCCTCGAAGAGGCGAAAGAGACCGGGCCGGTCGGCGGCCACCGCGGCGCGACAGACGAGCGCCATTCGACCGGGGAGTCTAGCAACGGCGCCGGGACGAGGTCGGGATGATCTCGGCCGTCATCGTCAGCTACCGCTCGGCCCCCCTCACCGCGCGCGCCATCGCGGCGGTCCGCGAGGACGCCGCGCGCGCCGGGATTCCGCTCGAATCCGTCGTCGTCGTCAATTCGCAGGATCCCGCGGAGGCCCGTGCGGTCTCGGGCCTGGCGGACGTGACGGTCGACTCCGGTCAGAACCTCGGCTACGCGGGAGGCCTGAACCGCGGCAGCAGGGTGGCGCGCGGCGACGTCCTCTTCCTCATGAATCCCGACGTCACCGTCCGCCCGGGCGCCGTCGCCGCGCTGGACCAGGCCGTCCGCTCGGCGCCGCTGACGATGGCGGGCCCCGCGACGTTCCTCGACGAGGACGAATCGCTCCTCATCCCCCCGTTCGACGAGCCGTCGCCCCTCGATCTCGCCCGGCGCCGCCTCCTCCTCGACCCGCGTGGCGCGGACCGGGTCTTCGCCCGGCGCCTGCCGCGCGTCCGGCGCGCCTTCGAGGCCGTCTCGCGGCGCGAGACGTTCACCGTCTCCGCGCTCTCGGGCGCGATGATGGCCGTGTCGCGCGAGACGCTCGAGCGGGTCGGAGAGTTCGACGAGAGATATCGCCTCTACTTCGAGGAGAACGACTGGCAGCGGCGGCTCCGCCGCGACGGCGGGCGGCTTCTCCTCGTCGGCGCCGCCCGGGCCGTCCACCCCTACGGCCGGACGACGCAGAGCGAGCCGCGGGCCGCCGGCTGGTTCGCCGAGTCGGAGAGGCGCTATTTCACGGAGAACTTCCCGGCGCGCGGCGCGGCCGCGCTCGACGCCCTGACGAGGTCCGCGAGCAACCTGAATCCGTGGCCCAAGCGGCCGGTCGCGAGAGCTCTCTCGTGGAAAGGCGAGGCGGCCGGCGTGGCCGTCTCGCCGCTTCCTTCGTTCGGCGTCTTCGGCTGGGCCGAGGTGCCCCCCGGGACGCGCGGCTGGCGTCCACCGTCCGGATTCCGCGAGATGCTGGTCGGAGCGACGTGGTATGCCCGGGCCGTGGCGGACGCCGGCGGCCGGGCGCTGGCCGAGATCACCCTGACGGCCTGAGCGCCTGTTTCAGCTGCCGCCAGCGCCGGACGGCGCGCCAGGCCCGCGACCGGTAGATCGCCTCCAGCGTCTCGCGGGCGTTCTTCAGCTCGTCCCGAACGAGCTTCGAGTGAGAGGAGCCGCGCGTCACCTCCCGGCCGAGGAGGTCGAGCAGGGCGCGCTCCCGCGCCGTCGGCTCGTCGGCGGGCGGGAGCGCGGCGAGGAAAGCCCGGTAACGTTCCGCGGTCCGCTCCCAGGTGAACTGTCGGGCCGTCTCGAGGCCCGAGGCGGCGAGACGCTCGCGGAGCGGGGCGTCCTCCACGAGGCGAAGGAGGGCCGTGGCGAGGGCGGCCGAGTCGCGGGGCGGGACGACGAGCGCGTTCTTTCCGTCGACGGCATACTCGCCGACGCCGCCGCTCGCCGTCACCACGCAGGCGGCCCCGCACGACATCCCCTCGAGACCGACGAGTCCGAAACCCTGGAAGAGCGACGGATCGACGACCACGTGCGCCGACGAGAGGAGAGTCGCCACGCCGTCCGTCGACAGGACGCCGGCGTGGCGAAACCGGAACGTGGCCGCCTCCGCGGGGACCTGCTGGTGCCCGAAGAAGACGATCTCGACGTCGGGCCGGTCCGCGATCTGTGCGAGGGCCGGGAGGAGGAACGCCATGCCGCGCCGCTCCTCGAACCGGAGCATCGCCACGATCCGGACGGGGGGCGCCGGCGGGCGGCCTCCGCGGGGATAGAGGAAATCGGGGTCGGCGCTGATCGGCACGGGCACCGGGCGGAGGCCGTGGCGCCGCTCGATCTCGTCAGCGAGCCACGTCGAGACCGACGTCATCCGCGGGATCAGAGCGTAGGTGTCGCCGACGTAGTCGGGCCCGTCCGCCCCGAACCATCCCTCGTAGTCCTGGACGAAATACGCGGTCTGCGTGCCGCGGCGCCGGGCGGCCGCCGCCGCCACGAGCGGGGCGGTCTGGTACGCGGTCGCGACGAGGACCTTCGCCGGGGGGACGTTCGCGAGGAAGTCCT
This sequence comes from Thermoanaerobaculia bacterium, assembly GCA_035519355.1. Taxonomy (GTDB): domain Bacteria; phylum Acidobacteriota; class Thermoanaerobaculia; order UBA5066; family UBA5066; genus DAOMFB01. The sequence continues at coordinate 8,677 of DATIWM010000153.1, read as the reverse complement.
CCGGCGTCGTCCGGATCGGCTCGAAGAACCGTTCGCTCGCGATCTCGGGGAGCGCCTCGCCGACGACGACCACGCCCGCCTTCAGTCCGTCCAGGATCAGGGCGTTCGCCAGCTGGAGGACCGCCGCGACGCCCCCGAAGACGCCGAACATCGGCAGGACGAAGAGGACGTCGTGCGGGGCAGCCGGCTGCGTGTCCGGACGGGTCCATTCGAACGTCCGGGCGTCGCGGACGGCGCCGAGCGCGTTCACGCGGTTGAACGCGGCGAGTTCGCTCTCGTGGACCGATTTCCAGCGGTCCATGACGATCTTCAGGTTCCGGCGGGTCCGCTCGGAGCCGTCGGCGAAGCTCGCGCCGTGGCGGTGGTAGACGAAGGTGTCGTCGGCCACGACGCAGCGCCAGCCCGCGGCACGGACGCGATAGTGAAGGTCGGTCTCCTCGCCGTAGCCGCGGTCGAAGACCTCGTCGAAGACGCCCAAGGTCCGGATCACCTCGCGCCTCACGAGGAGGCAGAAACCGACGACGGTGACGGCGTCGGGGTAGAGGGCCGGACTCGTCCGTGCCACCCGGTCGGCGAACGAGAAGACGTCTTCGCCGGGCGGGATCTTCACGGAGAGGTTGACGGCGCCGTTCGAGATCGGGCAGCAGAGGCCGATCGACGGGTCGCGCTCGCAGCGGTCGATCATCCGCTCGAGGGCGCCCGGCGTCATCAGCGTGTCGCTGTTCAAGAGGCAGACCCACGGAGCGTCCGAGTCGAGGAGGCCGCGGTTCGCCGTCTTGACGAAGCCGACGTTGACGGGGTTCTCCCGGAGGATGAACCCGTCCTCGCCGCGGAGCCACGCGGTCGTCCTCTCGTCGCTCGCGTCGTTGATGACGAGGATCCGGGCCCACGGCGGCGCGTGCTGCCGAAGGGTCCGGAGGCAGTTCTTGGTCGAGCGAAGGGCGTTGTAGACCGGGACGACGACGTCGCAGCGGACCGGCGTCCCGCTCATCGTGACAGGAGCCCCTTCAGCTTCCACCACGGCGTTCCGAGCCGCCACCAGAGGGACCGGTGGACCATGGCGAGATGTCGCCCCAGCTCGTCCCGCTCCGCCGCGAGCGCCGCTTCCCTTTCGCCGGCATCGCGGAGGTTCCGGGCGGCCAGCGCCCGCACCGACCGGAGCTCTTCTACCCGCTCGCCGGCTTCGCGGAGGCTCCGGGCGGCCGCCGCCCGTACCGCCCGCAGCTCTTCGTCCAGCGCCACGAGGCGCTCCTGGGCGCCGGCCAGAGCCGCGCGGAGGTTCCGGACGTCGCCCTCTCGCAGCGCGTTCTCCTCGTCGAAGCCGTCCACGAGCGCGCGGACGGCGGTCGGCGTCAGGAGCGCCCCGTGCTTTCGGTGAAGCGCCGCGCGCATCGCCTCGGCCGCCGGCCCGCGCCACGGCGCCGCCGTCGTGGCGTTCGATCCGTCATCCCGCAGGCGGTAGACGGCGGTCGTCTCGGGAACGAAGCGGGGGCGCGTGACGCGCGACAGGCGGATGAGGAAGTCCCAGTCCTCGAAAAGGTCGAACGCCTCGTCGAAGGGTCCGGCCTTTTCGACGAGCTCCCGCCGGTGCATCAGCGCGATGAGGGGGATGTCGTTCTTGAAGAGAATCCGGTTCGGGTCGAAGACGCGTCCGTACCGGAAGAGGACCTCGGCGTCGTGGTAGCTCCCGTCCGGTCCGCGCCGTTGCGCGATCTGGTCGACGGCCGTGTAGGCCGCCTCGCACGGGTCGTCGCCGTCGAGGGCTCGGACGAGGACGTCGAGGTGGGCCGGGAGGTACAGGTCGTCGTCGTCGAGGTAGGAAACGTGGCGGCCGCGGGCTGCGGCGAGGCCGGCATTCAGCGCCCGCGCGCGACCGCCCGGGGGCGGCGGCACGACGACCCGCAGGTAACGCCCCGGCACCGGCTCGAGGACCGATTCGGGAAGGGACCCGCCGTCGTTGACGACGAGCGTCTCGAAGTCCGTGAAGATCTGCTCGCGGAGACTCCCCAGGGCCTCGGCGAGAAAGCCCGGGCGGTCCATCGTCCGGACGATGACGGAGACCCGGGGTGGATCTCCCGGAGCTGTCACCTGGTCGAAACCTCCTCCCGGGAACGGGGCCCGCGGGCGCCCCGCGCCCGCTGGAAGGGGCCGCGGCAGTCTCGCCGTCCGTGCGGGGGGTGTCAAGGCAGCGCCGCTAGAATGGAGAGGCTTGCGCGACGGGACCGTATGACGGGTTTCTATCCGGAACAGGCCCTGATCCCCTATCAGGCGTCCTCGTTCTCGGCTTCACGTGCGCTCGTCCTCGCCCCCCATCCCGACGACGAGGTCTTCGGGTGCGGCGCGGCCCTGGCCGAACTCAACGAGCGGGGGGCGCGCGTCGTGGTCCTCGTCCTGACGGACGGCGCGGGTGACGAGAGCGACGCCGCGACGCGCGGGCGGATCACCCGGCGCCGCTTCGCCGAGTCGGAGGCAGCGCTCGCCGCGCTCGGGGGGGGCGAGCTCCGGAGCGCGGGTCTTCGGGACCGGGGCCTCTGGGACGCCGGGCCCGCTCTCCGGGACGCCGTGGAGACGGCGCTCCGGGACCTCTCTCCCGACCTCGTCTTCGCCCCCTCGCCCGTGGAGATCCACCCCGACCACCGCGCCGTGGCCGAGGCGCTGATCGCCGTCGGGGAGAGCGCGGCCCCCGGCTCGGAGACGGCGCGCCGGCTCGCCGGAGCCACCGTCGCCTTCTTCGAGCTGTCGCAGCCGCTCAGGCCGAACTTCCTCTTCGACTGCGGACCGCACGCGGAGACGAAGCGGCGGGCGATGGCGGCCTTCGCCTCGCAGAGCGCCGAGCGCGACTACGCCGGTTTCGTGGCAGGCCTGAACGCGTACCGACGGATGACGCTGCCGAAGGAGACGGCTGCGGCCGAAGGTTACTTCGTCGTCCCGGGTTCCGACCTCGCCCGGGGGGTCTCGTTCCTCTCCCGCGCCATGGGCCCCTGGACGGGGACGCCGCCGTGAGCCGCGTCCTCGTCCTGGCGCCCGAACCCGTGCGACCCCGGATGGCGGGGATGGGAATCCGGGCCCTTCGCGTGGCCGAGCATCTGGGGCGCGCCGGGCACGACGTCGTCCTGGCGTCGCCGTCCCCGGAGGAGGTGTCGATCCGGGGCGCGGGGCGGGTCGTCGTCAGCGACGAGCGCGAGGTTCTGAACCGGGCGCACGAGTTCCAGCTGGCGGTCGTCTCGGGACACGCGGGTCGGGAGTTTCTGGCTCTCGGGTTCCCGGGCGCCCTGGTCGCGGATCTCTACGACCCGTTCCTCATCGAGAATCTCTCGTACGCGGAGTCGCTGGGGCCGAACGTCTTCGTGAACGACCGCAAGGCGCTCTTCTCGCTCGTCGAGAGGGCCGATTTCGTCCTGGCCGCGACCGAGGAGCAGCGGCTCTTCTGGCTGGGCCTTCTCCTGGGGCGCGGCCGCCTCACGCCGGCGGACATCGCGCGCGAGGCCGAGGGACGCGCGCTCTGCGACGTGGCGCCGTTCGGAGTCGACGACTCGCCGCCGTCGGGCGGCTGGCCGTTTCCGGAGATCCCGGAGGGCGAGGCCGACGTCTTCTTCGGCGGCGTTTACGACTGGTACGACGCGAGCCTCGTGCTCGATGCGTGGGGGATCGTTCTGTCGTCCGTTCCGGCGGCACGGCTCCTCTTCTCGGAGAACCCGAATCCCGCGTCGACGCCGCAGACGCGGCTTCTCGAGGCGACGGAGCGGGCGCGGTGGGAAGGATGGCTCGGCCGGTCCGTCCTCATCCTGCCGTGGTCGGCGCACGAGGTGCGCGGCGGTCTCTACCAGGCCTGCCGCGTCGCGGCCGCGGCGCAGCGCCCCTCTCTCGAGACGTCGCTCTCCTTCCGGACGCGCCTCCTCGACTTCCTCTGGGCGGGCCTTCCGGTCGTGACGACCGAAGGGGGGGCCGGGGCGCGGATGGTGGCGGAAACGGGCGCCGGCCGCGTCGTACCGGCCGAGCCGCAGGCATTCGCCGCGGCGCTGGTTTCGCTCCTCACCGACGACACCCAGCGCGCGTCGGCCTCGCGGAAAGGGCTCGAGGCGGCGGCCGGCCTCCACTGGGAGAGGACCCTGAAGCCTCTTCTCGATTTCGCCATGTCGCCGCGCCGGAAGGACACGCGCGCCTCGGGGATCTTCAAGCGCCTGCTCGGGGGGGGTGGGTGAGGCTCTCGGTCGTCATTCCGACGTACGACCGGAGGGAGTTTCTCGCGCGGACGCTCGACGCCCTCGAACGGGAGGCGCCCGCGATCGACGGGGGCGTCGAAATCGTCGTCGTGGACGACGGCTCGTCGGACGGCACGTGCGATCTCCTCGCGGCCCGCGAGCGCGAGGGGAAGCTCGTCGCCCTCCGGGCCGCCCACGGCGGACCGGCCCGCGCCCGAAACGCGGGCGCCCGCGCCGCGAAAGGGGAGATCCTCCTCTTCCTCGGTGACGACGTCGTCCCGGAGCCGGGCTTTCTCGCCGCCCACGACCGGGCGCATCGGGAAGCGGCGGACGGACCGCGGGCGGCCCTCGGCCACACGGAGTGGGACGCCTCGAGGATGCGCGTCACGCCGATGCTCCGACACCTCGACCGGGGCGGGCTCCAGTTCGGCTTCGACCTGATTCGCGACCCGGAGAACGTGCCGGCCTGGTTCTTCTACGCCTCCAACGTCTCCCTGCCGCGGGAGGCCTTTCTCGGGGCCGGCGGCTTCGACGAGAGCTTCGGCGGCGCGGCGTGGGAGGACGTGGAGTTCGCATTCCGGGCCTCCGCCGCTCCGCGTCCCCTTCGACTCGTCTTTCGGCCGGCCGCGCGGGCGCGGCACGATCATCCGACGACGCTGCAGAGCTTCAGGAGCCGTCAGCGGGCCTCGGGCCGGGCGGCCGCCCTTCTCGTCCGGAAGAGGCCCGACCTGGCGGCGTCCCTGGGAGTGGACGAGGCCCGGTCCCTGCGAAAAGCCCGGCCGGTATCCCTTCGGCTCATCGAAACGCTCGTTGCTTTCGCTGACCCACTCGGGGTGCGGCTGCCGGGACGCCTCTACGACAAGTTGTTCCGGTGGGACTACTTGGCAGGGCTCGGGGAGGCGCTCGGAACGGCCTCTCCCCGCGCATGAGAGGATCCCCTGACGAAGGCAGCCGGATTGCATCTCTCTTCCTGAAGTCGCCCTTCCGTCCCCTTCGGGGGATGGGGGGACTCCGACCGGGGAGGTGGCTCATGCTCAGGCAGGACGGTTCCGGGTCAAGAAGGCCACCGGGCTGGTTCGCGGGCAGACTCTGCACGTTTCTCACCGTTCCACTTTTCGTTGTTTCGGCGCTTCCGGCTTTCGCCCAGAGGGGGGGAGGACACGGAGGCTCTCATGGCGGCGGCGGCTTCTCCGGCTCGCACGGCGGCGGCTACTCGGCTCCGCGCGGTGGCAGCTACTCCGGCTCCCACGGCGGCAGCTACTCGGCCCCGCGCAGTGGCGGGTCGTACTCAGCTCCGCGCGGTGGCGGCTACTCGGCCTACCGTGGCCCCGGCTATTCGGCATCCCGGAACGCCGGCCGGTACACGTCGCGGGTGACCGGCTATTCGGCTTCGCGGAGCGGATCGCCCGGGGTCACTCGCGGGCCGGGCGGCGCCACGGTTACTCCTCGCGGCGGCTACACAGGCCAGTCCGGAACCAGCTATCACGGCGGCTCCCACGGTAGTTCTCACGGCGGCTATCACGGCGGCTATCACGGCGGAGGACATCCGACGTACCACTACTCCCATTACCCCCATTACGGCGGGTACTGGTATCCCTACTACGGGGCCTGGGGCTGGGGCTGGTATCCGTGGGCAGCCTGGTCCGGCTGGTGGTGGGGCGGCCCCTGGTGGGGCTGGGGCTGGGGCTGGTGGCCGACGGTATCGGTCGTCGCGGAGACCGGCAGAGAGGCGCCGCAGGGCGCATGGGGAATCGTGAAGACCGACATCGAGCCGGAGGAGGCGGAGGTCTGGCTCGACGGAACGTACGTCGGGACGGCGGACGACTTCGACGGCATCCCGGACTTCCTCTACCTTCGTCCAGGTGCCTACAAGCTGGAGTTCCGGCTGGCGAACTACGAGCCGCTTGCGGTCGACGTATCGATCGCCCAGGGGGAATACCTCAGTTTCGGAAAGAAGCTGAAGCTCGAGGCGGGCCGGAGCGCACTCGACGCGTTCCCGCCGGCCTCGAAGGGAACGCCCTACGGCCGCTATTTCGGCCCCGACGGGAAGCCGGTCTCGGCCGGCTCGGGCGGCTGGATCGACGACGAGGGCGAGCCGGGCGGAATCGAAGACCGGCGTGACCGGGAGTCCCGGCCGAGACGCAGCGTCATCGCCGGCGTCGACCGCGGACGGCTCCGCTTCAGCGTGACGCCCGAGGACGCGGCCATCTACGTGGACAACAAGTACGTCGGCGTCGGCGAGGATCTGAACGGCTCGCCGCGCGGCGTCATCGTCGCGGCCGGAGTCCGGAGCGTCACGGTCATGCGCCCCGGCTTCAAGGCGAAGACCGTCGAGATCGAGGCGAAGGTAGGCCAGCCCGTCGACGTCGTGGTGGACCTGGAAAAGCAGTAGCCCTCTCGCCGCGCGGTATCCTCACTCGCGGTTCGATCCGTGAGTGAGGATTCTCCGTCTTCGGCTCCGGGCCGCGGCCCGGGAGCGGCGCTCGACAGACGACTTCCGGGCGTCCTCGTTCTCGCGGGTCTCGTGGGAACGGTCCCGGTCGTCCGTTCGCTCCGGGTCGCCGACCTCAACTGGTGCTATCGCTATCTCTCGAACGATTCCTACGACTGGATCAACAACGGACTCTACTGGGCGGGGGCTTCCCTGAAGCCGACCTTTCGGCCTCCGGGGCTGCCGATCGTCATGGCTTTTCTCGAGAGGCTGGGCGCATTGAGCTGGCTTCCCGTCCTGAACTTCGTCCTCCTGGGCGCGACGGCGATCCTCCTCTACCGGCTCCTTTGCGAGCGGTTCCGGCCATCGGTCGCCGCCCTGTCGGCCTGGGTCTACTACGCGAACGGCTTCGTGCAGGACTTCGCGCGGTGGATCCTGGCCGAAGTCTGGGCGGTGTTCTTCCTCGTTCTCGCCACCCTCCTCTTCGTGCGTGCGGGAGGCCGGCAGAAGGCGTACGTCCCGTTCGGGCTGGCCCTCGGCGTCAGCTTCCTGTTTCACTACGGGGCCCTTCCGGCGGGCCTCGGGTTCGCCGCCGCCGTTCTGCTGGCGCGGCGGGCGCACCTCCGCGAACCGGGGCTCTGGGCCGGCGTCGCGGCGGGAAGCCTCCTGCCGGCCTTCTGGCTCGTGTATCGCTGGTGGCGCTCGCTCCACAATCCTTACCGCCTCGGTCACGGCGTCGAAGCTCTGCTCCGCTGGGCGCCGCAGAACCTCGGCTTCTATGCCTTCGGCTCTCTGGCGCTGCTCGGCCTTCTGGTCCTTCCGCTCTATCTCGCGGGCGCCCTGCGCTGTCTGGACCGGTCGGGATGCGAGGAGCGGCTCCTCCGAAACGTCTTTTTTCCCGTCCTCGCGGCGCTCGGGCTCTTCTTCGGCCTTCTCTACGACTGGGCCGACAAGCGCTTTCTCCTCTATTCCTTTCCGTTCGCTCTCGGCTTCTTCGCCCTCGGTGTCGAGCGTCTCCTCGAATGGGGGCGATCCACTCCGGTTCGGCGGGCCGTGTCAGGCGCCTACCTGCTCGTCGCGCTCGCCTGGAACCAGATCACCTATCCCCCGTATGGAATCCAGTTCCTCGCCCTGACGCCGCGCGACTTCCTGGAGGCCGTGCTGGTGCAGGATACGGTGCAGAAGACCACCCTCCATCTGAGCGGGGCCCGTGTGGTGCGGGTCCACAAGAGCCTGCCGGGAGCGTTCGCGGGTGGTCTCATCGATTTCCGGCTCCGGCCGCCCGCGTGCGAGCTCGATGCGCCGGAATACGCAAGCCTTCTCGAGCTTCGCCGGAGGTTGGACGCGGTTCTTGCTCCCGGCGAGGTGGTCAGCCTCGAGAGGCTCCCGTCCTGGCCGCTGGACATCTGGCCCGCCTCCATCCGGATGAGCAACGTGCTTCGCCGCCCGGTGTTCTGGATCGACATCGTCCCCTGCCGGATTTCTGAGGGTCCGCTGCCGGATCGCCAGGAGATCCTCGCCGTCGGTCCCTACCGGGTCGGCTGCAGTCCCTGAGCCCGATCGCGCCGTCGGCCCTGTGTTAGGTTCGTTCCATGAGGCGCAGGACGACGGTCCTTCTGGGCGCGCTCCTGGCCCTCGCGACACTCCTTCCTCCCCTCAACGTCGTCCGGATCATCGCGACGGTGGGAGAGGACAATCTCTCGAACGACTACATCGTCTGGGTCAGCCCGATCTCGCGGATGCTGCTCGGAACCTACCCGTGGGGAAGCATTTTTCGGGACGCTTTTTTCCCGACGGGACACTTCATGCTGTTCCCGTTTCTCCTGCATGCGGCGGTCGCCTGGCTGGCACATTGGAACGTCTTCGTCGAGATGGTCCTGGGCGTCGGTCTCTTTCTCGTGAAACTCGTCCTGCTTCACCGGCTGCTCGCCCCCCGTTCCGGCGGTCTCTGGGCGTGGGCGCTCTGGCCCGTCCTCTCGGCGCTCGTCTTCTCCACGACGCAGATGAGCACGTTCACATTCGGTGACTCGTCCCTGCAGATGGG
>DATIWM010000152.1:0-2182 GCA_035519355.1 Thermoanaerobaculia bacterium | reverse complement strand
GCTGCGGAAGCGCGCTTCGGATCGAGGGGGGCGACGAGCTGGACGTGAGGGATGTGACGTTCGAGGACGCCGGCGGGCCGGAGGACGCGGGCACGTGACCCCGGAGGGAGGCCGCCCGACCGCCTCGCGCGACGTCTTCGTGACGGGAGGGACGGGATACATCGGCTCCCGCCTGATTCGAGAGCTGATATCGCGGGGCCATGTCGTCCGTGCGCTGGCGCGGCCCGGTTCTGAGAGGCGGGTGCCGGAGGGGGCGTCCGCCATCCTGGGGAATGCCCTCGAGGCCGAGTCGTTCGTCCACGCCCTTCGGCCCGGCGACACTTTGGTCCACCTCGTCGGCACCCCCCATCCGAGCCCGGCCAAGGCGAAGGAGTTCCGGGAAATCGACCTGCCGTCGGTCCGGGCCGCCGTGGAGGCCGCCCGACGCGCCGGGGCCTCGCATTTCGTCTACGTCAGCGTGGCCCAGCCGGCCCCGACGATGCGGGCCTTCGTGGAGGTCCGCGCGGCAGGAGAAAAGGCGATCGCCGACGCGAACCTGACCGCCACCCTCCTCCGGCCCTGGTACGTCCTCGGCCCCGGGCACCGCTGGCCTCTCCTTCTGGTCCCGTTCTACGGACTCGCCGGCCTCCTGCCGCGGCTCCGCGACGGCGCGCAGCGCCTCGGCCTCGTGACCCTCCGACAGATGGTGGCCGCCCTCGTCCGCGCCGTGGAGGATCCGCCCCCCGCCGGCACCGTCCGGATCGTCGACGTCCCTGCCATCCGCGGCGCCTGAGACCGGTTCGCCCCCCGACGGCGACCGGCACGGGAAAGGGGCGCCGGCATCGACTCGCGATATCGTCCGGTCTGAGAATGAGACTCGAATCCAGGCGACGAACAAGGAGAGCGCATGGCAGAGTTCAAGCCCAACGTCCCGATCGAGACCCCCGACTCCACGATCGAGGTGACGGTGACGCCCGCGAAGCCGCTGCCCGTCGGACGGAACAGGTTCCAGCTCGTCGTCGTCGACGACTCCGGGAACCGCTCGGATCCGGACGTCGTCGAGGTCGTCGTCCGCGACGCGCAGAAGCCGACGGCGGTGATCGATGCGCCGAGGCTGGTCGACTTCGGAAAGAGCTTCCAGCTTTCCGGAGCGCGCTCGGCCGACATCGCGCCGGGAAAGGTGGTCCAGTACGTCTGGACCCTCCTCGTCTGACCTCGGCCGGCGTCCCGACGGAGCGCCCGCCCGAGCGACGCGAGGGAAGCCGGGCCACCGGTCATGCAGAGAGCGCGGCGGCTAGCCGACGAGCATCTTCCGGACCAGCTTCCCGATCTCGACGCAGCAGGTGAGCCCCGGCGAATCGATGCCCAGGAGCTGGATGAAGGACGGGTGCTTCTCGTCACGCCGGATGACCCAGTCGGTCGCCCCCTTCAGGTGGACCATGATCCCGGCGTAGTCGAGCTGGACGTCGGAGACCTCGAGCCCCGGCATGTAGCGCCTCGCGCGGGAGACGAGGACGTCCGCGGGGAAGCGGTCCGACTCGTAGTCGTCGCGCGACGGCGCCACGCGGAACTCAGGCCCCACGGTGAAGAGGTCTCCCGGGGCGGTCGAGCCGTCATTTCCAAGGGAAAACGTCGGCGTCAGGTGCGTCCCCACCATCAGCGGCCTCTCCCCGCCCAGGTCGAGCCTCTCGGGAACCGGATAGACGTTCCGGCCGGAGAGCCAGAGTCCGGGACGGTGCCGGCGGTTGACCCGGCAGTACTCCCCCCGGAGGGGAACGACGGTCGCGTCGAGCGCGGGATCCGCCATTCGTCCCACCTCGTCGCAGCGGAGCCCCGCCGCGTTGACGACGGCCTCGGCTTCGAATGTTTCCTCCGCGGTGGCGCCGCCCCGGCGCCGTCCGGTCACCTCGAAGACGCCGCGCTGCGGCCGGATGGCCGTCACCTCGAAGCCCGTGAGGACCGACCCGCCCTTCCTTTCGGCGAGGCGCGCCAGCGTTCCGACGAGGCGCGGCGCATCGACGATCCCCGTCGTCGGAATCAGGAGCGCCGCCTCGACCGAGAGGGACGGCTCCAGCACAGCGGTCTCCCGGCGGGTGAGCGGCTGAACGCCCGGCACGCCGTTCGCGAGCGCCCGGCTTCGAACCTCCTCCAGCCCCGGCAGGTCGTCCCTCGAGGAGGCCACCACCAGCTTGCCGGTCTTCAC
>DATIWM010000151.1:0-13328 GCA_035519355.1 Thermoanaerobaculia bacterium | reverse complement strand
GGAATCAGCTCGCGGGCGACGAACGGAAAAGTGATGAAGAGGGTCGCGAGAACGATGGCCGGCGGCGCGAAGAGGACCGTCAGGCCGAGCGCCTCTACGGCGCCTCTCAGAAAACCCGTCCGGCCGAAGAGAAGCACGAAGAGCATCCCGGCGACCACCGGCGAGACGGCGAACGGCACGTCGATCAGGGAGACGACGAGGCTCTTCCCCGGAAAGTCGAATTTCCCGAGCGCCCAGCCGGCCGCCACGCCCGCGACGACGTTCACCGGGAGGACCACCGCCACGACGAGCGCCGTGAGCTTCAGGGCGGCGAGAGCCTCCGGTTCCGCCAGGGCGGCCAGGTAGGCCGGAACGCCGTCCTTCAGCGCTTCCGCGAAGACGAGAGCCAGCGGGAGGACGAGGAGGACGGCGACGGCGGCGAGCGCGGCGCCGACGAGGAGCCGTCGGACCCAGGGCGGCTCGGTCCGGGCGGGGCGGAGCGCCGTCACGCGCCCGCCTCCGCGCTCCGCGCCTGCAGGCGGCTCGCCGCGAACAGGAGGACGAACGAGAGGACGAGGAGGAGGGCGGCGAGCGCCGTGGCGCCGGCGTAGTCGTACTGCTCCAGCTTCGTCATGACGAGAAGCGGCGCGACCTCGGTCCTCATCGGGAGATTCCCCGAGATGAAGACGACCGAGCCGTACTCCCCGAGTCCCCGCGCGAAGGCGAGCGTGAAGCCCGTCAGCCACGCCGGCACGAGCTCGGGGAGGAGGACCCGGAGAAAGACGTCGCGCCGGCCCGCCCCGAGGCTCGCCGCGGCGTCCTCCACCTCCGGGTCCAGGGACTCGAGGACGGGTTGGAGCGTCCGGACGGCGAAGGGCAGACCGAGGAAGACGAGAGCCAGGGCGATGCCGAGCGGCGTGAAGGCGACGTTCACCCCGAGGGCGGCCAGCGGCCGGCCCAGCCATCCCGTCGGAGCCCAGAGCGTCGTCAGCGCGATGCCGGCGATGGCGGTGGGGAGCGCGAACGGGAGGTCCACGAGCGCGTCGACGAGACGCCGCAGCGGAAAGCGGTAGCGGACGAGCACCCACGCGAGGAGCCCGCCGACGAGCGAGGCCCCGGCGGCGCCGGCAAAGGCCGTCGTCAGACTGAGCCGGACCGCCGCGAGAACCCGCGGGTCGGCCGCCGTACGACGGAGGGTGGCGGCGTCGAGCCGGAGGGCCGAAAGCGCGAGCGCGAAGAGCGGGACGAGGACGACGAGCGACAGCGCCGTCAGCGTGACGCCGAGCGACAGGCCAAAGCCGGGGAGCCGTGCCGCGCGCCGCCGCGCCGTCACCGGGACGCCCCCGTGATCCGGTCAAAGACGCCGCCGTCGGCGAAGTGGACGCGGTGGGCGTTCTCCCAGCCGCCGAAGAGGTCGTCCACGGTGAAGAGCTCGAGGGCGGGAAACTTCGCCGACCAGGCCGCCGCCACCTCGGGGCGGCGTGGCCTGAAGTGGTGTCGCGCGGCGATCTCCTGCCCTTCCGGCGTCAGCAGATGGGCGAGGTAGGCCTCGGCGACCGCGCGCGTCCCGCGCGCGTCTACCGTCTTGTCCACCACCGCGACCGTCGGCTCCGCGAGGATGCTCCGCGGCGGGACGACGATCTCCACGGCGCCCTTCCCGACCTCCTCCGCCGCGAGAAGCGCCTCGTTCTCCCAGGCGAGGAGGACGTCGCCCATCCGGCGCTGGACGAACGTGTTCGTGGCGCCCCGGGCCCCGGTGTCGAGGACCGGGACGCGGCGAAACAGCTCCGCGACGAACGCCTGAGCCTCGCTGTCGCTCCGTCCGGCCTTTCGCGCCGCGCCCCAGGCCGCGAGGTAGTTCCACCGCGCCCCGCCCGACGTCTTCGGGTTCGGCGTGATGACGCTGACGCCCGGTTTCACGAGGTCCGGCCAGTCGCGGATCCCCTTCGGGTTCCCCTTCCGGACGAGAAAGACGATCGTCGAGGTGTAGGGAGCGCTTCCGTACGGGATCCGCGCGCGCCAGGTCGGAGCGACGAGGCCGCCGTTCTTCACGAGCGCGTCGACGTCGTACGCGAGCGCGAGCGTCACGACGTCGGCCGGAAGCCCGTCGATCACGGAGCGCGCCTGCTTTCCCGACCCGCCGTGGGACTGCCGGATCTCGACCTCCTGGCCGGTCTTCGCCTTCCAGGACGCCGCGAACGACGCGTTGAACTCCCGGTAGAACTCCCGCGTCGGGTCGTAGGAGACGTTCAGGAGCGTGACGCGAGGAGGGGCCGCCGCCCAACCCGCCGGCGCGACGCCGGGGCCGACTCCAAGTAAGATAAATCCTATTGTTTTAATAGACATTTGTCGACGTCCGCTTCTCCCTCCGGCGTTCATGGCGTCAGCGGCCTCCCCGGCGGCGTGCGGCGAGGGCGAGGCGACGGTTCCTCGCCAGAACGTCCGCCAGGGTCGTGTGATCGAGGATCGCGGCGGCCGCGTTCCGGACCTCGAGGAAGACCTCGAAGAGGCCGGCCTGCCTCCGTTCCGTCCGGACCCGCCGCGTCAGCTCCTCGGCGTCGCCGAAGGGGGCGAGGGGGCCGTCCACCAGGCGGATGACCTCCCCGAGGACGATGGCGTCCGGCGTCCGGCGAAGGGCGTATCCCCCGTCGCGCCCCCTCCGGCTCGAGACGATCCGCGCGTTCTTCAGAAACACCAGGATGCCTTCGAGGAACTTCTCGGGAAGCCCCTCGGCCTCGGCGATCTCTCCGACGCGGACGACACCCTCTCCATGCCGCTCCGCGAGATGGCAGAGCGCCTTGAGGGCGTAGAGACCGCGCTGGGAGATCCTCATGGAACAATCCCTATAGGTCTTATATTCTTTTTACCGGCGTTCCGTCAAGCCGCCCGCCGTCCTTCGGGTAAGCTGTCGCCTGCGATGCGGCGCCTCTTCGGCACGGACGGGATCCGGGGCACCGCGGGCGAGCCCCCCCTCGACCCCGTCACCGTTTCCCGCGTCGGCGCGGCCCTCGTCGCCTCCCTCGCCGCCGAGGGGACTCCGCGCCCGCGGCTCGTCGTCGGCGGCGACCCGCGGGAGTCGACCGCGGACATCGTCGCCGCGCTCGCCGGAGGCGTCTCCGCGGCGGGGGGCCAGGTCACGAGTGCCGGCGTCGTCCCCACGCCCGCGGTCGCCTGGCTCGTCCGCGCCCTCGCGGCCGAGGCGGGCGTCGTCGTGTCGGCCTCCCACAATCCCTGGCGAGACAACGGAATCAAGATCTTCTCGGCGGCCGGCCGCAAGCTTCCCGACGCGGTTGAGGCCGCGATCGAGCGCCGGATCGAGGAGAGCGCGCCGGCCCCGCCCCGCGCCGTGACCCCCGACCCCCTCCTCGCGCAGCTCTACCTCGAGCACCTTCTCGAGGCCCTTCCCGGCCGGCTCGAAGGCCTCACGGTCGTCGTCGACGCGGCCAACGGCGCCGCGCACGAGGTCGCGCCGGCCGCGTTTCGCGCGGCGGGCGCCCGGGTCGTCCCGCTCGGCGTTGCGCCGGACGGCCGAAACATCAACGAGGGAACCGGCGCCCTCCATCCCGACGCGATGGCCCGCGCCACGCGGGAAGCGGGGGCCGACCTCGGAATCGCCCTCGACGGGGACGCGGACCGGATCGTCGTGGCGGACGGCGAGGGACGCCTCCTCGACGGCGACGACGTGCTCCACCTCTGGACCCTCGAGATGATCCGCGAAGGGCGGCGGCCGGAGGCGGTCGTCGGCACGGTCATGTCGAACTTCGGGTTCGAGCGGGCGCTCGAAGACCTCGGCGTCGCCCTCCGGCGCGCGCCAGTCGGGGACCGGTACGTCGTCGAGGAGATGGAGAAGAACGGGGCGCTCCTCGGCGGGGAGCCCTCCGGCCACCTGATCCGGGCGGACCTCTCCACCACAGGAGACGGAACGCTCGCCGGCCTCCATCTCGCGGCCTTCGTTGCCCTGTCGAAGAGGCCGCTCGCCGCGCAGCCCCGCTTCCGGAGGACCCCGCAGCTCCTCCGGAACGTCCGCGTCCGGGAGCGGGTGCCGGTCGGGGAGGTGCCTCTCCTCGCGGTCGCGATCCGCCGTGCGGAGGAGCGCCTCGCGGGACGCGGGCGGCTTCTCGTCCGCTATTCGGGGACCGAGCCGCTCCTCCGGGTCATGGTAGAGGGGGAGGATCCCGGGCTAGTCGCCGAACTCGCGGACGAGATCGCCGCGACCGCCCGCGCCGCTCTCGGAGCGTGACGGCATGTCGTCCCGTGTGCCGCCGCGCTTTCCCGCGGACACGACGCTCGAGCTCTCGCCGGCCGAGATGGAGCGTCTCGCGCGGCTCGCGCTGGAGCGGATCGTCGCGCACGTCGGCTCGCTCCCCGCGCAACCCGCCGCCGACACCCGGGGAGCCGCCGAGCTGTCGCGGGCGCTGATCGAGCGCGAGCCGCCCGAGACGGGCGCCCCGGCCGAGGAGCTCCTCGACCTCCTCTTCGACCGGGCCATCCCGAAGAGCTTCAACACCGCCTCTCCCGGCTACCTCGCCTACATCCCGGGGGGCGGCCTCTTCCAGTCGGCCGTGGCCGACTTCATCGCCGCCGCCACGAACCGCTACGTCGGCGTCTTCGCCGCCGCGCCGCTTCTCGTCCAGCTCGAGACGAACGTCGTCCGCTGGTTCGCGCGTCTCGCGGACTTCCCGGAGACGGCCGGCGGCTTCCTCTCGAGCGGAGGCTCGCTGGCCAACTTCTCCGCCATCGTGGCCGCCCGGCGCGAGCGCCTGCCCGAGGACTTCCGGTCGGGCGTCATCTACGTCTCCGACCAGACGCATCACTGCGTGGCCAAGGCCGCCGTCCTCGCCGGGTTTCCGCCCCGGAACGTCCGCGAGATCGCCTCGGACGGCGCGTTCCGTCTCCGTCCAGACCTCCTGACGCGGGCGGTCGCGGAGGACCGGGAGAAAGGGCTCTCTCCCTTTCTCGTCGTGGGGAGCGCCGGGACGGTGAACACCGGCGCCGTGGACGACCTCGGCGCCCTGGCAACCTTTTGCCGGCGGGAGAGTCTCTGGTTCCATGTGGACGCCGCCTACGGCGGCTTCTTCCTCCTGACGGAGCGGGGCCGACGGGCGATGGCCGGGATCGAGAAAGCCGACTCGATCGTTCTCGATCCGCACAAGGGGCTCTTCCTCCCGTACGGGACGGGCTGCCTTCTCGTTCGAGACGCCGCTGTCCTCCGCCGCGCCCACGCGGTCGAGGCGGAGTACCTTCCCGGGATGCAGAGCGACCCCGATTTCGTCGACTTCTGCGAGATCTCCCCGGAGCTCTCGCGCGGTCACCGCGGCCTCGCCGTCTGGCTTCCCCTCAAGCTCTACGGCCTCGGGCCGTTCCGGCGGAATCTCGACGAGAAGCTCGACCTCGCGCGCTGGGCGGCGCGGGAAATCGCGCTCCTCCCCGGCGTCGAGATCGTCGCCGAACCGCAGCTTTCGCTTCTCGCCTTCCGGTTCACGCGCCCCGGGGCCGCCGAGCCCGAGCTCGAGGCCTGGAACCGGCGGATCCTCGACGCAGTCAACGCCCGGGGCCGCGTCCACCTGACGGCGACGACGACGAAAGGCTCCACCCTCCTCCGGATCTGCGTCCTCTCCTTCCGGACCCACGCCGACCGGATGGAGGCCGCGCTCGAGGACATCGCGGCCGCCTCCCGCGAGGCCGCGGCCGGCTGAAGGCGCGTCCCGCTACGGTTCGATGTTCGTGACGAAGGCGGGCTTGCCCCCCTCCACCTTGTACATCACCGTCGTCTTGACCGGGTCGCCCGATCCCGCGGGGAATTTCATCCTGCCCGTCGCCCCCTCGTATTCACGGATCCCCGCGAGCGCGTCGCGGACGAGCTGGCGGTCCGGCTTGCCGGCCTTCCCGAGCGCTTCCGAGAGAAGGCCGAAGGCGTCCCACGTCAGGGCGGCCACGTCGTCGGGCACCTGATCGCCGAACCGCTTCTTGTAGCTGATGACGAAGCCGCCGGTCAGCTCGTTCCGGCGGTCCGGCTGGTAGTGGGCGCTGTAAAAGGCTCCTTCCGCGTTCTTCCCGGCGAGCTTCAGGAAGTCCACCGACCCCCAGTTGTCGCTCCCGAGGAACGGGACGGTGAGGCCGGCCGCGTGGGCCTGCGCGAGCTGGACGGCGACGTCGTTGTAGTAGCCCGGCAGGAAGACGACGTCGGGCGCGGCCTTCCTGATCTTCGCGAAGACCGCCGTGTAGTCACTCTCCCCGCTCTTGTAGGTCTCGAACGCGACGACGGCGCCGCCCGTCTTCTCGAAGTCCTGCTTGAAGAGCTCGGCCTGGATCTTCGGCGCCTCGGACGCCGGGTCGTAGAGGACCGCGGCCTTCTTGGCCCGCACGTAGCCGTCGGCGAACTTCGCGAGGACGGCCCCCTGCCACGCGTCGGTGAAGCAGGTCCGGAAGACCCACTTCTTCGGCTGGCCGGTCGTCGCGTCGAGGGTCGTCTTCGGAGCCGTCGACCCCGGCGTGATCATCGGCACCCGGGCCGCCTCGGCCGCTTCGGCCACCGGGACCGCCTCGAGACTGGTGATCGGGCCGACGAGGGCGATGACGGTGTCCTCCTTGATCAGGGTCTGCGCCGCCGCCACGGCTCCCTCCGCCGTGCACTGGCTGTCGACGATGACGAGCTTCAAGTCGTACTTCGTTCCGCCCACGGCGATGCCGCCCTGCTCGTCGATCCGGGCGACCTTCATTTCCGCGGCGTTCTTGCTGGACGCCCCGAAGGCCGAGCGGCTGCCGGTGAGATCGGCGATGAGGCCGACGTTGATCGTCGGCAGGTCGCCTTTCCTGCCGCAGCCGGGGGCGAGGAGCGAGCCGGCGGCGGCGAAGGCGGCGAGACCGAGGGAGAGGAACGTCCGTTTCTTCATGTCGAGCCTCCGAAAAGACCGGGGAGAGCTTAAGACACTCCGCGCCCGTGGGCGAACACGCGGGCGGACCAGAGCGCCCGGCGGCCCGCGTCGAGGACGGCGTTCTCGAGAGCCCCGTCCACGCGGACGTAGTTCGGCAGAAACGTCACGTGACAGAGGCGCGGCGGGGCCGCCTGCACGGGGAGTTCCGATTCCGGATCCGACCGCTCCAGGCACCAGGAGCCGAGAGCCGCGCCCGTGAAGGCCGGGTCGCGCCGCTCGAGGTCGTTCAGGCGGAGGGCGAGCGTCGGCAGGGGAAGGCCCCGCGAACGGGCCGGTCCTCCCGGGAGGAACAGGCGGAGAAAGACGCCGTGCCCCAGTTCCGGATGGGCCTCGTCGTGGCGGACCTGCAGAAGACTCGAGCGGGCCGGCGCGAGCGGCTCGTCGGCCCCGGGGACGAACGGGAAGCGGGCATTCAGCCCCCGCGGGGTGGCGGCGGCCCGCGCCCCCCGTGCCGCGAGCCCTTCCGCGGCGCGGCGGAGCTCCCCCGCGTCGCTCCAGCGGCTCCGTTCGTCCCCCGCCGGCAGAATCCGTTCCTTCGCGAGCCGGAGAAGGTCGTCCGGCGACGCGCGGGCTCCCGAGGCCGGGTGGGCGCTTCGGGCCGCGGGAAGACCGGTCAGCTTCGTGAGCGACTCCTCCCCGAGCCCCGCGTAGGTCGCCTGGAGCAGCGCCGCGACGGCGAGGCGCGGCAGGAAGAAGGGCGCGAGCGCCTCGTGGACGTACAGGCCCGACCAGAGCGTCGCCTTCCGCCTCGCGGCGTCGCACCGGAACGCCGCCATCGGCGGATGCCGCATCAGCTCGGCCAGGAGGCCGTCGAGGTGCGCGGACGGCTCTTCCACGTCGAGGAGGTCCGTCTCCACGTGAATCCGGCACCCTCTCACGCCGTCGTCCTCGAAAGGCTCCCCGGCCGAGATCCGCTGCGCGAACCGGTGAGGCCACCAGGTGACGGAGCGGTCCGACTCGACGCGCCACTCCGGATCGACCATCAGGGCGTCCCGCAGCTCCGCGACGTATCCCGGTCCGGGATCCCGAGGCGACGTCACTGGTCGCCGCCGAGCGGCCGGGCGGCGATGACGAACTCGGCGACCGGCGTCCCGCCGACGAGGTGCTCCCGGATGATCCGCTCGAGAACCGGCGGGTCGCAGGCCCGGTACCAGACGCCCTCCGGATAGACGACGGCGATCGGCCCGTCCGCGCAGATCCGGAGGCAGTTCGCCTTCGTCCGGGCGATCCCGCCCGTCTCGGAGAGGCCCAGTTCCCTGAGGCGCGTCTTCAGATAGTCCCATGCGGCGAGGCTTCGCTCCCTCTCGCAGCACTTCGGCTTCGTCTGATCGCAGCAGAGAAAGATGTGCCGCTTCGCAGCGGGGATCCCGAGCCCCGCCGCGATCTCCCGGAGCCGGGCCGGATCCCGAGGTTCGTCGGTCATGCCGGCTCCCATCCTCTCCGAAAAGCCGCCGGAGCGGATAATCGGGAGATGCCGCCCCCGGCCGGACCCCTCGTCCTGTCGACCCTCCCCGGGCGGTGGGCCGTCTGCCGGCTTCACGCCGAGGCCGCCGTTCCGGCGTGGGCCGAGGGAGGGAGCTTCTTCTCCGCCACGCGGACCAAGGAAGAGCTCTCGATCGTCTGCGAGGAAGCGGCCGTCCCGGAGGGGGTGAAGGTCGAGAGAGGCTGGGCCGCCCTGAAGCTCCACGGCCCGATCCCGTTCGAGACGACCGGCGTCATCGCCTCTCTCGCCGCTCCGCTCGCCGAAGCCGGAATCTCCCTCTTCGCCCTCTCCACCTTCG
Organism: Thermoanaerobaculia bacterium; assembly: GCA_035519355.1. Classification (GTDB taxonomy): domain Bacteria; phylum Acidobacteriota; class Thermoanaerobaculia; order UBA5066; family UBA5066; genus DAOMFB01. The sequence goes on along the minus strand of DATIWM010000151.1, from coordinate 4,633 downwards.
ACACCGATTACATCCTCGTCAAGGCCGAGACGCTCGCCGAGGCGACCTCCGCGCTCCGGAAGGCCGGTTTCGAGGTTCGAGGGGAACCAAAGGGAACTCCTTCTTCCCCTGCGGCTTAGCGTTCTTCTCCACGGCCTTCCCCCGGCTCCGGTATCCTCGTCAGCCCCGCCCGGAGGCGGTCTCCCGACATGATCAACCACCAGAGCCGGCCGCGCCGCCGTCGAAACCTCGAGCTGGTCGAGCCGGCTTCCGAGCCCGCCGCGCCCCCGTCTCCGGCGCTTCCCGCGGGGCCGGCCGTTCCGCTCCTGAACCGCGAGCTGTCGTGGCTGGAGTTCAACGAACGCGTTCTCGACGAGGCCCACGACGAGCGGTGGCCGCTGCTGGAGCGGCTCAAGTTCCTCTGCATCACCGAGACGAACCTGGACGAGTTCTTCATGGTCCGCGTGGCGGGCGTCCTCGACCAGGTCTGGTCCGGGAAGGTGGAGCCGGCCGAGGACGGCCTGACGCCGTCGGAGCAGCTCGCGCGGATCCGGGAAGCCGTCCTGAAGATGGAGGCGCGGCAGTCGCAGTGCCTTCTCTCCGATCTCCTGCCGAAGCTCTCATCGGCCGGCATCTCGATCCTGACCTGGAGCGATGTGGCCGAACCGCAGCGCGAGGTGGCGAGCGCCTGGTTCCGGAAGAACGTCCTCCCCGTCCTGACGCCCCTCGCCGTCGACCCCGGACATCCCTTCCCGTTCCTGTCGAACCTCTCGATCAACCTGGCCGTCGAGGTGAAGAACCCGGAGACGGGCGAGGTGAAGTTCGCGCGCGTCAAGGTCCCCGCCGCGCTCTCCCGCCTCGTCCCCCTCCGCGAAATCGTCGAGGGGAAGAAGAAGGTCCGGCCCGAGAAGGCGGAGTTCCTCCTCCTCGAGTCGCTGATCCAGGCCAATCTCGGCGAGCTCTTTCCGGGGCTCGAGATCGTCTCCTCGCACCTCTTCCGGGTCACGCGCGACGCCGACATCGAGATCCAGGAGGACGAGGCCTCGGACCTTCTCGCCACGATCGAGCAGGAGGTCCGCCGCCGCCGCTTCGGGGCCGTGGTGCGGCTCGAGGTGGCTCCCCGGACGCCCAAGCGCGTCCGGAAGCTCCTCGTGAGGCAGCTGGAGATCCTGGAGGGCGACGTCTACGAGATCGAGGGGCCGCTCGGCGGCGGCGACCTGATGTCGCTCGTGAAGCTCGACCGGAACGAGCTGAAGGATCCCCCTTTCACGCCGGCCGTTCCCCCCGTCTTTCTCTCGCCCGACTCCTCGATCTTCTCGGCGATCCGCTCGGGAGACCTCCTCCTGCACCACCCCTACGACTCCATCGGCCCGGTCGTGGAGATGATCGAGCGGGCCGCGGACGACACGAAGACGCTGGCCATCAAGATGACGCTCTACCGGGTCGGAGCCGAGTCGCCGATCATCCCGGCGCTCATCCGGGCGGCGGAGAAGGGAAAGCAGGTGGCCGTCCTCGTGGAGCTGAAGGCCCGCTTCGACGAGGAAAACAACATCGTCTGGGCCAAGGCGCTGGAGCAGGCGGGCGTCCACGTCGTCTACGGCGTCGTCGGCCTGAAGACGCACGCCAAGATCGCCCTCGTCGTCCGCCGCGAGAAGGACGAGATCCGGCGCTATGTTCATCTCGGGACGGGCAACTACAACCCGACGACGGCGCGGATCTACACCGACTTCGGCCTCCTGACCTGCCGGCCCGAGTTCGGGGAGGACGCGACGAAGCTCTTCAACTCGCTGACGGGCCTCGCGGGCCGAACCAGCTACGCCCGCCTCGTCACGGCTCCGAAGGAGCTGCACCGGACCGTCCTCGACTGGATCGGTCGCGAGACGGCGCATGCACGGGCCGGCCGCCCGGCCGGGATCCGGGCCAAGATGAACGCCCTTGTCGACCGGAAGGTGATCGCGGCGCTCTGCGAGGCCTCGCAGGCCGGCGTCACCGTGGACCTCGCCGTCCGCGGCATCTGCTGCCTGAAGCCGGGAGTCCCCGGGCTGTCGGAGAAGATCCGGGTCGTCTCCGTCGTCGGGCGGTTCCTCGAGCACAGCCGCGCCTTCGTCTTCGAGAACGGCGGCGAGCGGCAGGTCTGGCTCTCGTCGGCCGACTGGATGCCGCGGAACTTCTTCCGCCGCGTCGAGACGGCCTTCCCCGTCGTCGAACCGGAGCTGGCCCGAAGGGTCGCCGCTTCCGTCGACCTGATCCTGTCGGACAACGTCCGGGCGCGGGTGCTCCGCGCCGACGGGAGCTACGAGCGGCTCCGCCCCGCCGCCGCCGCGCCGGGCGTCGACACGCAGGCGGCCCTCCTCGAGGACGCCCGCGCACGGATGCAGCGCGCCGTCGAGCTCCACGCCCAGGGCGGCATCGAGCTCGCCGACGCCCCCGAACCCGCCGGCTAGCTCCGGGGCCGGAGCCGGAGCCTCTTCGTCCCGGCCGGGCGCGCCGTGGGAGGCGTCCGCTTCTTCCGGTCGGGCGGAGCGGGTTCCGCTTCCTTCCGGGCCGGCGCTGCTTCCTTCCGGGCCAGCGCCGCCAGCGCGTCGAACTCGTCCTTGAAGCCCTCGAGAATCGTCTCGGGATCGGGGACGAGGCCGGCGTCCGTCGCGACGCCGAGGCAGACGCCTCCCGCGTAGCTCAGGATGCTGACGCCGAGGCCGAGCCGCCCCGACTGCGGCACCCAGAACATCACTCCGGTCGCCGGCAGCCCGGCCAGGAGAATCGGCTGTCGGGGCCCGGCGACGTTCGTCATGACACCCGTCCCCCCCCGCCCGAACAGCTCGACGACGAGCCGCTCGACCGGAATGGGGGCGGTGCCGATCGCACCGAGAAGGCCGAGGGCGACGATCGCCTCGGGCGTCTTCTTGATCTCGTCCATCCGCTCCTTCAGCTCGAAGAGCCTCTCGAGGGGGTCCTCGATGCCGACCGGAAGGGAGAGGAAGACGAGGCCGAACCGGTTTCCCAGCTCGTGCGCCTCCTCGGGACGCCGGAGGTTCACCGGCACGACCGCGCGGAACTCGAGGTCCCTTCGGACGGTGCCCCGGCCGTCGAGGTAGCGCCGGAGCGCCCCCGTCACGGAGGCGAGAAGGACGTCGTTCACCGTTCCGCCGAGCGCCTTTCCCGCCGCTTTCACCTCGTCGAGCGGGATCGGGTCGGACCAGGCGGCCACTTTTTCCACGCCGAGCGGCCCTTTGAAGGGCGTGACGGGGTCGGGCGGCATGAGGAGAAGCTTGGCCAGCGCGTCCGCGCCGCTGGCGCCGCGCGCGGCGATCTCGAGGAGATGCTCGGGGTGGACGAGTGACTCGACCCCTTCGCGGACGAGCCCTTTCGTCACCTCGAGCGTCCGCGAGACGGCCTTCGCCGCCGGAACGAGAAGGGCGTCCAGACCCTCCCATCCGTGTGCCTCCCCGGAGGACGCCGCCTCGGGTTCCTGTCCGGCGCCGTCCGCCATCGAAAGGACCAGCCGCACGAGGGCGACGCCGTCCCCCAGGGCGTGGTGAAAGCGGCAGACGAGGGCGCATCCCCGGCCGTATCCCTCGACGAGGTGGAACTGCCAGAGCGGCTTGGAGAAGTCCAGGGGCGTCGACATCAGGTCGCTGACCAGCTCGCGGAGCGCCGCGTCGTCTCCGGGCGGTCGCAGGGCGATCCGGTGCAGGTGGGCCCGGATGTCGAAGGTCGGGTCGGTCTCCCACCGGGGCGGCGCGAAGGGGAGGCGGGACTCGACGACGCGCTGCGTCAGGCGCGGGACCCGGAGGAGCCGTTTCCGCATCAGGCTCGTCAGTCGGTCGAAGTCGAGGACCTCGTCGAAGGCGAGGAACCCCGTGACCATCATGAGGTTGGTCGGCTCCTCCATGTGGAGCCAGGCCGTGTCGACGGCGGAGAGAGGCTCGGACGTCATCGCCCGCTTCGGAGCGGCGCGCGCTACCGCTCGACCTCGAAGCTGGCGGGCGGGCTCAGGACGGGCTCCGCCACGGTCAGCGTCGTCGCGGGAATCGGGAGCAGAACGACGTGCGTGTTCGATCCGAAGGCCACGTGCAGCTCGTAGAAGCCGTGGGGGGAGATCGCGATCAGCGTGCCGGCGACCTGCTTCAGGTCGGCGATCGGGCACGTCACGTAGACCTTCGTGGGCACGTCCATCGACACCTCCCCTGCGAGATCCGATTCTAGCCGCTCACGGCTTCGCGAAGAGGAGCCACGGCACGCCCACGGCGAGAAGCGCCCCGAGGTAGATGAGGCCGAAGATCAGCCCGAGCCGCCAGAAGTCCTTCCGGGGAACGTAGCCGCTCCCGTAGTAGACGGGCGACGGGCCCGTCGCGTAGGGCGTCAGGATCCCCATGATCCCGAGGGAATAGCAGAGGAGGAGAGCGAACGTCCGGAGCTCGAGCCCGGGGACGGCGGCGCCGGCGGCGAGGATGACCGGAAGCGTCGCCGTCGCGTGCGCCGTCAGGCTGGCGAAGAAGTAGTGAATCACGAAGAAGAGGACGACGAGGAGGACCATCACGGCCGTGGGCGGCAGGCCGGCCAGCGGCGCCGCGGCCTTTCTCGCGAACCACTCGACGAAGCCGACGCGATTGAGTCCGTCCGCCAGCGTGACGAGCGTGGCGAACCACACCAG
>DATIWM010000150.1:0-6070 GCA_035519355.1 Thermoanaerobaculia bacterium | reverse complement strand
GGTTCGACGCCGACGGCGTCGAGCCCGTCGATGGAACGGTCCCGGACCTCGCCGGCCTCTCGGCCCGCGACGCGGTCCGGGCGCTGGCGCGCGCCGGGCTGACCGCGCGTCTCTCCGGGCGAGGCTTCGTGGTGGCGCAGGAACCCCCCGCCGGGACGGCCGCGGGGCGCGGCGGCGTCTGCCTCGTGGCCCTGGCTCCGACCGCCCCGGGCGGCCGGAGCGAGGCGACGCCGTGAAGCTCTCGGTTCTCGCGGCCGAGCTGCCGCACGAGCGGACGGGGGCGCCCGGCGACCCGGAGATCCTCGCCATCACCCACGACTCGCGCAGTGCCGTCCCCGGTTCTCTCTTCGCCGCCCTGCCGGGGCTCGTCACCGACGGCCGGACCTACATCGCCGATGCCGTCTCCCGAGGCGCCGTGGCCGCGCTGGGGCTGCCGCCCGTGACTCCTCTCATCACGCCCGGCATCCCGTACCTCGGTGTCAGCAACCCCCGGCGGGCGGCCGGCCTCCTCGCGGCGAAGCTCGCGGGGTACCCGTCCGGCCGCCTCGTCATGGCGGGCGTCACCGGGACGAGCGGCAAGACGACGACGACGCTCCTGCTCGACCGGGTCCTCTCGGTCCGCCATCCGAAGAGGGGCCTGTTCGGAACGCTCGTCTGGCGGGGCGCGGACGGCCGGGAGATCGCCGCCGTGCGCACCACCCCGGAGGCGACCGAGCTGCAGCCCCTGCTCGCCGCGCTCGCGGCCGACGGCGGGACGGCCGCCTCGATGGAGTGCTCCTCGCACGCGATGACCCTCGAGCGCCTCGCCGGGTGCGCGTTCGACGCAGCGATCTTCCTGAACCTCTCTCGCGAACACCTCGACTTCCACGGGGACATGGACAGCTACTTCGAGGCGAAGGCGCGACTCTTCTCCCTCCTGAAACCGGGCGGCAAGGCCGTCGTGAACCTGGCCGACCCGTGGGGGCGGCGGCTCCTTCCCCGTATCCCGGGTCCGTCCCGCTTTGCTTTCTCCCTCGAAGGACACGCCGCCGCCGACGTCCGCGGGCGGATCCGGGCCGCCGTGCCGCGGATCTCCCTCGAGGTCATGATCGCGGCGACCGAGCAGACCTTCGATCTCCGGTCCCCGCTCCTCGGCCGTCCGAACGCCGAGAACCTGCTCGCCGCCGTGGCGGCGGGTCTCGCTCTCGGGCTTCCGGCGCCGGAGATCCTCCGGGCCCTCTCCCAGGTCGACCGGATCCCCGGCCGCCTCGAGCGCGTCGGGAACAGCCGGGGTCTCCATGTCCTCGTCGATTACGCCCACAAGCCGGGGGCGCTCGAAGGAGTCCTCCTCACGGTTCGCGAGCTGGCCCGGACGACGAGCGGGCGCGTCCTCGTCGTCTTCGGCTGCGGCGGCGACCGGGACAAGGGGAAACGCCCCGACATGGGAAAGATCGCGGCCATGCTCGCCGACGACGTCCTCGTGACGTCCGACAACCCGCGCTCCGAGCACCCGGAGGCGATCCTCGCCGACATCCGGGCCGGCGTTCAGGCCGCGGGCAAGTCGGCCACCTACATCGTCGACCGGCGCGAGGCGATCGCCGAGGCGCTCCGGCGGGCGCGGCCCGGGGACGTCGTCCTGATCGCGGGCAAGGGACACGAGACCGTACAGATCTTCGGCGAGAAGCGGATGCCGTTCGACGACCGCGACGTGGCGGGCGGGCTCCTCCGGGGACCAGGCGGCCCCGACGGGGGAGGGGCCGGATGATTCCCTGGCTCCTCGCGCCCCTCGCCGGGAAGCTTCCCGTCGTCGGCGTCTTTCGGTACATCACGTTCCGCGCCGCGATGGCGGCGCTCCTCGCGCTGATCCTCTCGATCGTTCTCGGGCCCGCCCTGATCCGGTGGCTGAAGAACCGGCAGATCGGACAGGCGATCCGAGAGGAGGGGCCGAAGGCCCACCAGGCGAAGGCCGGGACCCCGACGATGGGGGGGGTCCTCATCAATCTCGCCGTGGCCCTCCCGACGCTCCTCTTCGCCGACCTCTCGAACCGCTACGTCTGGGTGGCGCTGGCCGCGATGCTCCTCGCGATGGGCGTCGGCCTCGGGGACGACTGGCGGAAAGTCTCCCGCCAGCACAACCGGGGCTTTTCGGGCCGCCAGAAGATCGTCCTGCAGGCGCTGATCGGGGCCGGCGTGGGCTTCGCCTCGCTCACGCTCTTCCCGGGCCGCCCCGATCCGACGCATCTCTCCTTTCCTTTCCTGAAGAACGTCCACCCGGACGTCGGCACGGCGGGCTATCTCGTCTTCGCCACGGTCGTCGTCGTCGGCGCCTCCAACGCCGTGAACCTGACGGACGGTCTGGACGGCCTCGCCATCGGCTCGACGCTCGTCGCGGCGGCGACGCTCGCCCTCCTCGCCTACATCGCCGGAAACGTCCGGGCGGCGACCTACCTCCTCGTCCCGTCGGTTCCCGGTACCGGCGAGCTCTCCGTCTTTCTCGCCGCCCTGGTCGGGGCGGCCCTCGGCTTCCTCTGGTTCAATGCCCACCCGGCCGAGGTCTTCATGGGCGACACCGGCTCCCTGGCGCTCGGCGCGGCGCTCGGAACCGTCGCCATCCTGATCAAGCAGGAGATCCTCCTCGTTTTCGTCGGCGGTCTCTTCGTGGTGGAGGCGCTCTCGGTCATCCTCCAGGTCGGCTCCTTCAAGCTGACGGGCCGGCGCGTCTTCCGGATGGCGCCGCTTCACCACCACTTCGAACTCCTCGGCTGGGCCGAGTCGAAAGTCATCATCCGGTTCTGGATCATCGCCATCCTCTTCGCCCTCCTCTCCCTTTCCACGCTGAAGCTGCGATGAGTCTCTCCCTCGGTCCCGACCTTCCCGAGATCGCCCGCGCGGCGGTCTTCGGCCTGGCCCGGTCGGGCCGCGCCGCCGTGGAGGTGCTCCTGGCCCGCGGGGTCGAGGTCGTCGCCACCGACGCGAAGAGCCGCGAGGAGCTGGGCGACCTCCCGGAGCGGGACGGCGTCCGGTACGTGCTCGGGGGCCACCCGGAGTCTCTCCTGTCCGCCGTCGACGTCGTCGTCGTCTCGCCGGGCATCCCGCTGCTCCTCCCTGTCTTCGACGCGGCGCGCTCGCGCGCCCTCCCGGTCATCTCGGAAATCGAGCTGGCCTCCCGCCTCCTCCCCGGCGTGATCGTCGGCATCACCGGCACGAACGGAAAGTCGACGACGACGGCGCTGGCCGCCGCGCTCCTGACCGCCGCCGGACGGTCCGCCGTGCCGTGCGGGAACTTCGGCACCCCCTGGATTTCCTTCGCGGCACCGGGAGCCCGTCCGGTCGACGCGCCCCCTCCGATCTGGGTCGTGGAGCTCTCGTCCTTCCAGCTGGAAGGGATCCGGCGTCTCGCGCCCGACGTGGCGGTCCACCTCAACCTGACGCCCGATCACCTCGACCGTTACCGCTCGCTGGACGATTACGGCGCGGCCAAGGCCCGGATCTTCGAGAACCAGCGCGAGGCGCAGGTCGCCGTGCTCAACGCCGACGATCCGGGCGTGGCCCGCATCCGGCCGCGCGCCCGCCGCGTCGAGTTCTCCCGGCGGGCCCTGCCGGCGCGGGGCGTGGCCCTCGTCGGCGACGCCTTCCTCGCCGACCTGGACGGGAGCGGCCCGCGTCCCGTGGCGCGCCGCGACGACCTGACGCTCCCCGGCGCCCACAACGTCGAGAACGCCCTCGCGGCGCTGGCGGCGACGCTGCCGCTCGGCGTGACCTGCGAGGCCGCCGCGGCGACCTTTCGCTCCTTCCGGGGCCTGCCTCACCGGACGGAGCTGGTCCGTGTCCTCGGCGGCGTGACGTATTACGACGATTCGAAGGGGACGAACGTCGACGCCACGCTCAAGAGTCTCGAGGGTTTCCCGGACGGGACGGTCCACCTGATCCTCGGCGGGAAGGAGAAGGGGGACGACTTCAGGCGCCTCGCCCCGGTCGTCGGCGCGAAGACGCGCCGCGTCCTGACGATCGGCGCGGCGGGGGACCGGATCGCCACGGCCCTCGAAGGAACGCGGGGCATCACGGTCGTCCGCTGCGGGACGCTGGAGCGGGCCGTCCAGGAAGCCGCGGCCGCCGCCGCGCCGGGGGAGTTCGTCCTCCTGTCGCCCGCCTGCGCGTCGTTCGACCAGTTCCGGAACTACGAACACCGGGGCGAGGTCTTCGCCCGGCTCGTCCGATCGCTTCCGGAGGCCGCGTAAATGGCGAGGAAGCTGGCCTCCGACCGCGTTCTCTTCGTCGCCGTCGTCCTCCTCGTCCTGACGGGCCTCCTGATGATCTACAGCGCCTCCGCGATGCAGATCTATCTCCCCGCCGCGGGAGCCCCCGCCCTGCCGTACTTCTTCCTCGTCAAGCAGGGGATCGCGGTCCTCCTCGGCGCCGGCCTGATGACGGGGGCGCTTCTCGTCGACTACCGCCACCTGAACCGGCCCCGCCTCGTCGCCCTCGCGCTCATCGTCCTCGCGGCGACGCTCGTCGCCGTCCTCTTCCGGACGCCGGTCAACGGGACGCGCCGCTGGATCGACCTCGGCATCCTCTCGGTCCAGCCCTCGGAGTTCGCCAAGCTCGGTCTCGTCCTGGCGCTGGCCGCGTTCCTCTCCCGGCGCGAAGCCGAGATCGCCCACCCGACGCGAACCCTCCTCCCCATCGCCGGGCTCCTCGCCTTCTTCGCCGGCCTCGTCCTCCTCCAGCCCGACTTCGGGACGGCGGTGACCTACTTCGTCATCGCGGCGGCGATGCTCTACTTTGCCGGGCTCCCGTTCCGGTGGTTCGCCCTCGGGACCGTCCTCGTCCTGCCGACGCTCACCGCCTACGTCCTCTCGGCCCAGTACCGGAGGGACCGGATTCTGGCCTTCCTTCACCCCGAGGCCGACCCGCTCGGCAAGGGGTTCCAGTCTCTCCAGTCGCTCATCGCCGTCGGCACGGGCGGCCTCACGGGGCTCGGCCTCGGCGAGGGAAAGCAGAAGCTCTTCTTCCTCCCCTATCCCTACACGGACTTCATCTACGCCATCGTCGGCGAGGAGCTCGGCCTGATCGGCTGCGTCTCCGTCCTGGCCCTCTTCGGCGTCGTCTTCGCCCGCGGCGTCCGCGCCGCGGCGAACGCCCCGGACTCCTTCGGGCGCCTGCTCGGCGTGGGCCTGTCCGTGATGATCGTCGCGCAGGCCCTCGTCAACATCTCCGTCGTCCTCGCTCTCCTGCCCACCAAGGGGATCCCCCTCCCGTTCCTTTCGTATGGCGGCTCGGCCCTCTGGACGAACCTCCTCGCGATCGGGGTCCTCCTCAACCTCTCCCAGCACGCGTCATGAGCGGCGCCTTCGGCATCCTGATCGCGGGCGGGGGGACCGGGGGACACGTCTTTCCGGCCCTCGCGCTCGCGGCGGAGCTGACCCGGCGCCGGCCGGAGGAGCCCGTGGTCTTCGTCGGAACGCGCGCGGGCCTCGAGAGCGACCTCGTCCCGAAGGCGGGCTACCCGCTGGAGTTCGTCCGGGCGCGAGGGATCGTCGGCAAGGGGCTGCTGGCGCGCCTCGCGGGGACCGCCGCCCTCGCGCCGGCGCTTCTCGACTCGTGGCGGATCCTCTCGCGCCGGACGCCGCGCGCCGTCGTCGGCGTCGGCGGCTACGCCGCGGGACCCGTCGTGGCCACGGCGTGGCTTCGTCGCGTCCCGACGATCGTCCACGAGGCGAACGCCGTGCCCGGGGTGACCAACCGCCTCCTGTCGCGCGTGGCGACCCGTGTCGCGGCCGGGACGCCGGCGGCCGCCGGGGCGCTCCCGGGCGCCGTCGTCACGGGGAATCCCGTGCGCGACGCGTTCTTCCGGATCCCGTCGCTGGCCGGCCGTCCGGCCGCGCGGCGGATGCGCGTTCTCGTCGTCGGCGGGAGCCAGGGGGCTCAGATCCTGAACCGGCTCCTCCCGGACGCCCTCGCGGCGGTGGCGGCGGGGGGCCGCGAGCTCGAGATCGTCCACCAGGCGGGGCGCGCGCGCCGCGGGCTCGGCCACGACGCCGACGACCTCCGCACGCGGTACGAGGCGCTCGGCTTCGGGGCGTCCACGGTC
>DATIWM010000149.1:0-4371 GCA_035519355.1 Thermoanaerobaculia bacterium | reverse complement strand
TCGTGGCGCCGGCCCCGGCGAGGGCGGCGGAGAAGACGCGCCCCGCGAGGGCGAACGTGTTGTTGTGCCGGGAGACGTGGAGCGCGGCGACGTGGCGGGTCCGGTCCGTCACGAGCTCGCGGAGCCCGGCCGCCGCGTCGTCGTTGGAGAGGTGACCGACCTCGGACAGGATCCGGCGCTTCAGGAACGCCGGGTAGGGGCCGTCGCGCAGGAGGTCGACGTCGTGGTTCGCCTCGAGCCCGATCACCTCGCACCCCCGGAGCGCCTCCATCACGTCGTGCGACAGGTGCCCGAGGTCGGTGGCGACGCCGATCCGGCGGCCGCTCCCGTCGGCGAAGACGTAGCAGACCGACTCCTCGCCGTCGTGAGGCGTCCGCGCCACCCGGACGAGCAGATCGCCGCCGATCTGCACCTCGTCCCCGCCGCCGACGAGCCGGACGTCGGCGAAGAGGGGGCCCGGCAGCCCGGCCTGCCGGGCGGTGCCGGCCGAGGCGTAGACGGGGAGCCCCCGCTTCTGCGCGAAGTCGGCGGCGGCGCGGACATGGTCGGTGTGCTCGTGCGTCAGGAGGAGGGCCGAGACGTCGTCGAGGGACATCCCGCGGCTCGCGAGGCGCCGCGCCGTGTCGCGTACCGACAGCCCCGCGTCGAGGAGCACCGCCGTCCGCCCCGCCCGGATCACCGCGCAGTTTCCCGAGGAGCCCGAGCCGAGGAAGGCGATCTCCACCGCTATTCCGATCCCGTGCTCCCGAAGCCGCCCGCCCCGCGCGCCGAGCCGCGCAGGCTTTCGGCTTCGGAGAAGGTGGCCCGGGCGACGGGGGCGATGACCAGCTGCGCGATCCGCTCCCCGCGCGCGACCGTCACCGGCTCGGTCCCGAGGTTCACGACGGCGACGCCCACCTCCCCCCGGTAGTCGGCGTCGATCGTCCCGACGCCGTTGGCGAGCGCCAGCCCCTTCTTCAGCGCGAGGCCGGAGCGGGCGCGCACCTGTCCCTCGAAGCCGCGCGGGATCTCCAGCACGAGCCCGGTCGGGACGAGCGCGCGCCCGCCGGGAGGAATCGTCATCGGCGCGTCGAGCGCGGCGCGCAGATCCGCTCCCGCCGCCCCTTCCGAGGCATAGAGCGGCGGCGCGAGGTCGGCGAACCGTTCCGTCACGCGGTAACGGACGACCGGGTCCTCCGTCATGCCGCGAGCTCTCCCATCAGGTCGTCGGCCGTGACACCCGGTACGGGCGGGCCGCTGATGCCGAGACCTACAGGGCCGAACGCCCCGAAGAGAAGGCCGGAAGCCTCCGCCGCCTCTCCGGCCGTGACGGCCCCGATCTCGGCCAGGAACTCGTCGGCCGAAACGGGCCGCCCGCGGTAGAGGAAGGCGCGCGCCGCCACCTCGCGGCGCGAGGCCGTCGACTCGAGCGACAGGGCGACCTCGGCCCGGATCTGGTCCTTCGCCCGCCGGAGTTCGGCGCGGGTCGGGCCGTCGTCCCGGAACCGGCGAAGGTGCCGTCCCGTCGTCCGGACGAGGCGCGGGAGGTTCCTCGGGTGCGTGGCCGCCTCCACCAGCGCGAGGCCCGCCTCCCGGTGAAGCGTCAGGCCCGCACCCACGCTGTAGGCGAGGCCCTTCGCCTCGCGGACGTCCCGCCAGAGGCGCGACGAGACGCCGCCGCCCAGGACGGTGACCGCGATCGACGCGGCGGCCCGGAGGCGGTGGCCGAACGGGATCGTCGGGGCGCCGACCAGCAGGTGCGCCTGCGTCAGGTCGGGCCTCGGCACCTCGAGGACCGGGCGGCGAGCCCGCGGCCGCCCGGGGGGCCGGGGCGGGACGGCGGGGATCGGGGCGGCGGCGGTGCCGCGGCCCCGGGCCTTCTCGAGCCGCGCGAGGAGCCGGCCGGGCTCGCACGCGCCCGCGGCCACGAACAGCGTCCGCTCCGGCCGGAAGATCGCGCGGAACCGTTTCGCCAGATGCGTGCGAGAGAGCGACCGGACACTTTCGTCCGTGCCGAGAATCGGCGCGCCGAGCGGATGCGCCGGCCAGAGCTGCCGGAGGAAGACCTCGTGCAGGAAGTCCTCCGGGATGTCCTTCGCCTCGGCCATCTCCTCGAGGATGACGTCCCGCTCCACCTCGACGTCGGCGGCCGTGAAGGCCGGCGCCCCGGTCAGGTCGATCAGGAGGTCGAGGGCCTCGTCCGCACGCTCGGCGGTCGTCCGCGCGTGGAACGCCACGGCGTCCTTCGTCGTGTAGGCGTCGCACTCCCCGCCGAGGCGGTCCGTCATCCGGGCGATGGCGGCCCCGGACCGGCGTCGGCTCCGCTTGAAGAGGAGGTGCTCGAGGAAGTGCGTGGCGCCCCGCTCGCCGGAGGCCTCGTCGGCGGACCCGGCCGCGACGTAGATCCCGAGGGCCACGCTCCGGACGTCGGACATCGGATCGAGCCAGACGGCCGTTCCGTCGGAAAGACGGTGCTCGAGCACGCCCGATTCTACCGGGGGGTCACTGCGTGCTCGGGACCGGGGCGGGCGCGGGGGCGGGGGGGACGCCGGGACCGGGGGCGACGCCGGCGGGGAGCCCGGGGCCGATGAGGGAGGCCTCGGTGAAATGCCAGTCGGCGTAGACGTCGTGGTCCTGATAGATCTGGAACGACTTCTTCTTCGACTTCGAGTAGACGCCGGTGATCGGGCCCATCGGGGCGCCGCCCGACATGAAGGAGGAGCCGCCGAAGACGGGCGTCGGGGCGGGCGTCGGCGTGGGAGGGGGCGTGAGGCCGGTGCCGCCCGGAGGCACGGCGCCGGGCCCCGACACGGGGGGGCCCAGCGCGGGCGCCCCAGCCGTCGACGTGATGAGACCCCAGTCGTTCGAGTTCGTGATGGGGTCCTTCCAGAGCTTCCGGAGCGTCCTCGGGCGGATCTCGAACATCTCCTTCAGGGAGTTCGGGTACCGGGCATAGCGCCGCTTGAAGTTCCGGATCCCCTCCGCGTACTGGAGGCCGCGGAAGATGAGCTCCTGCTCCTTGTCGCGCTGCGCTTCGGCCGACGCGAGCGGCAGGACGGCGGCGATCAGGACCGCCATCACGGTCATCCCCACGAGGAGGAAGACCAGCGTGTAGCCCCTCGTCGAGGACCGGGGACAGGGGGGCGCGGCCATCACCATGAGTTGTAGGGCGTCTTGTCCAGCGCGAGCTCCTTCGACCCCGAATGCACGTCGATGATGCCGGGAGGATGGTCGGGGGCCGCCTCGGAAGCGTCCGGCTCCTCCATCACGACCAGCCAGGTCTCCGCCGATTTCGTGAAGGGGTCGAGCGGGATCTTCCGGATGTAGCGCTCCGTGACGAGAGACTGGAGCGACTCGGGATAGTGCCCCTTGTCCGCGAAGAACTGGTCGATGCACGTCCGGAAGGTGTAGAGGTCCTGCTTCAGGGCCGCCTCCCGCGCCCGGCGGGGGTGCTGGGCGAGGTTGGGGAGCGCGATGGCCGTCAGGATCCCGATGATGGCCACGACGACCAGCAGCTCGACGAGCGTGAATCCCCGGTGGGAGCGTTTCATCTCACCAGTCCTTGTACTTCGTCTTGTCGAGACCCGTCCCGTCGGAGAGGGAGTAGACGTCGTAGACGTTCTGCCGCCCCCACGACCGCGAGTCCGGCTCGTCCTGGTAGCTGCGAAGGCCCCATTCGGCCTTCAGGGTCATCGGGTCGACCGGGATCTTCCGAAGGAAGCGTCGCTTCTTCTTCACCTGGCCCACGAGATCCACCCCCTCCACGAGGACCTCGAGGCTCTTCGGGTAGCCCTCCGACCCGAGATCGACCGGGATGAGCCCCTGGTCCGACAGGCGCTTGTAGTCGTCGATGGCGCTCCGCATGGACCGGAGGGCTTCACGAAGCTCCAGTTCGCGCTGGCGCTGGACCCCGAGGCGCGTCACCGGGACGATGGCCGCCGTGAGGATCAGGATGCAGGCCACGACCATCACCAGTTCGGTCAGCGAGTAGCCGCGCGACGGCCGGCGAAACATGGCGGCCACCCTCAGACTTTCGGGCTCACGGTGACGACCGCGGGAAGGACCACCGGGGAGAGGTCTCCCCGCTTCGTGACGGCGCTCCCGGCCGAGGCGCGGACGAACCCCGTCCCGCCGCCGGCTCCGCGGATCGCCAGAAGGGCGAGCGGCCCCTCGGGGAGCCCCCAGCCATCCCCCCGTCGGAGCATCTGGATCCGCGCCCGCCCGACGGCCCGGTCGGCGTCGAACCGGAACGCCTCCGCCCCGGCGGCGCTGCTCCACGGGCCCGCGGAGATCCCCGTCACCTCCACGATCGCCGGGTTCCACTCGATGTACACCTCGACGAGGCGGGCGTCGGAGAGACCCGCTTCGCCGACGAGGGCCACGGTTGCGGTC
>DATIWM010000148.1:0-2409 GCA_035519355.1 Thermoanaerobaculia bacterium | reverse complement strand
CGTGGTGGAAGACGAAGCCTTCGGGCCGCGCCGGCTCGTCGCCCGGAAGGGCGCAGAGATCGAAGCCCCGGAGCCGCTCGACCGCCTCCGTCGTGGCGTAGCCCTCGAAGCGGACGAGGAGCCTCGCGGCGTGGGGGCGCGCCGAGGCGATCCGGACCCTCTCGACACCGCCCTTCGGGCTCCGCGCGGCCAGTTCCCGGCCCGCGCCGAGGCGACCGGGAAAGTCCGTCAGGAGTTCGACCGAGGCCTCGCCCCGGACCCCATGCGGGCGGACGACCCGTCCGACCGCCACGAGATCCTCCGGGCGGAGAGGAGCGGCCGCCTCAGGCGTTCTTGGCGATGAGTCGGCGGACCGTCTCGGAGGGGCGGGCCCCCTTCGCGATCCACTGCTGGGCTTTCTCACGGTCGAACTTGAGGGTCGGAGGGTTCTTCGTCGGGTCGTACGCCCCGAGCTCCTCGACGATCTTGGCCGTCGGGGTGCGGCGACCGTCGGAGACGACGATGCGGTAGGCGGGGGCGTTCGTGCCACCCACGCGGCGGAGACGGATCTTCAGCATCTCTTCTTTCCTGCTCTTCCTCTGGTGTGGTCAGCCGCGCATCCGCGCGGCTCCCTTCATCATCTTCCTCATCGTCTGGTACTGGCGGAGGAGCTGGTTCACCTCGGGCACCGTCGTCCCCGAGCCGGCCGCAATCCGCTTCCGGCGGCTGCCGTTGATGACCGAGGGGTCCTCCCGCTCTCCGGGCGTCATCGAGTCGATGATCGCCTCAAGCGTCTTGGTCGCGTCGTCGGGAATGTCGAGGTTGGCGAGCTGCTTCAGCGGGCCGACCTTCGGGAGGTGGCCGAGCAGGGAGCCGAGCGGCCCGATGCTCTTCAGCTGGCGCATCTGGTCCCGAAGGTCCGTCAGCGTGAACTGGTTCTTCCGGAACTTCTCGGCGGCCCGGAGCGCCGCCGAACGGTCCGTGTCGGCCGAGACCTTCTCGATGAGCGTCAGGACGTCCCCGAGGCCGAGGAGCCGCGAGGCGGCGCGGTCCGGGTGGAAGGGCTCGAAGTCCTTCACCTTCTCGCCGGTTCCGACGAACTTCAGCGGTTTTCCGACCACCGTCGCGAGCGACAGCGCGGCGCCGCCCCGCGCGTCGCCGTCGGTCTTGGTCAGGATGACGCCGGAGAGGGGGAGTTTCTCTCCGAAGGCCTGCGCCGACCGGACGGCATCCTGGCCCGTCATCGCGTCGGCCACGAAGAGAACCTCGTCGGATTCGACCGCCCCGTGGAGCCGGGCGACCTCGTCCATCAGGGCGGCATCGATGTGAAGGCGGCCCGCCGTGTCGACGAGGACGGCGTCGTAGCCGAAGAGCTTCGCCTCCTTCACGGCGGAGAGTGCCCTCGCCACGGCGTCGCCTTCGCCCTTCGGATCCCAGGCCCGAAGGCCGTTCTCCCTGGCGAGGGTCCGGAGCTGCTCGGTCGCCGCGGGACGGTGGACGTCGGCCGGCACGAGAAGGACGCTCTTCCCGAGGTTCGTCTTCAGGTGAAGCGCGAGCTTCGCGGCGGTCGTGGTCTTTCCGGAGCCCTGCAGGCCGACGAGGAGGACCACGGCCGGCCGTTTCTTGAGGGCCAGGGGGGCGACGCTCCCGCCCAGGACCTTCGTCAGCTCGTTCTGGACGATCTTCAGGACCTGCTGCGCCGGCGAGAAGGAAGTGAGCACCTCCTGCCCCACGGCCTTCTCGCGGACCGCCGCGGAGAAGCTCTTCACGACGGGGAGGCTGACGTCGGCCTCCAGAAGGGCTGTTCGAATCTCCTGGAGCGCCTGATCGACGTGGAACTCCGTGAGGTGGCCCTCGCCCCGGAGCTCCTTGAAGACCCGCTGCAGCTTTTCGGACAGGGATTCGAACATCGGAAGGGCGCCGAGTGTAGCAGGCGATCTCCCCCGGCCACCGGGCGCCGCCCGGCCCCTTGACATGGGCGTCGAATGGACTATCCTTTCACCCGAAGCTCGAGGCGGTTTTTCCGCATCGGTGCCCGGGTATTCAGACGGGCAATAGCGGAGACCGAATCCAAACGGCCGACAATCGCAGGGATACCTTGCGTAACACCAACGAAAAGAAGGAGATACAAATGAAGAAGCTCACGTCCGTTTTCGCGATCGGCGCTCTGGCCCTCGGCCTTGTTGCCTGCGCCAAGCCCGAAGAGAAGCCCGCCCCGAAGGCCGAGGCCCCGAAGGTCGTCGAGGAGAAGCCCGCCGCGACGGCGGCCGCTCCCGCCACCCCGGCCACGGCGGCTCCCGCTCCGGCCACCGGCGCTCCCGCGGCCCCGGCGGCTGCTGCTCCGGCCACGAAGTAAGTTCCTTCTCGTTCGCGTCGAGAACGCCCCGGGGCTCCGGGGCGTTTTCTTTTTCCGGCGACCCTCTTCCCTTC
>DATIWM010000147.1:0-10765 GCA_035519355.1 Thermoanaerobaculia bacterium | reverse complement strand
GTCGCGGCCCGCGTCGGCCTGGGAATCGATGATGTGGAGATCCAAAGCAGGGCAGATGACCGGCGTTCAGAACGGTTCCGTCATGGAGTTCGACGAACAGCTGGGGGTACACGAAGGGGTGGAGATGATCCATCCGTTTCTCGACCGCGAGATGGTGGATTACGCGTTCCGCACGCCGCCCCGTCTCCTGGGTACGCTGAAGAACAGGAAGCGGCTTCTTGGACGCGCGATGGCCCAGCGGAGTCCGGACCCGCTCTGGGAGCGCCCCAAGACGCCGAGTCGGGACCTCTTCGTGGAAAGAAGTCTCCGTGGAGCCTTCCGCGGCCTGGGCCCCTGGAAGCTCTGGCGACTGCAGGCGATCCTTCCGCTCGATGCGGACAAGCAGGAACTCCTCCGCCGGGTAAGCGCCGGCGAACCTCTGGAGTCTCCGGTGCTGGCCTGGGACATGGTCTGCCGGGAATACTGGCTTCGCCGGAATTTTCCCGAAGAGGCCTCCCTTGGCGAGGCCGGGGGTTTGGCGGCCACCGCATGACCCCGTTCCGCTATGGCGTGTCGGGTCTCCTCGAGGAGAGTGCGCTCCCGCTCTGCGGGCTATTCCCCGCCGATGACGGCCTTCTTCCCGGGTACACGGTGTCGCGGATGGATTCGGCCGCCCGTGTTCGTAAGCCCGAGTGGCCTCGAAAGCCGAACGGCCCCCGGGATTTCATCCGGAAGAGCCGGGGCGAATCCGGCGTCTACTGGCTTCGGACCGGAGACGCTCGAACCCACCGGGTTCATCCCTCCGCCCGGCTCGTGGAGCTCGACGTGGAGTCGGCCCCGGGGCTCGCGCTGACGCATGGCGTCGTCGATTTCGCGCTTCCGAACCTGCTCTCCTGCGGCGACCAGGTCGTGCTTCACGGGGCGCTGCTCGAGACGGAGGCGGGCTGCGTGGCGGCACTCGGCGAATCCGGCGTCGGCAAGTCGACGCTGGCGGCCCGCTGGGTTCGCGCCGGACGTCGCTTCCTCTCGGACGACTGGTTCGTCCTTCGGCCGGAAAGCGGGCGGCTGCTCGCGCATCCCTCGCATCCCTCCATCCGCCTGAGGTTTCGGGACCCGGGGCTTGCCGCCCGCGGCGGCGTGGAGGAGGCCGCTCCGGAATCGGCGTTCCCGAAGACCTGGTACTCGTTCGCGAAGGGGAGCGGCGCCTGCTGCTCCGAGCCGAGAGAGCTCCTGGGCGTGGCTTTTCTGCGGCGGCCGGGGAACGGGGCGGCAAAGAGGAGAACGGCGCCGGTCGGCTCCCGCGAGGCGATGGCGGGCCTCGTGTCTTCCCTCGTCCTCCTCGAAATCGACTCGGCGGAGCGCTGGAGAACCCTGCTGCCGCTCCTCGCGCGCGTCGAGGCCGGGGTGAGGAGGGAAGAGATCTTCCTGCCGGAGGAAGCGGAAGACGAGGCGGGGGCGAGGGACGTGATGGAGGCCGTCGAGGGCCTGGCACGGGGGGGAGCCGGTGAACAGACGCGGCCCCGGGCCACGGCCGGGAAGGGGGCCGATGCTCTCGGACGCTGACGTCGGCCGGATCGGCGCCGTTCTTCGGTCGGATCGCTTCTCGAGGGCGAAGCTGACCGACGGGACGGGCGTGATGACCGACGCGGCGAGCATGCGGATGCTGTCGCTCAACGAGACCGGCATGTTCCTGGTCGAGGGCCTCGTTTCCGGCCTCGGCCGCGAAGCTCTCGTCGAGCGGCTGGTGGAAGAGTTCCGCGTGGACGTCTCCGCGGCTCACGAGGATCTCGAGAGGTTCCTCGGAGAGCTCGACGGATTCGTAGGCTCCGGATGACCTGGCTGAGGCTTCATCTGCTGGCGGTCGTGCACGCCCTCAATGTCCGGCGGGAGCTGGGCCGGGGGAGCCCGCAGCTAGCAGCCTCGGCGGGCGCGAAGCGGGCGCGCCCGATTGACCCGGGTTTGGTCGGAACGGCCCTCGTTGCGAGTCGCCGGGCCGTGGCACGGCTCTGTCCTCTGAACACCTGCCTGACCCGCTCGGTCGTCCTCTATCGGCTCCTGGAACCTTACGACGGCGTGGCGATCCACTTCGGCTTCCGGCGGAGAGACGGCGCCCTCGAAGGCCACGCGTGGGTCACCGTGGACGGCGCCGCGGTGGGCGAGCCGGACGGCGCCCTGGACGGGTACATCGAGGCGGCGATTCCGCCGCCCCGGGCCGTCTTCGGATGATCGACCTCCACTTCCACTGTCTTCCCGGAATCGACGACGGGCCGGAGACGTGGGACGAGGCGGTGCAGTTGTGCCGCGAGGCCGCAGCGGAGGGGACGACGTCGATCGTCGCGACGCCCCATGTCCTTCGCGACGGCTGGCTGAACGACGACGCGGCCGCCCGCGACGCGCTGGTCCTGAGGCTGAACACCCTGCTGGGGGGGAAGCCATCGGTCCTGCCGGGCTGCGAGTTCTGGTATTCGTCTGACGTGGTGGACCTCGTGGAGAAAGGGGAGTCGGGGCCGCTGACCTGCTTGAACCGGTCGCGGTACCTGCTGGTGGAGTTCGCCCCGGGAATGGTGCCGGCCAACGCGGAGGCGACCTTTCACGAGCTGGTCGTGCTGAACGTCGTGCCGGTCGTCGCCCATCCGGAGCGGAACCTGATCTTCGCGCGGAACCCGGAGAGGCTGGCGTCGCTCGTGGCCCGCGGCGCAATTTCGGAGCTGACGGCGGGAAGCCTGCTCGGGGAGTTCGGGAAGCTCGCGCAGTCGGCCGCGACGGAATTCGTGAACCGGGGGCTCGCCCACGTGGTGGCCTCGGACGCGCACTCGCTCGCGGCCCGACCGCCCCGGATGGCCGCCGCCCGCGAAAAGGTGCGGGCGGCGTTCGGGGCCGAAGTGGAGGAGGGCCTCTTCGAAGCGAACCCGAGCGCCGTCGTCCGGAACGAGCCGCTCCCGTGGGTGCCGAAGGGATAGGAGCTTCCGGTGTTTCGCCTCTTCGCCGCCGCGTTCTGCTTCGCCCTCGCGGGCCTCTCGGCCGTGAACTACAGGCTGGACGTGGTGGGCCGGCGTCCGGCGGCATCGTTCGCGCGGGAGTTCTCGCTCGACGTGCGGCGGCCGGCGGCGGTGGCCACGGCGAACGTCTCGCCGGCTGCCGACCTCGCGTCGTACGCGGTCGTCGACGCGGCGCTGTCCGACGCCCTCGGGACCGTTCGCTGGACCGATCTCACGGCCGCCGAGAAGCAGGCGTGGCTTTCGGCGATCGCCCGTTTCGACGACGAGCTGGAGGGGGCGCGGCGGCTCATGGTCGACGCGGTGGCGGCTCGCCCCGGGTGGGCGTACCACCGGCTGATGCTCGGGCAGGTCGTCTACACGGCCGACCGGAGGGCGATCCGGCCGGACCTCTACGAACGGCCCGAGCGGTGGGCCGTGCCGATGTCTTGCGCCGCATCGGCCGCCCCCGGAGACGACGTGATCTGGACCCTCCCTGCCGGCGCGGTCCTCGAGAACTGGGGCCGCCTTTCGGCCGAGCGGCGCCGCGAGGCGCCGGACCTCCTCGTGCGGGCCTTCCGGGATCCGGAGTTCGTGAAGCGGGGCTTCCTTCACGCGGCGGCGGCCCTGGGGCGCGACGAGGCGGTGGCGCTGCTGCCGCGCAGGGCCGACGCGCTGAAGGCGGCACGCGAGGAGCTGGCCCGGGCCGGCGACGCGGCGGGCGTGACGACGCTCTACACGCTCTGGGAGGACGCCGAGCGGTCCGAACGCGCGGCGGACCTGGCGAAGCTCGAGGAGAGGTGGCGGCTGGGCGACTCTGCCCAGGTCCGGAACCTGGCGAGGAGCTGGGTGGGCCGCCACCCGCCGCGTGACTTCGACCTGCCGGGCGAGAGGGCTCAGCCGGCGCGTGTCCTCGAGCTCTGGCCGACGGAGACGTCGGGGCCGTGGCGCGGAGATCCGGGCGGCGACCTCGTCCGGTTCTTCCTCGATGGCCGGATGGCCTCGGTAAAGCCCGAGGCGCTCGCGAGAGCGATCTCCTCGCTCACGAACGTCCCCGAAACCGTGCGTGCACGCGTGGCGCTCGCTGCCGCCGACAGGTACCGCATGGAGGAGATCCTCGCGCGGTCGGAGACGGTCGGCTCGCTCGAGTGGACGACGTTCTTCGTGGAGCTTTCGCGGTTCGAGCTGAAGGCTGGCCGGCCCGGGGCGGCGGAAGCCGCGCTGAAACGGATCGCGCCGAGCGCCCGGGGCGAGTGCGACGTCCTCCTCGCGCGGCGGCACGTGGCGCGCGCGCGGGGCGACGTCACCGAAGAGCAGTCGGCCGCGGCCGGGCTGCGGGCGGCAAGGCGGGGAACGATCGCGAAGGACGACTGGTCCGCGAGCGGGGCACTCTCCCTCTGCATCGACCCGGAAGAGGACGCCGACTCGGCCCTCGATCTGCAGCTGGCGACGCGGGAACCGGCCCTCGTCGGCTACGGCTGGGACGCGGGGCGATTGCGCACCGTTCTCGTCGACGGGAAAGGGCGGATCGAGGTTCCGCTGGCGGGACTCTCCGGGCGGCGAGCGTTCTCGCTTCAGCCGCTCTTCGGGCCGCGGCCGGTGGTGGCGGCCTCGTTCGGGCCAAAGAGCGACGCGGCCCACGCCGCGCCGAGCACGGCCGCGAGCGTGACGGGAACGGCGGGGAGCGAGAAGTTGAAGTCGACGAGCCCGTGAAGCGTGAGGGAGACGAGCGCGCAGAGGCCGGCCGCCGTGAAGGCACGCTCCTCGCGGCTGGCCTGTGCCGGGACGGCGCGCAGGAGGAGGACGACGCCCGCGGCGAGGGCGACGGCGCCGAGAGCGGCGCCCACGGCTCCCCCCGTGACGAGGAGCTGGAGAGGATCGCTGTGAGCCTGCTCGACGAGGCCGGAAAAGTCGCGCGGCTGGACGCGCCGGAAGGCCTCCCGGAACGTGCCGAGGCCGGATCCCAGGACGGGGAATTGCCGCCAGGCGTCGAGCGAGAGCCGCCAGAGCTGGACGCGGGTGTCGGCCGAGAGCTCGCGCGGATCGGACTCGAGAAAGCGGAGGATCGCCACGTTCTCGATGGCGAGCGCGACGAAGACGAGGCCGGCCAGAAGGGCGAGCGCGCCGAGGGTGGCCGCGCGGCGACGCCGTCCGGGACGGCTTCGGCGCGCGAGAAGGGCCAGCAGCAGCAGGGCGGTGAGAAGCGACGCGAGGATGCCGCCCCGGGACTTCGTCAGGCCGACGCCCGCGGCCACCGTCCCCCAGAGGAGGATCGCGAGCGAGACGGGCAGCAGCCGCCGCTCCACTCGTTCGGCGCGGTCGGCGAGGTGCCGCGTGGCGTCGCGGCCGTACGAAATCGCGAGCCAGACGACGGCGAAGGCCAGGACGAGCGCGATCTCGAGGTACCCGGCGAGGTGGTCGGGGTTGACGAAAGAGCCGTGTTTGCGGTCGCCGGCGGGTTCGGTGGCGACGGCGAGAGCGATCTGCGCCAGCGCGGCGAGGAAGACGGCGGCGAAGAAGACGCGCCGCCGGGCCCTCCCCTCGAGCAACCGGAACGCGGCGAGAAACGCCGCCAGGTAGGCCAGGACGAGGAGAACGGTGCTCGCGGTCTCGGTGGGCGCGATGGAGACGCACGGCGCGAAGCGGGCCGGGCGGCCGAAGAGACCGAGGATCTCCGCCGTTTCGGAATAGACCTTGTTGCTGACCGGCGAGAGGGCCGAGAGGAGCCGGGACGGGAGGGGGATGAGCTGGAGGACGCCGAGTGCGGCGATCCCGGCCAGAATCGAGAACGGGAGGAGGGCCGCGCCGAGCGGCCGCTCCTCGCCGCGTGAGAGCATCGCCATGCCGGCGGCGGAAAACGCTAGGATCTCGATCAGAAAGCTCCCCCCCGGAAGGATTCCGCCGTACGGGAGGGGAGCGGCCAGCACCAGCGCCAGCAGAAGAACGAACCCGGCGGTGCCGGCGGAGAGAGGCCGGAACGCCTCGGAGAGAGTGACGCGAACCCTGTTATGAAGAGAGTTCAACTCCGGTCTCTGATCATCATTCTTGGACTGGGGGCGATTGTATCGGCGCCCCTCGGGGCCGAGGAGTTTTACGTGGCGCGGCTTCAGGCGGGCGAGAGGGCCTGCCAGGCGAAGAAATGGGTCGAGGCGATCGACCAGCTTCGGATCGCCTGCTTCGGGCTCCTCGACCAGCCCCTCTACCTCTCGGAAGGTCTGGCCGTCCTGGCCCTGGCCCAGAACGGGGCGGGGAAGACGGCCGCGGTCGACACGACGCTGGGCCGCTTCCTCGAGGTGGAGCAGCGCTTCGCGGTCTGGGCGAAAGTGCCGCTTCAGCGGGACGTGCGCGCCGACTTCGAGACGCTGCTGACGAAGCGCGTCCGTCCCGAGGTGCTCCTCACCGTTCCGACCCTGTCGGGGCTCGTGGAGACCGAGGAACAGCGGATCGCGAAGCTGCCGCCCAAGGAGCGGCTGAAGGCCCTGGAGGCGAAGGCGGCCGCGGAGCCGCGAAATCTCGTGTGGCCCCTCGAGCTGGCGCGCGCGGCCACCGAGCGGGGCGACCAGAAGGCGACGATCCGGTGGGCCGACAAGGTCCTGGAGATCGACGACAGGCAGGTCGAGGCGCTCAAGCTCCGGGCGCGGGCCCGCGAGGCGCGGGGGGATCACGCGGGCGCCCAGGCCGACCTGAAGATGCTTCCGGCCGAGCCGCCGGCCGCGCCCACCCCCGAAGCACGGCCGGCTCCGTCCGAATCGCCCGAGAAGCAGCTGGCCGAGGCGCGCGAGATGCTGAAGGGGGGCAAACCTGCCGAGGCCAAGGTGCTGCTCGTGCCGCTCGCGAAGGCCGACCCGACGAGCCGCGAGGTGCAGAAACTGCTTCTGGAGGCGGCGCTCCTGACGAGGGACTGGAAGGTCTGCGCGGCCCAGGCGGCCGCCCTCGATCCGTTCGCCGACGGTGAGGAGCCGTACATGTTTTACGCGGCGGTCGGCCTCTACGAGACCGGGAACCTGGGTGGCGCCCGGACGCTGCTTGCGCGCGCGCGACCCGGGATCGCGTCGGCACCCTTCGTCGACTACTACGCGAAGAAGATCCTCGGACAGTGACGAGACGCCGTCTTTCCGACAGACCTGCCTTGACTTGATGCTCGTCCGGTCCTATCGTTTTGCGAGTCCGATCGGAGCCTCGTCAATGAGATTGGTATCCGCCGCGACACTGACTTTGATCGTCCTGGGTTCCGCGACCCCGGTCGCCCAGGCGGCCGCTCGACCGAAGCTCGCGCACTTCATGGCCGATTGCGTCCCCGAGGATGGCAACCTCAAGGTCTGGGTGAATGTCGAGACCCCGTCGCCCGTCACGTCGGCCCGGGTCTACTTCCACTCGGTCGCCAAAAAGAGCGGTGACTACTACCTCGAGCTTCGCCAGGGCAACGAGGGATACTACTGGGCCATCCTGCCGTACCCGGTCGACGAGACGACGGAAGTCCAGTACCGGATCGTCGTGAAGAACGCCGACGGCCTGGAGGCCTCGACCGCGCCCACCACCGTGCCGACGAGGTCCTCGTGTACGTTGGAGCTCACGAACGTGGAGACGCGATACGCCAACAACCTCGTCATCGGCCTGACCTCGGACTCCCAGCCGGCCATCCCCGACGGCTTCAGGTGCAAGGGGGTCGTCGGCAAGATCACCGCGGCGGGTGACCTGAAACCCGCCGAGGAGTGCCGGCAGGTCCTGGCGGCCGCTGCGGCCGGGGCCACGGCACCGACCGCCGGGTGGATCGGGGGCGCGGCCTTCATCGCGGGCGCCACCGCGATCTCCATCACCCAGACGAGGGACTGCCACTGCGAGCCGGTCTCGTCGGCCCGCCCCGTGGTCGCGGCAGCGAACCCGAGGAAGTAGACGCGGCGCCATCGGCAGCCGGTGCGGCGGGCCATCGGGCCCGCCGCTCTCGTTTTCGGGCGGGTAGACTCGCCGGCGTGACGCCGCGCTCGCTCTCGACCGGTCTCGACGTCCTCCTCCGGGATCCATCAGTTCTTCGGGGCCGGCGGATCGGCCTTCTCGCCAACGCCGCGTCGGTGACTTCGGGCTTCGTCCCGGCGGCCGATGCGATGGCGGCGGCGGGGCTGGATGTGCGGATCCTGTTCGGCCCCGAGCACGGCTTCCGGGGCGCCGCGCAGGACATGGAAGCGGTGGCGTCCGGCGAGCCGTCGCGGATCCCCGTCGTGTCGCTCTATGGCGCGACGTTCAACGACCTTTCGCCGAGACCGGAGCATCTCGCCGGCCTCGACGTCGTGGTCTCGGATCTGCCGGACGTCGGGAGCCGCTACTACACCTTCGTCTGGACGACGGCGCTGATGATGAAAGCCTGCGGCGCTCGCGGGACTCCCGTCGTCGTCCTCGACCGGCCGAACCCGCTCGGCGGCGAGGTCCTCGAAGGAAACCTCCCCGAAGCGCCGCTGCTCTCCTTCGTCGGCCTCTACCCGGTCCCGGTCCGGCACGGGATGACCCCGGGGGAGATCGCGACCTTCGTCAACCGGGAGTTCTCGCTCGGCTGCGACCTGACGGTCGTGCCGATGCGGCGCGGGCGCGCGCGTCCGGGGCGCTCCGGCCTCGCCACGGACCCGGCGTGGGTCCTTCCGTCGCCGAACATGCCGACGCGCGCCACGGCGCTCGTCTATCCCGGCTCCTGTCTCGTCGAGGGGACGAACCTCTCGGAGGGGCGCGGCACGACCCGCCCGTTCGAGATCGTCGGCGCGCCGTGGCTCAAGGCCGAACGCGCCGCCGAGGCCGGGAACGCTCTGGGGATGCCGGGCGTCGTCTTCCGGCCGCACGTCTTTTCGCCCACCTTCCAGAAGCACGCGGGGCGACTCTGCGGCGGCGTCCAGGCGCACGTGACCGATCCCGGATCCTTCCGGCCGTTCGAGACGTATCTACGTCTCGTGAAGGCCCTCCGCGACCTCGACCCGAAGTCGTTCGCGTGGCGGACGGAGATCTACGAGTACCGCGACGACGTCCCGGCCGTCGACCTCCTGGCCGGGACGGCCACCTTCCGCCGGCTCGTCGACGACGGAACGAGCCTCGACCCGTGGCTATCGAGTTTCCGGGACGACGAGGCGCGGTTCGCCGGGCAGCGACAGCCGCATCTGCTCTATTCCACTCGAAGAGAATCCCCCGTCGTTCTTCTCGTCGTCGGCGCCCACGAATCGGGGAAGACGACGGTCGCCGTGAAGCTCATCGAGGCGCTCGTGAAGGAAGGGCTCCAGGTCGGCTCCCTCAAGCACACCGACCACGAGTACGAGACGGACCTGGAAGGAAAGGACTCGCAGCGCCACAAGGCCGCGGGCGCCGAACCCGCGATCCTCGTCGCGGGGCGGCGGAGCGCGGTGCACCGCCGGGCGCACGAAAAGCGTCCTCTCTCGTCCTTCCTGGATGGTGAATATGGCCTTCGCGACTGCGACGTCGTGGTCGTCGAGGGGTTCCGAAGCGAATCGCTGCCCAAGATCGAGGTCTGCCGCGCGGCCACCGGCCGGGCCCCGCTCTGCGAGGACGATCCAAACGTCCTCGCTGTCGTCACCGACCGGGCCACGAATCACGCCCCGTCCGTTCCGCGGTTCACTTTCGAGGAAATCCCCGGTCTTCTCTTCTTTCTAGGAGAATCCTCGGGGCTCTTCTCATGAAAGCCATCCTCGTTCCATCTCCGGGGGGGCCGGAGGCGCTGGTCTACGGCGACGCGCCCGATCCCGTTCCCGGCCCGGACGAGGTCGTCGTCCGGGTGAAGGCGACCGCGGTGAACCGGGCCGACCTGCTGCAGGCCGCCGGGAAGTACCCGCCGCCCCCGGGCGCCCCGGAGATCCTCGGGCTCGAGGCCGCGGGCGTCGTCGAGGGAACGGGCGAGCGCGCCTTCTTTCTCCTCGCGGGGGGCGGGTACGCCGGGAAGGTCGCCGTGCCGCGGGGGATGTTGATGCCGATACCCGCGCGGATGGACTTCGTGGAGGCGGCGTCCATTCCCGAAGCGTGGCTCACGGCGTACGTGAACCTCTTCCTCGAGGCGGGTCTGAAGGGGGGGGAGAAGGCCCTGATCCACGCGGCGGCATCGGGGGTGGGCACGGCGGCGCTTCAGCTGGTCCGGCGCGCCGGGGCCACCGCCATCGCGACGGCCCGAAGCGCGCGGAAGCTGGGCGCCACCCTCTCGCTCGGCGCGGCGCTCGCGATCGACACGTCGACGAAGGACTTCGCGGCCGAGATCGAGAAGGCGTTCGGGCCGAATACCGTGGACGTGATCCTCGACCCGGTCGGCGGCCCGTTCCTCGAGCGGAACCTCCGCGTGATGGCCCGCGGCGGGCGGTACGTCCTGATCGCCTCGATGGGGGGCGGCTCCTCCACGATCGACCTTCGCTCCGTTCTCGTGAAGCGGCTCCGGATCGTCGGCTCGACGCTCCGCGCTCGTCCGACGGCCGAGAAGATCGCCTTGACGGAGGCTTTCGTCCGGGACGTCCTTCCCGGCTTCTC
Source organism: Thermoanaerobaculia bacterium (assembly GCA_035519355.1). GTDB lineage: Bacteria > Acidobacteriota > Thermoanaerobaculia > UBA5066 > UBA5066 > DAOMFB01. The sequence goes on along the minus strand of DATIWM010000147.1, from coordinate 308 downwards.
CGACGGTTCGCTCGTGACGGTCGTCGATTCCGTTCTCCCGCTCGCCCGCGCGGGCGACGCCTTCCGCCGGATGGCCGCCAACGAAAACGTAGGCAAGATCGTATTGACGGTCGAGTAGGCGGGACGGGCGGAGAATGCGCCGTTCCGACGGGTCAGATGCCGATCAGGACTCCTTCGTATCCATAGCGGTCTTCGAGGAGCGGGGGGCGGGATTCGGGTCCCGCGCCATCATCCGAAGGGACCATGAATGGCTCTCCTCGAAGCTCTTGAAACGGTGAACGCCTTTCGGAATGAACGGGCGTCCCTTT
>DATIWM010000146.1:0-9319 GCA_035519355.1 Thermoanaerobaculia bacterium | reverse complement strand
CCGGGAGTAAAGAGCTCCCCGACACCAAGACCCTTCAGCTGCTCGATGTCGCGGTGAGGGATGATTCCTCCGCCAAAGAGTAGCACCCCTTCCATCCCTTTCTGTTTCATCAGCCCCAGCACTTTTGGAAAGATCGTCATGTGGGCTCCGCTCAGGGAGCTGATGCCGATTGCGTCGGCATCTTCCTGGAGCGCCGCTTCGACGATCATTTCGGGCGATTTTCGCAGACCCGTGTAGATGACTTCCATTCCGGCATCCCGGAGAGCCCGGGCGACGACCTTGGCGCCGCGATCGTGCCCGTCGAGGCCGGGTTTGGCGATGAGAACCCGGATCGGGCGCTGACTGCTCATATGAAGCGATTCTAAACGCCCCCGGGGCGGAGAACCCGAGGATAGAATGATTCGCAGGAGATCCCATGGCCAGGCTCGGGGACATCCTCGTGGGGATGGGCCTCGCGACGGAGGAGCAGCGGGCGCAGGCGTTTCTGCTGCACCGGCGCGAAGGCGGCCGTTTCGGAACGGCCCTCCTCGAAGCCGGCGTGCCGGAAGCGGCCGTCGCCACGGGTCTCGGAACGCAGCACAACGTGCCGCCGGCGACGAGCACCGAGCTCGAAGAGATCCGCCAGGAGGTGCTCCGGCTCGTGCCGCTCCGGACGGCTCAGCGCCTCGGCGTGGTCCCGTTCCGCCGGGAGGGGCGACTTCTCTCCGTAGCCATGAAAGACCCGCACGATCTGCGCTCCCTCGACGACATTTCGCTCGCGACCGGCCTCGAGGTCCGGGCCTTCGCGGCCCTGGAGGCCCGGATCGACACGGCCCTCGCGAAGCATTACGGTGCCCGCGTCGTGCCGCGGCACGTCAGCGCCATCCGGCTGGGCCATCTCCGGAAGGCCACCGAGGGGGGCTCCTCTCCCCCGGCGGAGCAGAGCACCGCACCCCGAAAGGCCCGACCGACGACCCTTCGCGTCGTCTATCCCCCCTCGTACGGCGGCCGCGGTCCCGAGCCTGACGCGGCGCTCGCCCCGCTCTCGATCCGGACCGCGGCGTCGACCCGCGACCGATCCGACCCGTGGAACAGCACCGAGGCCCGGCTGGCAGCCGCCGTCCTGCGCCCTCCCGATTCCGAGATCACGGAGGACGACTTCCGCTTGTCCGCTTCCATACCGCCGCCCCGGGTCGATCTGCCGGCCCCGGCCAGCCCGCCAGACCTCGTCCCGGACGGTCCCGAGCCGACCGTGGAGGAGCGGCTGGCCGACGACCTCGGCGAGGCGCGCTCGAACGACGACGTCATCGACGCCGTCCTCGCGGCCGCCGGAAACTACGTCCGGCGGGCCGCCCTCTTCGTCGTCGAAGGCGAATACGTCGTCGGCTGGGGCGCCCGCCCGGAGCCCGAGGAGGACCTCCGCGAGTTCCGGCTTTCGCTGACGGAAGCCTCCGTCTTCGCGACGCTCCGCGACACCGAAGGCTTCTACGTCGGTACCTACATGGACCTCCCGTCGACGGTGAAGGTCCTCCGGGCGCTCGGGTCGGACGGCCTCGGGACGATGGCGGTCGTCCCCGTCACGCTGAAAGGGAAGACCGTCCTCTACATATGGGGAGAGTCCGAGTCCTACACCCGGCCCCCCTCCGTCCCGGCCCTCAAGCGCCTCGCCGCCATGCTGGCCACCGGCCTCGAGATCGTCCGGCTCAAATCCCGCCTCTTCTCGCTCTGAATTCCCCGCGTACACCCCTAAAACCCTCGATTTGAACGAGATCAACGATTCCCGGTAAACTCCGTGCCGCGTGATCAAGAACGACATCATCAATAGCGTCTCCGACGCGGCCGGCGTTCCGCGTCAGAAGGCCGCCCTCGCGGTCGAAACGATCATCGACGTGATGCGTCTCGCGCTCGCGCGCGGCGAACGGATCGAGCTCCGCGGCTTCGGCGTGTTCCTCGTCAAGCCGCGCAAGAAGGGAATCGGTCGGAACCCGAAGCGCCCCACCGAAGAGGTGCAGATTCCCCCCGGTTTCACGATCCGATTCAAGCCCGGCAAGGAGCTTCGCGACCTGACCTCTCCGGCCGCGCCGGCCGCCCCCGCCCCGGAATCCGCCCTCGAACCCAAGCCCTGACCGGATGAGCGCGGGAGTCCCCGACCCGCGCCCCGCCGCGCCGCGCCGGCGCGAACGGTGGTGGCTTCACGCCCTTCTCCTTCTCCTCACGTTCGCGACGACGACGTACGTCGGGGCGGGCTTCGCCGTCAACTTCCGGCCGGGACTCCTGCCCCCCGGCGGCCTCGCCGGAGGATCTCTCGCGGGACTCGTGCGGGGCGCCCTCTCCTTCTCCGTTCCGCTTCTCGCGATCCTCTTCGCGCACGAGATGGGGCACTACCTGATGTGCCGGCGGTTCGGCATCGACGCCTCGCCCCCCTATTTCATTCCCTTCCCCTCCCTCGTCGGCACGCTCGGCGCGTTCATCCGGATCCGCCAGCCCATCGCCACGAAGAGACAGCTCTTCGACATCGGCGTTGCCGGGCCGATCGCGGGCTTCGTCGTCGCGATCCCGCTCCTCCTCTGGGGCGTCGCTCACTCCCGCCCCAACCTGAACCCGGTTCTCGAGGAAGGGACCATCCTCTTCCGCTATCCGCTCGCCGTGACGTGGGCGCAGCAGCTGACGATCGGCCGCACGTTCACGAGCGAACAGGCCGTCGAGCACCCCGTCTTCGTCGCCGCCTGGTTCGGGCTCTTCGTGACGGCCCTGAACCTCCTGCCGATCGGACAGCTCGATGGCGGCCACGCGCTTTACGCGGTCCTCGGCCGCTTCCAGCGGAAGGCCGCCTGGCCCCTCCTCGGGGTGCTCGCCTTTCTCGGCCTGAAATGGCCCGGGTGGTGGCTCTGGGTCGTCATCACGCTCGTGATCGGCGTGAATCACCCGCCCGTGCTCGACGAGGACGAGCCGCTCGACGGCACGCGCCTCGCCGTCGCGGCCCTCGTCCTGCTGATGCTCCTCGTCTGTTTCGCGCCGGTCCCGATCGTGATGCTCTGAGCTTCGGTCAGCCGACGGCGAGCCTGAGGATCAGCCGGATCTGCCCCGCGTGGTAGACGTCGTGCGCGGCGGCGCCCGCGATGAGACGGCGGAAGGAGTTCGAGACGCCGGGGGCACGGGCCGAAAGCCTCGACGCCGGGAAGGTTTCGACCGCCGCGCGGAGCTTGCGGTGCTCTTCACGAAGGAGCTTCCGGTCGGCGGGCCAGGCCGCGAGGGCGGCACGGCCTTCGCGCGCGAACCAGTTGCTGCCCTTCAGCGGGAACGAGCCCCGTCCTTCCCCGGTCAGCTTCCGCCGCACCGCGTACTTCCAGTAAGCGCAGTGAACCACCAGCTCCTGCACGCTGTGGCGTCCCGACGCGGGACGCCGGGCGGCCTCATCGGGCGAGAGTCGCCGGACCGATCCGAGGAGATTCGGCCCGTGCCAGGCCTTCCGGTCGAAGGCCTCGTCGAGGAGATGCAGCAGGAGATTGGTCTCGCGATCCCTCGCCTTCGCTCTCATCGTCCTTGTCCTCCCCCCTCGGCCGGCCGCTTCGAGCGCCAATGAAACGTCACGGGGCCGTCGTTGACCAGCTCGACTTCCATCATCGCGCGAAAACGCCCTGTCTCCACCCGGACGCCGTAAGCGCGTAGGGCCGCGACGTAACGCGCGAAGAGCGGCTCGGCGGCCTCCGGCTTCGCCGCCCCCTCGAAACCGGGCCGGCGCCCGCGAGACAGGTCGGCGCCGAGCGTGAACTGCGACACGGCCAGGATCGCTCCGCCCGCCTCGCGAACATCGCGGTTCATCCGCCCTTCGGCGTCGCCGAAGATCCGCATCTCGGCCGTCTTCCGCGCGGCCTCGTCCACGGCGTTCTCATCGTCGGCGGGCTCGACGCAGCCGAGGACGAGGAGTCCGGTCCCGATCTCTCCGACCGTCTCGCCCGCGACGCGCACGGCCGCCCGTGTCACCCGCTGCAGAACGAGGATCACGCGGCCTTCCTCCTCCGAAACGCCCCGAAGACCTCGTCCACCTCGGGCGAGCGGAGGGCCGCCGCGGCCGCAACGAAGAGAATCCCGCCCCCGGCCGCCGTTCCGACCACCCATCCGGCCCTGGCGATGAAGCGCCACCCCGCGTCGTAGGGGCAAAGCCGCTCGGCAGCGGCCAGCACAGCCGCTCCCATGGCGAGACTCGCGCCGAAGGTCCGGGCGAGGGACCGCACGACGTCGCGCCCGCCGAGCGGGCCGAGCTTCCGCCTGAGAAAGACGGCGAGGAGAACGAAGTTGACCCAGAACCCGGCGGACGTGGCGAGGGCGACCCCCGCGTGCTTCATCGGGCCCGCGAGCGCGAGGCAGAGGAGCCAGAAGACCCCGAGGTCGAACGTGGCCACGGCCACCGGCGTCCTCGTGTCGTGAAGGGCGTAGAACGCCTGCGTCAGGATCTTCACGCCGGCGGCCGCGTAGAGCCCGAGCGAGAAAAAGACGACGGCGATGGCGGTCTGGGTCACGTCGGCCGCCTCGAACCGCCCCCGCCGGAAGATCACGTCGACGACCGGGCGCGCGATCAGGAGGAGGCCGACCATGGAAGGGATCGTCACGAAGCCGACGAGGCGGAGCGCCAGGGAGAGCGTCCGCCGGTAGTTCTCCCGCCCCCCCTCCAGCGCCTGCTCGGAGAGCGACGGAAGGACCGCCCGCGTCAGGGAGACGACGAACCCGCCGAGGACGAAGTCGACGACGCGGAACGCGCAGAAGTTGAAGGTCACATAGGCGTTTCCGAGCGCCGCGAGCGTCCGGCTCGAGACGAGGAAGGAGAGCTGCCCGACGCCGTAGCCGTAGAGCCGCGGTGCGATCAGAAGGACCGTCTCCCGGACGGCCGGGTCGCGAAGCGGCGAGCCGCCGAGACGGAATCCGAGGCGCCGGGCCGCGGGGATCTGCAGGGAAGCCTGCGCGAGCCCCCCGAGGAGGACGCCGATCACGAGGGCCGTTGTCGGAGGAACGCTCCGCGGCGCGAGAAGCCAGACCGCCCCCACGATGGCGAGGTTGAACGCGACCGGCGTCGCCGCGGAAAGCTGGAATCGCCCGTGGGCGTTCAGCCAGGCCTCGAGGAGCGCGGCGACCGAGACGAGGAGGATGTACGGGAAGAGCCACCGGGTCAGCGTCACGGTCAGGTCGAACTTCCCCGGCGTCTCCCGGAACCCCCTCGCGAAGAGGTCCACGAGAAGCGGAGCGACCACGATTCCGAGGGCGGTGAGCGCCACCAGCACGAGGAGAAGCAAAGAGAGGACCCGCCCCGCGTAAGCCCCCTCCTCCCCCGGCCGCTCGCGGGCCATCCGCTTGGCCATCGGGACGAAGGCTCCGGGCAGGCCGCCTTCGCCCACGATCGCGCGGAAAGCATTGGGGATCCGGAAGGCCGTGTAGAAAGCGTCGGAGAGGGCCGACGCGCCGAGGAAGCGGGCGATCGTGGCGTCGCGGAGAACGCCCGCCAGCCGAGACACCGCGGTCCACGCCGTGATTCCCCACGTGGCGCGGACGACCTGCCGGGCGTCGTTCAATCGGTGCCGATTGTAAGGTCCGCGTCCGGTCCCTTTGTTATGCTCCGCCGACCCACGGATCGGAGGTTTCCATGGCGGGTTCCGTCAACAAGGTCATCCTCATCGGCCACCTCGGCGCCGACCCCGAGATGCGTCAGACAACCGCGGGCGTCGCAATCGCCCGCCTGCGCGTCGCCACGACGGAGACGTGGAACGACCGCGCCAGCGGCCAGAAGCAGGAGCGGACCGAGTGGCACACGGTCATCGCCTACGACAAGCTCGCCGGGATCTGCGAGCGGTACCTCGCCAAGGGGCGCCTGGTCTACATCGAGGGGTCGCTCCAGACCCGCTCGTGGGACGACAAGGAGACCGGCCAGAAGCGATACGCCACGGAGATCAAGGCGCGCGACATGAAGATGCTCGGCGCCCGGCCCGAGGGGTCCTCCGGCTCCGGGCCCGCCGTATCCGAGCCGGCCGGCGGCGGCGCGGAAACCGAGGACGACGTCCCCTTCTGAGAATCCTCGGGGAGTGCGACGCCCCTTACAATCGCCGTACCGCCGGGTTCGCACCCCCCGCGCCCCCCTCATCCCGAGCGCTCGAGAAATCTCTTCCCTCTAAGAGAATTCCCTTTTGGTCTTCGTCTCCCTCGGCTTCTCGAGAAGCTCCAGGAATGCTGTCGCCTCGACGGCCACGGAGGCCCACGCCTCCGGCGTGAAGGCCGGGCGCGGCGCAGACCGGCAGCGGGCGCGAAGCTCGCCCAGGCGGCGCGCGACGGCCGCCGGAAGAGAGGCCGCCTCCTCGACGCGCGCGACACATTGCGCGTACTCGTCGATCCCTCTCGCCGCCACGAGTACGTCGGCCCCGGCCGCGGCCGCCGCGGCCGCACGCTCCGACAGCGACCCGCCGAGCGCCCCCATGGTCAGGTCGTCGGTGTAGATGACGCCGCCGAACCCGAGCCGCTCGCGGAGCAGGTCGTACACGAACGGGGAGAGCGAGGCGGGCACCGGGTCACCCGTGAAGCCGGGATAGGCGGCGTGGCCGACCATGACGCCGTCGGCGCCCCGCGCCAGCTTCGCGAACGGGTGGACGTCGGTCACCATGAGGTCGACGTCGTGCGCGTCGATCACCGGCAGGGAGAGGTGCGAGTCGACGGCCCCGCGACCAAGGCCCGGGAAGTGCTTCACGCAGGAGGCGACGCCGGCGCGCGCGAGGCCGTGCAGGAAGACCGTTCCCGCCAGCGTGACGTCCTCCGGGTAGAAGCCGAAGCAGCGCCCCTCCAGAACGACTGCTCCGGTTCCCGGCTGGGCCAGATCGAGGACCGGCGCGAAGTCGACGTCGAAGCCGAGCAGGCGCGCCGCCCGCCCCATCAGGAAGGCGCCTTCGTGGACCCGGTCGGCCCCCTTCGCGGCCAGGAGCGCGGCCGAGGGAAAGTTCAGGCCGGCGAGCGGACCGATCCGGTCCACGCTCCCGCCTTCCTGGTCGACGAAGAGGAGCGGTGACGGCGAACAGAGTCCGCGCAGCTCGGCGATCAGGGCCGCCGTCTGCGGCGCCGACTGGAGATTTCTTCGAAAGAGAAGAAAGCCGAGGGGCGGATTCGCAGCGAAGGTCGAGCGCTCACGGGGCGCCAGCTCGGGTCCTTCGAGGCCAAACACGAACCGCTGCGACGCGTTGCCAGCCACGAACCTCTTCCTCTTCCCCCTCTAGGAAATCTCTCTTCGCAGGCCCCGGCCCTCGACGGGGCGCTGACCGGCTCGTGTCATTCGTCACCCCGGAGCCGGTGCTGGAACGTGGCGAGGAGCTGGAGGGCGGCGAGGGGCGTCATCCGGTCGATATCGAGCTTCGCCACCGCGTCGAGGACCAGTTCCCCCTGTCCCCGGAAGAGGTCGAGCTGGGTCTCCTGGGGCGCCGGCTCGCCCGCGTGCTCGGCCAGGCGCGGCCTCCCGCCGACGTCGAGCTGGTGCTTCTCCAGGTTGTGCAGGATCTCCCGCGCCCGCGCGAGGACCGGTTCGGGAATTCCGGCGAGGCGCGCCACCTGGACGCCGTAGGACCGGTCCGCCGTCCCGTCGGCCACCTTCCGGAGGAAGACGACCTCGCCCTCCCACTCCCGCGCCGTCATCGTCCGGTTCTTCACGTCGCGCTTCACGAGCGCCAGTTCGGTCAGTTCGTGATAGTGCGTGGCGAAAAGGACCCTCGCCACGCTTCCCCGGCCGTCGCCGTTCTCGCCGTCGTGCAGCCGTTCGGCGATGGCCCACGCGAGGGAGAGGCCGTCGAACGTGGCCGTGCCGCGTCCGATCTCGTCGAGGATGACGAGGCTCCGTGACGTGGCGTGCCGGAGGATGTGCGCCGTCTCCGCCATCTCGACGAGGAAGGTCGACTCGCCGCGGGCCAGGGAGTCGGAGGCGCCGACGCGCGTGAAGATCCGGTCGGTCAGCCCGACCGTCGCCTCGGCGGCGGGCACGAACGACCCGGCGTGCGCGAGGAGGACGATCAGCGCGTTCTGGCGGAGGTACGTCGACTTGCCCCCCATGTTCGGACCGGTCAGGATGACGATCCGCTCGCCCTCGCTCCCGAGCGCCGCGTCGTTCGGGACGAAAGGCTCGCGCGGCCGGAGCGCCTCGACCACGGGATGCCGTCCCTCGGCGACGAGAAGGACCGGCTCCTCGACGATCCGCGGGCGGACCCATCGCCCCGCGCGCGCGACCCGGGCCAGCGCACCGAGGGCGTCGAGCCGCCCGAGCCGCGCGGCCGCCTCGAGGAGGACCGGCGACTCCATCACGATCTCCCCGACGAGTTCGCGGAACAACTCGGCCTCGCGCTCGAAGAGCCGGGCATCGGCGGACCGGAGTTTCTCGTCGAGCTCGACCAGCTCGGGGCTGGCGTACCGCTCGACCGTGGAGAGGGTCTGTCGCTTCAGGGCGTCCGCCGGGATCTTCGCCCGCGCCGAGCCGGGAATCTCGAAGACGTGTCCGAAGACCTGGTTGAACTTCACCCGGAGCGTCGGCACGCCGCGTTCGGCGCGCTCTTTCGCCTCGAGGGCCGAGAGAAGCGCCGAGGCGTCGCGGCGGAGGGACCGAAGCTCGTCCACTCCGGCGTCGACCCCGTCCCGGAAGATCCCGCCTTCGCGGGCCGTCGCCGGCGGTTCCGGGGCGAGACGGCCCGCCACGCGCGCGCCGAGGGACGTCGGGACCCCTGCGGGCGACATCTCGCCCCCCTCCCGGAAGGCCTCGGAGCGGGCGCCGGCCAGGAGCGGCCCGATCTCCCCCGCCTTCACGAGGCCGGCGGCGAGCCCCGCGACCTCGCGAGGCCCCGCGGAACCGACCGCGAGCCGCGAGAGAAGGCGCGGCAGGTCGGGGATCTCGCGAAGCGTCTTCGCGAGGCGCTCGAGGCGGGCGGGATCCTCGAGAAGCTCCTCGACCGCGTCGAGCCGCGCCTCGATCGCGGTCCGCTGCGCGAGCGGCCGCTCGAGAATCCGGCGGAGGGCCCGCGCTCCGAACGCCGTCCCCGTCCGGTCGAGAATCGACAGCAGCGTCCCGGCGGCGCCCCCGTCCCGGAGGGATCGGAACAGCTCGAGGTGGGCGGCCGTGATCGCGTCGACGACCAGCCCCTCCTCGGCCGGCTCGTTCCGGAGCGACGTCACGTGGGCGCAGTCGGAACGCTGCGTCATCTGCGCGTAATGGAGGAGGGCCGCCGCCGCTTCCACCGCCGGCCCCGAGTCCGGAAGGCCGAAGGGAGCGAGCGTCGTCGTCCGGAAGTGGCGGCAGAGCAGTTCGGCGGCGCTGCGCCCGCGGGGCGCCGAC
>DATIWM010000145.1:0-3898 GCA_035519355.1 Thermoanaerobaculia bacterium | reverse complement strand
CGTCGTACGGGTACCACCACGGCATCGCGGGCGCCGAGCCCATGTCCATGCTGACGTGCTTGAGGTTGACCAGCTCGAAGAGGCCGTAGATGGCGTGGCTCCGGCCGAGCCCCGACTTCTTGATGCCGCCCCAGCTCGCCGTCGGCTCGCCGAAGGAGAAGAGGTGGTCGTTGATCGTCACCGTCCCGGCGGCGAGCTCGGCGACGAGGCGCCCGGCCGTCCGCCGGGACCGCGTCCAGCCCGAGGCCGTCAGGCCGAATTCGGAATCGTTCGCCAGCGCGATCGCCTCGTCCAGGCTCTCGACGACCTGGATCGGCAGCGTCGGGCCGAACGTCTCCTCGCGCAGGGCGCGCATCCCGTGGTGGACGTTCGTGAGGACGGTCGGCGGGAACCAGTACCCCCTAGCGGAGGGGCGCTCCCCGCCGTGGAGCAGCTTCGCCCCCTTCGCCACGGCGTCCGCCACGTGCTCCTCGACGAGCGCCCGCTGGTCGGGCGTCGTCATCGGCCCCATGTCGGTCGCCTCGGCCGTCGGGTCGCCGACGCGGAGCGCCTTCGTCCGGGCCACGACCTTCGCGATGAACTCCGTCGCCACGCTCTTCTCGACGTAGACGCGCTCGACGGAGCCGCAGGCCTGGCCGGAGTTCATGAACGCGGCCCAGACGATGCCGGCCGCGGCGCGATCGAGGTCGGCGTCGGCCACCACGATCGAGGGGTCCTTGCCGCCCAGCTCGAGGACCGAGCCCGTCAGGTTCGCCGCTGCCGTCCGGAGCACGTGCCGCCCCGTCTCCACCGAGCCGGTGAAGAGGATCTTGGCGATCCCGGGGTGCGAGACGAGCCGGTCGGAATCCGCTCCTCCCGCCGTGACGACGTTCACGACGCCGGGCGGGATCCCCGCGCGCCGGCAGAGGTCTCCGATGAGAACTCCCGTGAGGGCGGTCGCCGAGGCCGGCTTCAGGCCCACCGTGGTCCCGGCCGCGAGGCACGCCGCGAGCTCGACCATCGGGATGGCGAACGGAAAATTCCACGGCGTGACGATCGCGATGACGCCGAGCGGCTCGAACCGGAACGACGCCTCCTTGTGCGCGAAGAGGATCTGCTCGTAGTCGACCGAGCGCGGAGACAGGAGGTCGGAGAGGTGGCGCGAGAGGTACCGGAGGGTGTCGGCGGCCGGCACGATGTCGACGGCCCGCGCCTCGCCGACCGGCTTGCCCTGCTCCGTGGCGATGAGGCGCTCGATCTCCAGATGGCTCTTCCGCACGACCTCGAGGAGCTTCCCGAGCTGCTTCTGCCGCTGGGCGAACGACGTCCCCGACCAGTGGCGAAACGCCTTGGCGGCGGCGGCGACGGCGGCGTCGATCTCCGCCGCCCCGGCCCGGTCCACCTCGGCGAACGGTTCGCCGGTGGACGGACGGATCGCCGGGACGGTCCGGCCGGTGCGGATGTCCTGCCCGTCGATGATCGAGGCGTTAGGGGTCGCGAGCCGGTGTTTCAGACCATCGCCCCCCGGGTGATCTCGCTCTTCTTCTTCTTCCAGAACGCCACGAGCGTCTGGATGTAGTCGGCGAAGGGCGGGCAGGAGACGCCGAAGCGCGCCAGATCGTGCGTCGCCTGGGAGGCGTCGTAGTGGACGGGATGGTCGAAGTAATCGAGCGTCTGCGACGGCATGCCGAGGAACTGCGGCACCTGCGGCACCGCGAAAACGAGCTTGGCGACGGGGAGCGGGACCGGCACGTAGACGAACGACTTGCCGATCGATTTCGCGAGGAGGTCGGCGATCTCGAGGGCGGTCCGGGGCGCGGGGTCCGTCAGGTGATAGGTCTTGCCCTTCGCGCCGTCCCACGTCGAGAGCCGCGCGATCGCCTCGAGGACGAAGTCGACGGGAGCGAGGTTCACCTCGGCGGTTCCCTCGCCGATCCGGATGAAGAGACCGGGCGACGGGAGGATGCTCATCGCGTTCAGGGCGAAATAGGGACCGTCGAACTTGGCCGTCTCGCCGGTTCCCGAGTCTCCGACGACGATCCCGGGCCGGTAGATCGCGCACGACAGGCCGCTCTCGTTCACGGCCACCTCGGCGAGGAACTTCGTCTCCTCGTAATGGTTCTTGAAGCTCTGCCCGACGTCGAGATCGGTCTCCCGGTACGTGCCGACGGCCGTCCCCGAGACATACGCCGTCGAGACGTAGTCGAGCCGCCGGAAGTGCGGCGCCTCACCGAGAAACTCGAGGACGTTCCGCGTCCCTTCGACGTTGATCCGGAGGGCGAGGTCGCGGGCGACCGCGAGGTCGTAGACCGCGGCGAGGTGGTAGCCGCCGGTCAGGCCCTGCCGGAGCCTTCGTGCCTCGCTCTGCCCCAGGCCGAGGCCGGGGGCCGTGATGTCGCCCATGACGAGGTCGATCCTTCCCTTCGTCGCGGGATGGGCCGCGGCCATCGCGTCGACCGCCTCGCGGGCGGCGCCGAGGAACTTCTCCTGGACGAGGCAGGCGAAGCGGACGCTCGGGCGGAGTTCGAGGAGCCGCGGGATGAGGCGGGCGCCGATGAAGCCCGGAAACCCCGTGAAAAGGACCGTGCTGGCGGGTTGTGAGGGAGCGGGGCGGGAGCGTCTGGTGGCCATCGCGCCCAGTCTACTCGCGGCCCGCGCCGCCGGCGCCCCTACAGCGGGGTGCCGAGCCGCGCGTCGGAGACGAGCCGCCTGTTGAAGTCGCGGATCCGCCGAGTCATCGCCTCCGGAACGGAGCAGGGCCTTCCGTCCAGCGTGACGATCGGGACCGCGAGCGTGAGCGAGCCACAGAGCAAAGCCCCCTCTCCGAGCAGCTCGGCGGTCAGCGGGACGTTCTCCTCGTCCCCCTCCAGGAATGCGGCCGCGGTGACGCTGGGAAGGGCGCTGTTCGGCGCGCGGGCCGGCCTCCCGTCGTTCCAGGCGATCAGGGAGGTCGACGTTCCCTCGAGGTAGGTGCCGTCGGGCGAGGTGAAGAGGCCTTCGTCGCCTTCCCTCCGGCGCGCGATCCGGAGGCCGGCGACCGCGGCGAAGTAGCTCGTGGACTTGACGTCCGGCGTGTCGCGCCGGAGATCCGCCGGCAGCGTCACGGCACGGCACCCGGTGCGCCGGGAGAGCGTCGCCTCCGGAATCGGACGGACCGACACGTCGAGGCGCCACGACGACGGTTCCTCGAGATCGATGCCCGTCGCGATCCAGGCCAGGCGCAGACCGCGCTCCTCCCGGGGCGAGAGCGCCGCTTCGTCCGCGGCCCGTCGGGCCGCGGCCTCGAGGACGGAGAGCTCCGGCTCGGGAAACCCGAACCGGCGGAGGGTCCCGTGCAGCCGCGCCAGGTGGGGCTGCCAGAGAACCGCGCGGCGCCCGACGAGGAGCACGGTCTCGAAGAAGCCCACGCCCCGCTCGACCGCCGGGGCGTTGAACGGGACGTCGGGCGGCCGGCTCATCGGGCCGATTCTCCTCCGGGGCCCGCCCGGTCGCCCTCCGCCAGCGCCGCGAACTCGCGGGACTTCGTCTCGACCTCGGCCCACTCCTCCGCCGGGTCCGAGTCCCAGACGATCCCGCCGCCCGCGTGATAGTCCACGAACCCTCTCTGGACGATGGCCGTGCGGATCGCCACGTTGAAGAGCGCCCGCCCGTCCCCTCGGACGAAGCCGGCCGCTCCCGTATAGGCGCCGCGCGGACAGGGCTCGGCCTGGCGGATGAAGCGCAGCGCCGCCCGCTTCGGCGCCCCCGTGATGGAACCCGCCGGCAGCGTGGCCCGGAGGAGATCCGAGAGGCGGACTCCCGCCGCGAGACGCGCCGCCACGAGGGACTCGAGATGGTGGAGGTGCCGGAAGGTGCGGAGCGAGCCGAGCCGGGCCACCCGGACGCCGCCCGGCTCCGCGGCCCGCCCCAGATCGTTCCG
>DATIWM010000144.1:0-16587 GCA_035519355.1 Thermoanaerobaculia bacterium | reverse complement strand
GGAACTTCGGGGGCTCGACCCACTCGAGTCCCTGCACGTCCGACGAGGTGACCAGCTCAACGTGGAGCACGACTTCTTCGCCCACGAAAACGGTCGTCTTGTCCGGGGTGACGAGGAGCTCGACGAGCGCCTTCTCCGCATGCCGTTCGAGGCCGGCGTCCCGGCCGAGCCCGGGGCCCGGGCGGGGCGCGCCCCGGCCCCCGAAGAAGGCGGCCATCGGGTCCTCGGGCTCCTCGCCGCCGGGCGGCGGCGCGCTCCGTCCGCGAGCCGGGCCGACGTCGAAGAGGAACGGGGCCGCCTTCAGGCTCTTCTCGCCCACCGTCCAGGCGGTTTCTCCCACCTCGGCCGGTCCCGGTCCCTTCGGCCGGAGGAAGTAGGTCAGGCTGAGCGACCGGCTGAAGACGCCGTTGACGAACGAGACCTGGTCCGAGCGCGACGGGCCGCCGGCGAGCGCCAGATTCTTGAGAGGAAGCGAAGACGGCGGCTTGATGTCGCCGGTCAGGCCTGCTCCCGAGAGCTTGTAGGTCAGCCGGACGAGGTCGTCGGCCGCCGGCTGCGGACGGTCGGCGAAGACCTCGATCCGGAGCTCGTCGGCCCCGGCGGGGAGGGCCGCGGAAAGTGCCGCGCCGGCCAGGGCGGCGGCGAGCCGAACGGCGCGCCGGCACCGCCTCACCAGTCCCTCCCGACGCGCCGCTTCCGCTTCTGTTCGGCGATCTTCCGGCGCTGCTCCTCGAGGTCGGCGCTCTGGATCGCGGCGAGAAGCTGTTCGGCCTTTTCGCGGCTCATCTTCGCCTTCGACTCGAAATCGCGCTCCCGCTGCTCCTGCTTCTTCTTCTCCCTCTCCGCCGAGTTCCCCTGGGGCGACGGCGTCGGTGTCGGGGAGGCGCCCTCGCCCGACTTCCTGTCCTTGTTCTTCTTCTCGTCCTTCTTCTGTGGCTCCCGGTCCGGCTTCTGCTGTTCTTTCTTCTTCTCCTCTTCCTCGGCTTTCCGGGCGCAGAGTTCGTAGTTGAACGAAGCGTCGGGGTCGCCGGGCCGCCGTTTCAACGCGTCTCGGAAAGCGGCGGCCGCCTTCCCGTAGTCCCCCGCGCGGTAGAAGGTCTCTCCGGCGTTGTAGGCGGCGTCGGCGGCGAGATCGGCCCGTCCGCTCGTTCTGGCCGTCTCGAGGGAGGCGATCGCCTCTTCCGCCTTCCCGTCTCGGGAGAGCGCCGAGCCGAGGTTGTAGGGGCCGATCGGGTCCTTCGGCGAGAGGTCCGTCTGGCGCCGGAAATGGCCGGCGGCCTCGGAGTACCGCTTTTCCTCCATGGCCTTCCTGCCGAGCTTCGCCTCGCCGCGCGGCGAGCCGAGGAGACGCTCGAGGCGGGGAAGCGGCGTGGGCGACGGAGCCGGCGGAGGGGAGGGAGACGGCTCCTGGCCCGACGCCGCGCCGGCCAGAGCGACGGCGAGGAGCGAGGCGGCGCCCGCCCGGACCGTGCGGCGCGCCCGCGGCAGCCCGAGGAGCAGGAGGGCGAGCGACGCGACCGCCACCCCGAGCGGGACCTGGAAGCGCTCCTCGAGATTCGTCGCCAGCGTCGCCGAGAGGGGCCGCCGCGCCGAGAGGTCGATCTGCCGGGCCACGGCCGACAGGTCCGTCCGTCCGGGCGCCGCGACCGAGAAGGTACCGCCGGTCGTGGCCGCGAGCTGGCGGAGAAGGACGGGGTCGGGCTTCGAGACGACCGGTGCGCCCGAGGCGTCGGTCTTGTAGCCGGTCAGCTGCCCCGCCACGTCGGTCTCGGGCACGGGAGCGCCCTTTCCATCGAGGCCGCCCACGAAGACCGTGTGAACGACGATCCCTTCGGCCTTCGCCCGCTCGGCGGCCTTCTCGACGCCCCCTTCGAGATCTTCGCCGTCGGAGAAGACGACGCAGTGCTTTCCGCCCAAGGCGCCGGCCGGGAGGAGATCCGACGCCGCGGCGAGCCCGGACGCGATCGACGTGCCGGGCTTCGCGCCGATCCCCGGCTCGAGGGCCTCGAGGAAGATCCCGACGGCGGCGCCGTCCATCGTCAAGGGGACGAGCGTCTGCGCCTCTCCCTCGCATCCGACGAGGGCCACGCGGTCCGCCGGCAGGTTCGAGAGGAGCGAGAGCGCCGCCTGCCGGGCCACGACGAAGCGCGAGGGTGTCACGTCGGTCGCGCGCATGGAGGCCGACGTGTCGAGGAGCAGGACGACGTCCGCGCCGCGCCGCTCGACCGTTTCGGTCCGCTCGCCCCATCTCGGCCGTGCGAGCGCGGCGCCGAGCGCGAGGGCCACGAGGGCGACGAGGACGCGGAGGCCGATGCCGCGGGCGCGGGAGGGGAGTCCGCTGCTCCGCGCGGAGAGGGCCGGGGAGACGATCGCGTCCCGCCGGCGCACGGCGGCGCGGGCGGCCGCGGAGAGAAGGAGGGCGGAGAGAGCGGCCGCCGCGAGACCGGCCAGGAGAAGCGCCGGCGCCTCGAAGGCCGGGAGGAGCCCGGAAACGGGCGCGGGCGCCGTCATTCAGGGACCACCGGGAGGAGGAACGCGGCGAGGAGCCCGGCCGCCGCGAGAAGGAAGGCCGACGGCAGGGCGACGCGGGGGAAGACCTCGCGGTAGCGCGTGAAACGCGCCGTCTTGATCTCGCTCTTCTCCAGCCGGTCGATCTCGGCGAACGTCTCGGCCAGGCCCTTCGCGTCGGTGGCGCGGAAGAACTTCGCGCCCGTGGCCGAGGCGATCCGCTGGAGGAGGGCTTCGTCCACGTCGACGTTCGCGACGACCCGGCGCTCCGACACGCGTCCCGTCTCCGGATCGCGGACGGTGATCGGGATCTCGACGGGCCCGGAGACCGACCCGACGCCGATCGTGTAGACGCGGACGCCGAGCGCCTTCGCGATCCCGGATGCCGTGTCCGGGTCGATCTCGCCCGCATTGTTTCCGCCGTCCGTGACGAGGACGATGACCTTCGACTTCGCCTTCGAGGGGCGGAGGCGTGCGAGGGCGTTGCCGAGCGCCATGCCGATGGCCGTCCCGTCGCCCTGCTCTCCGAGCGTGAGGCCTCCCAGCCGCTCGAGGAGCATCTGCCGGTCGGTCGTCAGCGGGGCGACCGTCCGGGAGCGCCCGGCGAAGGTGAGGAGACCGACCCGGTCGCTCGTCCGCCCCTCGACGAACTGCCGGACGGCGTTCTTCGCGACGTGAAAACGGTTCTTCGGCTTGAAGTCCTCGGCCGCCATGGAGCCGGAGGCGTCGAGGGCGATGAAGATGTCGACCCCCTCCGTCCACGACTCGGTCCGCTCGAGCCCGAGCCGCGGGCGCGACAGGGCGACGACGAGTCCGGCGTAGCCGAGGAGCGCGAGCGAGAACGGGAGGTGGCGGAGGCGGAGGCGCCACGTCGGCCGCGCCGCGGCGACGAAGGCGAGCGTCGGAACGACGAGGGCGCCGTCGCCCCGGCGCTCGCGGCGGACCTTCAGGAAGATGACGACCGGGACGAGGAGGAGCAGCCAGAGGAGGTCCGGGTCCCGGAAGGAGAGCCCCGGCGGCACCAGCGCGAGAAGCTCCTGCCTGAGCCCGGTCACGAGGCTTTCTCCGTGGCCGGCGCGGCCGGCGGAGGCGCGAGAAACGCCTCGAGGCTGTCGTGGAGGAGCCGGGCCCGGCCGAGGTGCGAGAGGGCCGCGTCCCGCGTCGAACGCCCCCGGCCGAACTTCACGACGTCGGCGGCGGAGAGAAGCTCCGGGAAGCCGATCTCCTTCGGAAGCTCGATCCCCTTTTCGCGCAGCCGGCGGACCGTCTCGAAGCTCGTCCACTCGAGAACCGGCTCGTCGAGGCGCCGCTCGAGGTAGCGTTTCACCGCCCGGGTCAGCTCCCCGTAGAAGACGCGCGGATCGTCGCCGAGCCGCTCGGCCTCCCGGGCGAGGGCCTCGAGCGCCGCGAGCAGCTCCTCGCCGGGTGGTACGGGCGGGGAAGCCTCCTGGCCGGCGGAGAGGGCGCGGCGCTTCCGGGCGATCCGCCAGGCGAGGGCGAGAAGGAAGAGGAGGACGAGCGCGGCCACGCCGAGCCAGAAGAGGAGGGACGGGCCCGGCAGGCGAACCGGCCGGTCGTCCTTCGGGGTCAGCGTACCGGGCTTCGCGTCCTTCGGGAGGCGCGAGGCCACCTGAAGCGTCACGGAGGGCGGACGCAGGGTCTGCACGGCCCCCGGCGACCCGCCGGACCGGTTTTCCTCGAGGGCGAAATGGGGTCCCGGCACGACGACCGTCCCGGCCATGAACGGAAGGAAGGTGATCGTCTGCTTCCAGAGGACCTTGCCTTCGCCGTCGGCCGTATCCGACGCGACCGCGGGTTTCGGGGGCTGGAATTCGAGGACGGCCCCGCCCGGCGGCCGTTCTCCTTCCGGCGGCTCGGGAGTCACGAGGGCGTCGAGTCGAAGCGAGGAGCCGGCCGGCAGGCGCACCGAGTAGGTGACGTTGACCGGATCCCCGATGGAAACCTCCGTCCGGTCCGTCGTGACGCCGAAGACCAGGGACGACGGCGTCGCGGCAGCCGAACTCCCGCCACCTCCACCCGGGACCTCCGGCGCATTCACCTTCGAGGGATCTGCGGCCTGACCCTGTGCGAGAAGATGGCCGGCGAGGACGAACGAAGCGACCTGAACGGGAAGCAGAAGCCTCTTCGCTCTCTTCTTCCTCATCGCCCGGCCGCCTTCCGGCGCTCCCGCTCCTTGAAGAATTTCACGAGCGCCATCTCGTAGGGCGCGTCGGTCCGCAGGGGGATGGAGTCGATGCCGGCGGACTTGAAGACGCCGAGCGGCGCCGGAAAAGGCGAGGCGGTCCGCCGGGCCCACGCCGCGCGGAAAACGGAGTCGGAGAGGTCGTAGACCCGCGTCTGGCCCGTCTCCGCGTCGCGGAGCCGGACGAGCCCCCGGGCCGGGATCTCGGTTTCGCGCGGGTCGGTGATCGGGAGCGCGACGACGTCGTGGCGCCGGTTGAGCGTCTTCAGCGCCTTCTCGTAACCCGCCGCGAGGAAGTCGGAGACGACGAAGATCACGGCCCGCTGCTTCAGGAGCGACGCGGCACTCTTGAGGGCGAGGGCGAGGTCCGTCGCACGGCCCTTCGGCTCGAGGTAGAGGGCGTCGCGCGCGATGGCCAGGGCGTGCTCGACGCCCTTGCGCGGGGGGATGAAGCGTTCGATCCGGTCGGAGAAGAGAAGCGCGCCGACCCGGTCGTGGTTCTTCACGGCCGCGAAAGCGAGCAGGGCGGCCAGCTCGGCCATCAGGTCGCGCTTCGTCAGATACATCGACCCGAAGGCCTGGGACGAGGAGACGTCGAGCAGGAGAAGGACCGTCAGGTCGCGCTCCTCGACGAACTTCTTCACGTGCGGGACGCCCGTGCGCGCCGTGACGTTCCAGTCGATGGCGCGGACGTCGTCGCCCGGGACGTACTCGCGGACCTCGGAGAACTCCATGCCGCGGCCGCGGAAGACGGAGTGGTACTCGCCCCCCAGCCCCTCGTTCACGAGGCGGTTGGTTCGGATCCGGATCCGGTGGATCTTTCGGGCGATCTCCCGGGGCAGCATGGGTGTGCGAACGTCCTCAGGGGACTTCGACGCGCTCGAGGATCCGCGAGACGACCTGGTCGCTCGTCACGTTCTCGGCCTCCGCCTCGTACGACAGGAGGACACGATGGCGGAGGACGTCGAGCGCGACGCTCTTGACGTCCTCGGGGACGACGTAGCCGCGTCCCTCGAGGAAAGCATGCGCGCGCGCCGCCGCGAGGAGGGCCAGAGTCGCGCGGGGCGAGGCCCCGTAGGCGACGAAATCGCCCAGCTCCGCCAGCTTGTAGCTCTTCGGGTCGCGCGTGGCGGCCACGAGCTCGACGAGGTAGTTCTTCAGCCGATCGTCGGCATAGAGCGACCGGACGAGGGCCCGGAGCTCGCGGATCTGGCCCGGGGAAAGGACGGGGCGGACGGTGGCCGAGGCCTCGGACTCGGTCATCTCGCCCATCTTCTCGAGGATCTGCTTTTCCTCGGCCTTGGACGGGTAGCTCACCTTGAGCTTCATCAGGAACCGGTCGACCTGCGCCTCGGGGAGCGGGTAGGTCCCTTCCTGCTCGATCGGGTTCTGCGTGGCCAGGACGAGGAACGGATCGGGAAGCGGCGCGGTGCCGTCGCCGAGGGTCACCTGGCGCTCCTGCATCGCCTCGAGGAGGGCGGACTGGACCTTCGCCGGCGCCCGGTTGATCTCGTCGGCCAGGATGATGTGGGCGAAGAGGGGCCCGCGCCGCGCCACGAACTCCTGCGTCTTCGGGTTGAAGACGAGCGTGCCGACGAGGTCGGCGGGGAGGAGGTCCGGGGTGAACTGGATCCGGGCGAAGGACGCGTCGAGCCCCCGGGCCAGCGTCCGGACCGCGAGGGTCTTGGCGAGACCCGGGACTCCTTCCAGGAGGAGGTGCCCGTCGGCGAGAAGGCCGACGACGAGGCGCTCGACGAGGGCGTTCTGGCCGACGATGACCTTCCGGATCTCGGCAAGAAGGGCGCTGACGAGCAGGGACTTCTCGCGGACCTTCTCGGCGAGGGCCGCCGGGTCCGCGGATCGGAAGGGAGTCACGGTTTCGGTCGTCATGTCGCTCGCTCTCGGCCGCCCGGCGGACGGCGTCTTTTCGGCATCGCGCGCGGTGCCGCGCGCCAATCGGAGCAATCGGGATGCCGGGTGTCGCCGACGCCCGCCCTCTGTCGCTCCCGGGAAGCCCGAAGGATAGCGTGGAGAGGAGCCGACGTATCCTCGGGCCCGTGAGAAGGATCCCCCGTCTCGGGGCCGTAGCGCTGATGGTGCTCTTCGGGACGTTCCCCGGCCTGGCCGCCTCGAAGAAGAAGCCGACGCCGACCCCGACCCCGGCGCCCCTTCTCAGGGCGGCGGGATCCTGCCTCGCCTGGATCCCGGGAAAGCACCTGGTTCTGGCGGAGGTGGGAACGACCGGGCGCGTCTTCCGCGTCGATGCATCCACCGAGATCGGCGTGAAGATCGGGGTCGGTTCGCGCCTCCGCGTCCTCTACGAGATGGGCCCCGAAGGGCCGGTGGCGCGGAAGATCCTCCCCGGTCCGGTCGTCTCCGGCCCGACGCCGACGCCCGTCCCGGGAAGGAATTAGGGACTGCCGCGGAGAGGGAGGCGTGTCAGACGTGCGGCTCGAACTTCCGCTCGAGGGCGGCCTGCGGGGAGAGACCGACGACGCGCTCGACGACCTGCCCCCCCTTGAAGAGCATCAGTGTGGGAATCGACATGATGCCGTAACGCTCGGCGATTCCCGGAACGTCGTCGACGTTCAGCTTGGCGACGGCGACCCGGTCGCCCCACTTCTGGGCGAGGGCCTCGACGATAGGGGCCACTTGACGGCAGGGGCCGCACCAGACGGCCCAGAAATCGACGAGGACGGGTTTGGAGTTTTTCAGGACGGAGGCGTCGAAGTTCGCTTCCGAGAGTTCGAGGACGTTTCCAGCCATGGAGGTTCCTTTCTCGTGACGGGCGGGAGGGGCGCGCCAGCGCCCGCACAGGGATGGTAGGGTGCCCGCGGTGAGAGCGTCAAGGCAGCGCCCTCGCTGGGGCCAGAACTTCCTCGCGGACCCGCGAATGGCGCGGCGGATCGTCGACGCCGCCGGCGTCGCGGCGGGAGAGACGGTCGTCGAGATCGGCCCGGGACGCGGCGCCCTGACGTGGCCGCTCCTCGAAGGCGGCGCGCGCGTCGTGGCCTTCGAGATCGACGTTCGCCTGGCCGAGGCGCTGCGTGTCCTCGCCGCGGGCCGACCGCTGACGGTCGTCGCGGGGGACGCGCTGACGGCCGACGCCGGCGCCGCGCTCGCCGCCGCCGGCGCCCTCCGGCCCGCGACCCTCGTCGGCAACTTGCCGTACGAGTCGGCCACGCCGATGCTCCGGGCCTTCGTGAGACGGCCCGATCTCTTCTCCCGGCTCGTCGTCATGATCCAGAAGGAGGTGGCCGAGCGGCTGCTGGCCGCACCCGGCGGCGGGGCGTACGGCTTCCTGACTCTCGACGTCGGAGCGCACGCGACGGTCCGAGGGCTCTTCGACGTCCCGCCGCGGGCCTTCGTCCCGCCGCCAAAGGTCACGTCCACGGTCGTCGAGATCGTGCCGCGCGCCGCGCGGCCCGGCACGGAGGAGGCGTTGGCCGTTGCGTCGGCGGCGTTCACGGCGCGGCGCAAGACTCTCCTCAACGGACTCTCGCCCCGCTGGGGCCGGGACGCGGTGGCGGCGGTCCTCGGGCGCCTCGGGCTTTCGTCCGTCGTCCGTGCCGAAGAGCTGCCGCTTCCCCGTTTCTACGAGCTGTCGGAAGCGCTCGGTTCGGCCTCTCCGACGGGCCCGGCACCCCGTTCCCGTCGCGGTGCCCCTGCTACAATTCCTTGATGTCCATCACCGTCGGGCAGGCGGTCCTGCTGGGAATCCTGCAGGGTCTGACGGAGTTCCTGCCCGTTTCCTCGACGGCGCACCTCGCGCTCGCACAGAGGCTCATCCCGGGCTTTTCCCAGCCCGGCATCCTCTTCGACGTCCTCCTCCACGTCGGCACGCTCGTCGCGGTCGTGGCGTACTTCCGCGAACGGATTGCCGCGACGGCGTCGGGTCTCGTGGCAGCCGACACGGCCGAGCGGCGCGCCGCCTGGAAGCTCGTCGCCCTCCTCGTTCTCGCCGTCGGCCTGACGGGCGCCGTCGCCCTGCCGCTGAAGAACTTCGCCGTCGAGACGATGACCGATCTCCGGATGATCGGCGTCTCCCTCTGCGGAACGGCGCTCCTCCTCTCGGCCGCACAGGCCGTCGGCCGGCGGCGCGGCGCGGCGGGACGCACCCTCTCCGAGATCCGCTACCGCGACGCCGCCCTCGTCGGCGTCTGCCAGGCGGCTTCGGCGGTCTTCCACGGCTTTTCGCGCTCGGGGAACACGATCTCCGTCGGCCTCTTCTCCGGCATGTCGCGGAAGACCGCCGCGGAGTTTTCCTTCCTTCTGTCGGTCCCGACGATCCTGGCGGCCGCGGCCTCCGAGAACGCGTCGGCGCTGCGCCACCACCCGGAGGCGTTCGGCGGGGACGCGTGGCCGGTCTACCTCGTCGGGATGGCGGTCTCCGCCGTCGTCGGCTACTTCGCGATCGCGGCGCTCCTCCGGCTCGTCGTCTCGATGCGGCTCGTCCCGTTCATCGTCTACACGGGCCTCCTCGGGCTCGTTCTTCTCGTGAAGAGCGCCTGACGCGATGGCGGCCGCAACGCCCGCACCGGCCGAAAAGACGGTACTCGAGAGACGCCGCGACGAGTTCCTGGGCATCCTGATCCTCGCCGCCGGGGTCCTTCTCCTCGCGGCGCTCGTCTCCTACCACCCGCAGGACCCGTCGCTCTTCTCGTCGGTCCACGACCCCTCCGTCCACCCCCGCAACTGGGCCGGCCGCTTCGGCGCCTCGTTCTCCGACGGCGCCCTGCAGTTCTTCGGCCTCGCCGCGTTCGTCTTCCCCCTCGTTCTGGTGGGCGGCGCGGTGCGGCGGCTCCGGTCGAGGCCCACCGGAGCCTGGGGGACGCGCAGCGCCGGCCTGCTCCTCGTGCTCCTGACGGCGGCGCCCCTCGCGCACATCGCGTTCGGACGGCCGCGGCTCCTCGGCGGCGGGCTCGGCGCGGGAGGCTACGTCGGCGACGTCCTCGGCTCGTTCCTCGTCGGCGGCCTCAACGCGCCGGGCGCGACGATCCTCCTCGGGTCGCTCCTCCTGATCGGCCTCCTGCTGACGACCTCGCTCTCGCTCGGCGACGGCGTGTCGAGGGGGGCGGTCCGGCTCTCCGGCTGGTGGCGGGGCCGGCTCCTCGAGCGCCGGCGGCGGAAAGAGCAGACGCTGAAGGAGAAGCTCCGCCGCGACGTCGTCCGGAAGCATCTCGAGCGCGCGAAGGAGGAGGCGTCGCGGCCGCCGGAGCCCGCGGCGCCGGAGCCCGAGGGAGAGGTCGTCTACATCCCGTCCGTCGCCACGCTCCGCGTGAAGGAAAAGGCGGGAGCGGGGCGTTTCTCCATCCAGAAAAACGTGGCGGGGAAGGCCGGCGAGGCACCGGAGCCGTCCCGTCCGGTCGCGCGGCCGGCACAGATGAAGAAGGCCGACGCGCCGCAGCGCATCCTGCCCTTTCCGTCGCCCAAGGAGTCGAACGGGTGGGTCTTTCCGCCGGAGCGGCTTCTCCGTCCGGCGCCCAAGCGGGACCGGGAGCGGGACCGGGCGGAGTTCCAGCAGACGATGGACCTCATCGCGTCGAAGTGCCTCGAGTTCGACGTCGAAGGAATCGTCGACACGTTCACGCCCGGGCCGGTCGTCACGACGTACGAGTTCAAGCCGTCGGCCGGCGTCAAGGTCGCCCGCGTGGCGAACCTCGAGAACGACCTCGCGCTCGCCCTGGCCGCCGAGAAGGTCCGGATCGAGCGGATCCCGGGCCGCGCCGCCGTCGGGATCGAGGTGCCGAACCGGAACCGGGACGTCATCGCGCTGCGCGAGGTGATCGAGAGCGAGCGTTTCCGGAAGTCGCCGTCGCTCCTGACGATCGCGCTCGGCCTCGACGTCCATGGCGAGCCCGTCGTCGCCGACCTCGTCCGGATGCCGCACCTCCTCGTGGCCGGCATGACGGGCGCCGGCAAGAGCGTCGGCATCAACGGCATGATCACCTCGATCCTCTTCAAGGCGCGGCCGGACGAGGTGAAGTTCATCTTCGTCGACCCGAAGATGAACGACATGAAGGACTGGGAGGACCTGCCGCACCTCCTCGTGCCGGTCGTCACGGAGCCGAAGAAGGCCGCCAACGCGCTGATATGGGCCGTCGAGGAGATGGAGGGGCGCTACCGGCTCCTCTCCGAGTGGCCGGGCGTCCGGAACATCGAGCAGTACAACGCGGCGATCCGCGACCCCAAGGCGCTGGCCGAGGTGCGGGAGAAGGTCGGCGACAAGCTCCAGGCGGGGGCCGACGGCTCGATCGCGCCGATGCCCTACATCGTCATCGTCATCGACGAGCTGGCCGACCTGATGATGACCGCCCCGCGCGAGATCGAGGACTCCGTGGCCCGCCTCGCCCAGAAGGCGCGCGCCGTCGGCATCCACCTGATCCTCGCCACCCAGCGCCCGTCGGTGGACGTCATCACCGGGACGATCAAGGCGAACCTCCCGTGCCGGATGGCCTACACGACGCGGACCCGGATCGACTCGCGGACGATCCTCGACCAGATGGGGGCCGAGCAGCTCCTCCTGCAGGGGGACATGCTCTTCCTCGCCCCCGGAACGTCGTACCTGATGCGTGTCCACGGCGGCTTCATCAGCGGCGAGGAGACGAAGGAGATCTCCCGCTTCCTGAAGAAGCAGGGACGGCCGATCTACGACGAGAGCGTCACGGCCGACCGGGAGCCGGCGGGCGCGGCGGCAGCCGGCGGCCGGGCCTCGGCCGACGACGCCGACCCGATGTACGACCAGGCGGCGCGGCTCGTGGCGCGCGAGCGGATGGCCTCGATCTCCTTCCTGCAGCGGCGGCTCGAGATCGGCTTCTCGCGCGCCGGGAAACTGATCGACATGATGCAGCGCGACGGCCTCGTCGGCCCGCCGGCCGGCGGCGCCAAGAGCCGCGAGGTCCTCGTCCCGCCCGACTACTTCGACGAGATCGACCGGAACCGTCGCTGAGGGGAGGCGCGACTCTCCAGGCCTCGCCGTCGACGCAACCGCCTCAGGCCCGCGAACGGGTGGCGCCGTTTTCGATGATCGACCGGAGCGCCGTGTTGACGGCCGCCGACGTGGGGAATGCCGACGCGACGTCCGGGTCGAGAACCACGGCGACGACACCCTTCGTCATCCGGGCCGCGAAGCGGTTCCGCCGCGACTTCACATAGTCGAAGCGATACTCCGCCTGAACTCCGGACGTCCCGACGGTCCTTCTAGCGCTGGCCTTCTTCGTAGTCATGCCGTTCGTTCTTCGTAGCGCGGCGCGCGTTGATGATTCTGACGGAATCGCCGCGCTCCTCGAAAGATACCACCAGGAGCCGGCGGCGCTTCGAGTGCCCCACGAGGATCTCCCGCGTTTCCCCGGCGGAGTGAGCGGGATCGTCGAAGATCCGGCCGAGCGGATCGGCGAACGCCGTCAGGGCTTCGTCGAAAGTAACGCCATGTTTGGCGCGGTTCCTTCGCGCCTTCTCGCGGTCCCACTCGAAGAGGAGCGACATCGACGGTTCCTGGAGGCTACATCACGAAACTCCACACTCGGGCCTTGGTTTATGCCGCCGGGATCCTATGGAATCCTGGGAAGACGGAACAGAGGCTTGGCGAAACAGGTCGTCTCGTACCGGAGTCGTGCCTCACCCCCTCAGCCCCGCGATGCGCCGGCGCGCCGGGGCGGTGGCGGAGGCGAGTTCGGTGGCCAGCAGGTCCCCGACGCGCCCCAGCTCGAGGAGGAACCCGTCGTGCCCGCGAAGGGACCGGATCTGGCGGAAGGCGGCGCCCGCCCGGTGGGTCCAGTGCTTCACGTCGTCCGGCCCGTAGAGGACGTCGCCGGGGATCCCGACGCCGGTCAGCCGCCCCCGGAAAGCCCCGAGCGCGCGGGCGAGGCCCCCGCGGCCGCGGGCGACGTCGTGGGAGTCCATGGCGTCGAGGAGCGTGAGATAGCTCTTCGTGTCGAAGCGGGCCACCAGTTTCTCGCCGTGCCGCGTCAGGTACGACTGGATGGCGAACGGCGCGTCCGTCCCCGCTTTTCGCCCGAAGCGCGATTCGAGTTCATCGGGCGTCCGGTAGGTCAGCATTCCCGCCATCCGCGCGATGGCGAGGCCCTCGGCACCGAGCTTCTCGACGGCGAGGCGCTGGATGTGGTTCCAGCCGATCCCCCAGGCCGTGTGCGCGGCCGGGGCCGCGAAGACGACGACGGCGTTCGATCGCTCCGGGAAGGTCGCGGCCCACTCGAGGGCGACCATCCCTCCGAGGGAGCCGCCCGTGGCCAGGGCCACCCGCCGCGCGCCGAGAGCGTCGAGAAGGAGGCCGGTCAGCCGCGCCATGTCGCGCGTCGTCGGGGCGGCGCGGCCGGAATCCTCCGCTGCCTCGCGGTAGGTCGTGCCGTAACAGGAGCCGATGAGGTTCGGACAGACCACCGCCCATCGCCCCGTGTCGACCGGCCGGCCGGGCCCGACGACCTCCGGGTAGAAGCCCCCGAGGTCGGCGGGTCCGCCCGTGAGGGAGTGGAAGACGAGGACGACGTTTCCGCCGCCCGGCTCGATCTCTCCGAGGAGGCCGTACGCCACGCGGACGTCGCGGAGGAGGAGGCCGGAGTCGAGGCGGAACTCCGGAAACGTGACGGTCTCGACGCGGGGCTTGCTCATGGGGCGCTCACGAGGCGGCTCCCGCGAGGGCGCGGTCGAGGTCCTCGATCAGGTCCTCGATCTCCTCGATGCCGGCCGAAATCCGGATCAGGTCGGGCGTCACGCCTGCGGCGCGCCGCTCGGCCTCCGAGAGCTGCTCGTGCGTCGTGCTCCAGGGGTGGATGATCAGGCTCTTGGCGTCGCCCACGTTTGCGACGAGGGAGAAGAGCCTGGCTCCCGAAATCGTCTTCCGCGCCGCGGCTTCGCCTCCCTTCACGCCGAAGGTCAGGACGCCGCCAAAGCCGCCGCTCAGGTATTTCTTCGCGCGGGCGTGGCTCGGATGCGACGTGAGGCCCGGGTAACTGACCCAGGCAACGGCCGGGTGGCGCTCGAGATGCTGCGCGAGGGCGAGGGCGTTCTCCGAGTGGCGGCGGATCCGGAGGTGGAGCGACTCGAGCCCCTGCAGGAAGAGGAAGGAGTTGAAGGGGGAGACGCAGGCGCCGAGGTCGCGGAGGAGGACGACGCGGAGGCGGATGGCGTACGCGGCGTTTCCGAACAGCTCGGCGAAGCGGAGGCCGTGGTAGGCGGGCTCGGGGTCGGCGAAGAAGGAGCGGAAGCGCGGGGCGTTCCCGAAGTCGAACTTGCCGCCGTCCACGACGACGCCGCCGATCGCCGTCCCGTGGCCGCCGATCCACTTCGTGGCCGAGTGGACGACGATGTCGGCGCCGTGGTCGAAGGGCCGGCAGAGGAGCGGCGTGCCGAAGGTGTTGTCGACGACGAGCGGGACGCCGGCCGCGTGGGCGACCTTCGCGAGCGCCGGAAAGTCGGGGACGTCCAGCTTCGGGTTCCCGATCGTCTCCACGTAGACGGCGCGCGTCGTGGCGTCGACGGCGGCGGCGACGGCCGCCAGGTCGTGGATGTCCACGAAGCGCGTCGTGATCCCAAGGCGGGGAAGGGTGTGGGTGAAGAGGGAATGCGTGCCGCCGTAGAGCGTCGAGGAGGAGACGATGGAGTCGCCCGCCTTGGCGAGGTTCAGGATCGCGAGGGTCTCGGCGGCCTGGCCGCTCGAGGTCGCGACGGCGGCGACGCCCCCCTCGAGCTCGGCGATCCGCCGCTCGAAGACGTCGGTCGTCGGGTTCATGATCCGCGTGTAGATGTTCCCGAACTGCCTGAGGCCGAAGAGCTCGGCGGCGTGCTCGGGCCCGTCGAAGACGTACGACGTCGTCGCGTAGATCGGGACGGCCCGGGAGCGCGTCGTCGGGTCGGCGACCTCCTGGGCCGAGTGGACGGCGCGGGTTCCGGGCCGGAGACGGGGCGGGGCGGTCTGGGCTTCGGGCATCGGAATCTCCTTGTTTCCTCTGCGGTCTCGCCCGGGGGCCGGAAAAGACAAAACCGGCCCTCGGGAGAGGGCCGGTTGAAGTGTGCCGGGCTGACCCGGCGTCAAGTCTCGCTTCGGTCGTTACGCCGCGGCGACACCCTTCTCCCTCTCCCCGTCGGGAGCCATGCACATGGGCATGACCATTCGCATGGAGAGGAAGCGAGTGCCGTTCACGGTCCGCGAAAGGTAAACGACCGGCGGCACCGTGTCAAGTGGAACCGGGATGGCGGGGAACCCGGAGCCGGGTTCCCCGAACCCCTAGGCTACTTTTTGGCGCCGAGGATCGCGTCCTTGGCGGCCTTCGCGACGCGGAACTTCACGACGCGCTTGGCGGGGATCTTGATGGCCTCGCCGGTGGCCGGGTTGCGGCCCATGCGCGCCTTGCGGTTCACGAGCACGAGCTTGCCGAGGCCCGGCAGCGTGAAGGAGTTCTTGGCCTGCTTGTAAGCGACGTTCGCGAGCTCCTCGAGGAACTGGGCGGCAACCTTTTTCGTCGTGCCGGTCTTCTCGCTGAGGTGCTCCGCGATCTGTGATTTCGTCATGCCAGCCATGGAATCCGTCCTTTCGTTCGAAACTGTTGCCCGAAGGCTTCGCGATTCTATACACGAAAACCGCGACTTCCCGAAGGAAATCGTCAAGTCCGCGGAACGGGGCTCCCGCTAGACTTCGGCCGTGCGCCTCGTCTTCTTCGGTTCCCCCGAATTCGCCGTCCCGTCACTGAAGGCGCTTGTGGCCGCGGGGCACGAGGTGGCGCTCGTCGTCTCGCAGCCGGCCAGGCCGGTCGGGCGGCACGGCGCCCTCTCGGATCTCCCCGCCGCGCGGCTCGCGAAGTCGCTCTCCCTTCCGCTCTTCCAGCCGGCGAGCCTCAGGCTGGACGAGACCGTCGCGCGCCTCGCCTCCGTCCGGGCGGACCTCTTCGTCGTCGCGGCGTATGGAAAGATCCTCCCGCAGCGCGTCCTCGACCTTCCGCGCCTCTTCTGCGTGAACGTGCACGGCTCCGTCCTGCCGCGCTGGCGGGGAGCCTCGCCCGTGCAGGCGGCGATTCTGGCGGGCGACGAGGTGACCGGCGTCTCGATCATGAAGATGGAGGCCGGCATGGACACCGGCCCGGTCTTCGCGTCGGAGGAGACGGTCATCGGCGAGAACGAGAATTCGGCCCAGCTCGGCCGCAGGCTGGCGGATCTCGGGGCGCATCTGCTCGCGGAGACTCTCACTTTCCTGGAGGGTGAGAGAGCGCCGGGGCACGGGCCGCCCGCTTCGGGTCATCGGATCTCGTTTCCGCCCCTGGCACAGGACGAGTCCCGGGCGACGTACTGCCCGAAGATCACCCGCGAGGACGGGCTCGTCGACTGGAGGCGGCCGGCGGGCGAACTCGTCCGTCGCGATCGGGCCTTTACCCCCTGGCCCGGGCTCTTCACCTTTCGAAGAAAAGCACGCTTGAAGCTCGCGAGCCTGACTCTCGTCGCGGGAGGGCCGTCCGGGCGGCCTCCGGGAACAGTGGTCTCCATCTCCCCGTTTCTCGTCGTCGGCTGCGGCGAGGGCGCGGTGGCCGTGGCGGCCCTTCAGGCCGAAGGGCGGAAGCGGCTTTCCGCGGCCGACTTCGTCCGCGGCGAGCGCGTGGCCCCGGGTGAACTCTGGCCGTCATGACGCGCTCCCGGGCGGCGCCGGCAGCGAGAACGGTGAGATCGGTCCGGTCCGTCGCCCTCGGGATCCTCGTCCGGATCGAGCGCGACGGGGCGCACGCCGCCCCCCTCCTCGACGCGCGGGGCGCGTCCCTGCCGCGGCGGGACCGCGACCTCCTGCGGGCCCTCGTCAAGCGGACGCTCCGCGGGGCCCTCCGCCTCGACCACGTCCTGGCGCGGCATCTCGACCGGCCGGCCGGGGAACTCGA
>DATIWM010000143.1:0-6179 GCA_035519355.1 Thermoanaerobaculia bacterium | reverse complement strand
GACGGCGCGCGACCCGGCCGAGGAGCGCGACCTCGCGCTCTCCGCCCTGGCGGCGACGGCCTTCTTCTTCCCGTTCTTCTACGGGCTCATGACGGGGCAGGTGAATGCCGTGCTTCTCCTCCTGCTCGCGGGGTCGCTCCTTCTCTTCCGGAGAGATCGTGCCTTCATAGCGGGGCTCGTTCTCGCCGCCGCCGCCCTCGTCAAACCATTCCTCGCCTTTCCGGCGCTCGTCTACGCGGCCCGGAGGTCCTGGAGCGCCCTCGCGGGCTTCGCGGCGGGGGGGGCCGCGCTGGCGCTTCTCGGCGTGGTCACCGGAGGCGCCGCCGGCTGGCGCCAATGGGAAGCGCAGATTTCCGCCTTCAACACCCTCGGTCCGTTCGAGTGGCGGACCCACTCGATCGCATCCGCGGCCCGCGCTCTCTTCTCTCCCGGAGGCCTCGTCGAACCGGTCCTGGCCGCCCCCGCCCTCGTCCGGCCCTTCACGCTCGCCCTCTCCGCCGTCGCGATCCTCCTGACTCTCCTCGCCGTCTGGCCCTCCCGCACCGGCGCCGCGCGGCCCGAGCTCGGCTTCGGCGCTGCGCTGGCCCTCGGACTCCTCCTGGCGCCGAGATCGTGGGAGCACTACGGCGTCTTCCTCCTCCCCGCGTTCCTCGCCGTGTTCGCCGCGCTCCGCGCGGAGGACGGCGCGCCGCCGCGCGCGGCGCTGGCCCTTCTGGGGGTCTCCTTCGCGGTCTGGGCGTTCGCGCTCCAGTCGAAGGAGGAGTATGCGGGCCTCGCGCGGCGGCCGCTCTCGCTCCTAATTCCGATGAAGACCTACGCCCTCCTCCTCCTGCTCGGCCTGGCGGCGTGGGTCGCGCGCCGGCGAGAAGGCGGGAGCGGCGGGCCGCCCTAGCGGCGAAGCGAGTAGGTCCTCCGGAAACCGTCCCCGGGGAGGACGACCGTCACGGTGACGGCCCCTTCCGGCCCACAGGTGTACGTCTCCTCGACCTCGGGTCCGTGCTCGTTCCGGATGACCGGAAGGCCGGCGAGGTCGGATCGGTCCCGGAGGGACGGGTCGTACGGGAAGAGAATCTCCTCCCACGGCGTCACGTCGCCGTCGGGGCGTCCCCCCGTCACCCGGCTGCACTCGAGGTATCTGAGGTGCCCGATGTTGTGGACCGCGCCGTAGCGGCGGGTCGCCACGAGCGGCGGCTCTCCGGGCTTCGGCAGCTCGGTCCCTTCCGGGAAGATCAGGTCGAAGCTGACGGTCCCTCCCTGCTCGGCCTCACGGAAGACGCCGAAGTGCCGGGTGAGGCGCTCCGTCAGCGTCCAGCCGGACTCCTCGTCGAGGAACGCGGCGAGGCCGATGGCCGTCGCCGCGAAGGGATACGGCGAGCGGCGA
The DNA here is from genome assembly GCA_035519355.1 of Thermoanaerobaculia bacterium. Taxonomy (GTDB): domain Bacteria; phylum Acidobacteriota; class Thermoanaerobaculia; order UBA5066; family UBA5066; genus DAOMFB01. Next base: position 4,798 of record DATIWM010000143.1, on the reverse strand, counting down.
ATGCGCCGCTCGCCGAACCGCTCCTTCAAGCGCCGGGCCACGAGGGGGAACGCTCCCCCGCCGCCGACGACGTAGAGGCCCGCCACCTCGTCCCACGAGACGCCGGCGCCCGGCTCCTCGAGGAGCGGCGCCACCGCGTCGATCGTCTGCTGAACGAGCGGCTCGCAGGCGAGGTAGACCTCCTCCACGGGAATGGCCAGCGCCCCGCCGCCCACCGGCGAGAGGTCGACGAGGAAGCGCTTGGTGTTCGGGCCGACCGACTCCTTCTGCCGTGCGCACTCGTCGAGGAGGAGCGCTCTCTGCGGGTCGGTCATCTTCTCCAGCCGGGCCTTCTCGACGACGAGCGCGAGGATCGCCTCGTCGAAATCGTCCCCGCCGAGCCGCTTGGCCCCCCGCGTGGCCACGACTTCGTGATCGCGGCCGGACATCTTCACGAGAGAGGCGTCGAAGGTGCCGCCTCCGAGGTCGTAGACGACGACGTGCTCGCGCCGGGCGGTCAGCGTGCTCCGGTAGCGGTGGGCGTACTCGAGACCGGCGGCCGAAGGCTCGTTCAGAAGCGCCTTGACGTCGAAACCCGCGCGGCGGAACGCTTCGAGCGTGAGGAAGCGCTGCGCCGTCGAGGCGCTGGCCGGGACGCTGATGGCCGCCTCGAGCGGCTCGTCCACCGTGAGGCCCGCGTTCGAGCCGGCGACGAGATCCCGGTGGAGCTGCGAGAAGAAGCCGACGAGGACGTCCAGCAGCGGGACGGCCCGGGGCCCCATCGCCACCTCCGTCCCGAGCCGTGCCTCGTCGAGCAGGCGCTTGAAGGAGCGGAGGGACGTCCAGCGGGGCTGGTGGCGGACGGCGGCCGCCTCGGCGCCGAACCGGAGGGCGCCGTCCTCGTGCCGTGCCGCCACCAGCGAGGGAATCGCCTCGACGCCGTCGAATCCGGCGACCGGGTAGTTCCCGCGGTCGACGAGCGCGACGACGGTGTGGGTCGTGCCGAAGTCGATTCCCAGCTTCACGCTTCGGAGTATACGAAGCGGCGGCTCGGGTATCCTCCACGCGCATCATGACCTTCGACCAGGCCCTGGGCCTCCTCGTCTCCGTCGTCGGCATCGCCACGGGAGGCGCCTACGTTCCCCAGGCCGTCCGGATCTGGAAGCGCCGGAGCTCCGACGACGTCTCGATCCTCACCTACTTCCTCTTTCTCGGCGGCCAGGCGATCTACCTCGTCTACGGCATCCGGATCTCCCAGTGGCCGCTCATCGTCGGGATGGGCGCCAACATGGTCGGAAACCTCGCCGTGATCCTCTCGGCGCTCCGGTTCCGGTCGACGGGCTGACGGCGGGCCGCATGGCGCGACCGCCGGCCGACCCCGCGGCCGTTCCATCCGGGATCCTGGAGCGTCTCCGGCCTCTCTGCGACGGCCGGCCGATCGTCTTCTTCGACCTCGAGACGACCGGAACGGAGAAGATGCTGGACCGGATCGTCGAGATCGCCGCGGTCGCCGTGCCGCCCCAGGGGCCGGTCCGGGTCTTCGACCGGATCGTGAATCCCGGCGTGAGGATCCCGAGGGAGGCGGCCGAGATCCACGGCATCTCGGACGCCGACGTGACGGACGCCCCGTCCTTCCGCGATCTCGCGCCCGAGCTTCTCGCCTTTCTCGGCGACGCCGACCTCGCGGGCTACAACGTCCGGGCTTTCGACGTTCCCGTTCTCCTGAAGGAGTTCGAGCGGGCCGGCCTTTCCTTCCCGCTCGAGGGGCGGCGGATCGTCGACATGCAGACGATCTTCTTCAAGAAGGAGCCTCGCGACCTCGGAGCGGCGGTCCGGCTCTTCGCCGGCCGTGACCACGCCGGCGCGCACGCGGCTTTCGCAGACGTCGTCGCGGCGGCGGAGGTCCTCGCCGGCCAGCTTCGCCGCTATCCGGATCTCCCGCGGACGCTCGACGGTCTTCACGAGTTCTCGTCGCCCGCGGAGGGACGGTGGGTGGATCCCGACAAGCGCTTTTTCTGGCGGGACGGGGAAGCCGTCTTCGCCTTCGGGAACCTCAAGGGAAAGAGCCTCGCGCTGGTGGCCGAGACGAAGCCGGACTACCTCGACTGGATGATCCGCGGCGACTTTCCGGAGCCGGCCAAGGAGATCGCGCGGAACGCCCGCCGCGGGATCTTCCCGAAGAAACGGCCGTGACGGGGCCCGCGCCCCGCGGGCTCGTCCGCCGCCGTTCGCGACCGGTCCGGATCGCCCTCCTGGCGCTCGGCTGGACGCTTCTCGTCCTCGGATTCCTCGGCGGGCTTCTCCCCGTGATCCAGGGCTGGCCCTTCGGCGTGGCCGGCGCCGCGATCCTCTACGTGGAGAGCCGCTGGGTCCAGCGGAAGGTCCGTCGCTGGCGGCAGCAGCATCCGAAGGTGGAGCGGACGTGGCTTCGGGCGCGCACCTGGCTCCGCGACCGCCGGAAGGCGAGCCGGGCGAAGGCCGCGGGAAGAAACTGACCGGCCGGCGGGCGCTCAGTCCATCTGTCGCCGGAGGAAGGTCGGGATGTCGAAGATGTCCTCGCGCGGGTCGCGCTGCGTCAGGATGTTGACCCCGTAGCCGCCGTCCTCCGGCGGCAGGATCACCGGATCGGGCACGGTCTTCGGCCGGCTCTTCTCCCCGCGCGTCCCCTGCGGCGTCACGGGGAGCGAGACCTCCCGCCGCGAGGCGAGCGCCGCCGGGGCGTCGAAGCCGGTCGCGATGACGCTGATCTTCACCTGGTCGCGGAGATCGGCGTCCTTCACGAGGCCGAAGATGATGTTGGCCTCCTCGTCGGCCGCCTGCTGGATGACGTTGCAGGCCTCCCCCACCTCGGACATCGTCAGGTCGTCGCCCCCCGTGATGTTGATCAGGATGGCGCGCGCCCCCTGGATCGACTGCTCCTCGAGGAGCGGGTTCGAGATGGCGCGCTGCGCCGCCTCCACCGCGCGGTGCTCGCCCGACGCCGTCCCGGTCCCCATGAGCGCCATCCCCATGTTCTCCATGACGGTCTTGACGTCGGCGAAGTCGAGGTTCACCTCGCCCGGGACGACGATCAGGTCGCTGATCCCCTGGACCGCCTGCCGGAGGACGTCGTCGGCCTGCCGGAACGCCTCCCAGGTCGTGACGTTCCGATCGACGAAGGCGTAGAGCCGTTCGTTCGGGATCGTGATGAGCGTGTCGACGTACTCCCGCAGCTCGGCGATGCCGTCCTCGGCGTAGCGGAGCTTGCGCCGCCCCTCGAAGGCGAAGGGCTTGGAGACGATCGCCACGACGAGGGCCCCCGCCTCCGAGGCCAGCCGCGCGACCACGGGAGCCGCGCCCGTGCCGGTGCCGCCACCCATTCCGGCCGTCACGAAGACCATGTCCGAGCCCGAGAGCATCTGGGTGATCCTCTCGGCGTCCTCCAGGGCGGCGTTCTTCCCCACGTCGGGGTTCGAGCCTGCACCCATGCCGCGCGCCGTCGTGATCCCGAGCTGGAGTTTGGCCGGCGCCTTGTTGACCCGGAGGACCTGCAGGTCGGTGTTCGCGGCGATGAAGTCCACGCCGCGGATGCCGGCCTGGATCATCCGGTTGACGGCGTTGCCGCCGCCGCCGCCCACCCCGATGACCCGGATCCGGGCCGGCGGGGGGGTCTCTTCGCCGAGGGTGATGGAGAGCGGCCCGGGCGCAGGATCGTCGAACAGGATCATCTTATTTCCTCCGTTGTTATCACACGCTGGCCGAGGAGGGGAAGAGGTTCTTCAGCGAGTTCTTCAGCTTCGCGACGAGACCGGTCGATCCCGACTTTCCGCGGCGCGCCGGCGCGGCCGCCGCGACGCTTCCGTAGAGGAGGAGGCCCACGGCGCAGGACCATTCGGGAGCGGACACGATGTCCTTCAGGCCCCCGACGTTCTGCGGGACGCCCCGGCGCACCGGGAGGCCGACGATCTGCTCGGCGACCTCCACGAGGCCGTCCAGGTCGGCGCCGCCGCCCGTCAGGACGAGGCCGGCCCGAAGCTCCTTGGCCGGGATCTCCCGGACGGCGTCGTCCCAGACGAGCTGCAGGAGCTCGTCGGCGCGCGCGTTCAGGATTTCCGCGATCTCCCGCCGGCGGACCGGGTGAACCCCCCGGCCTCCCGTCTGGGGCATGTCGATCGTCTCCTCCTCGGGAACGAGGGCGGGGAGGGCGGAGCCGTATTTCCGCTTCAGCCGCTCGGCGTCCGGGACCGGCGCCTTCTTGACGACGGCGATGTCGTTGGTGAAGTGGTCCCCGCCGATCGGAAGGACCGAGGTGTGCACCAGTGTCCCGCCGCTCCAGACGGCGAGCTCGGTCGTCCCCCCGCCGATGTCGGCCAGGACGATCCCGAGCTCCTTCTCGTCCGGCGTCAGGACCGCCTCACTGGCGGCGAGCGGCTCCAGGACCAGCTCGATGACCTCGATCCCCGCCCGGTTCACGCAGTTCAGGAGGTTCTGGACGGTCGCGACGGGAACGGTGACGACGTGGACGTCGGCCTCCAGCCGGCTCCCGACCATGCCGAGCGGATCGGCCACCCCCTCCTGCCCGTCCACGACGAACTCGCGCGGGAGGACGTGCAGCACCTCGAACTCCGTCGGGATCGGCACCGAGCGCGCCGCGTCGAGCGAGCGCTGGATGTCCTCGCGCGAGATCTCCCGGTTCTTCGCGGACACCGCCACGACCTGCCGGCTGTTGAAGGACTTCACGGTGGGCCCGGCCACGCCCACCACGGCGCGCTCGATCTGGACGCCGGCCATGATCTCGGCTTCTTCGGTGGCCCGTTTGATCGCCTCCACCGTAACCGGC
>DATIWM010000142.1:0-10693 GCA_035519355.1 Thermoanaerobaculia bacterium | reverse complement strand
TACTGCTTCGCCCCCTTGCCGGGCAGGCGTTCCTTCTCGGACGCCTCGGCGAGCGTCGTCCGGAGGAACTTGTAGGGGACCTCGATCTTCGACGGCGCGAAGGCGGGGTCGTCCGAGCCGAGGATCATCTCGGAGGAGACCGACTCTCCCGTCAGCGCCTGGATCCGGAAGAAGCCGTACGGGGCGGCTTCGACGTACGGCTTCACGATGGCGCTGATGTGGAGCGTCAGCTGCGGCATCGTCGGGTCGTTCGTCAGGACGAGGGCGGTCTTGGCGATCGGCCCCGTAAAGGTCTTCGTCTCGATCGTGAGGGCGATCTTCCCCTCGGTGCCCGGCTTGATCACCTTGTCGTACTCGGTGACCGTGCAGCCGCAGGCCGGCTTCACGTCGGTGATCAGCAGGTCGGCCGTCCCCGTGTTCTTCACGAGAAACGTGTGCTTGATCAGCTCGCCTTTGGGGACCGTGCCCGCGTCCTTCTTGTCGTCGGTGATGACGGCTTTCGGGGTCGCCGCGCCCTGGGCCCGGGCGGTGGCGGCGAAACCCAGCGGGAGGAGGGCCGCCGCGAAGAGGGCGACGAGCCGGGAAAACGAACGGAATCGGAAGGGGTTCATGGGGTCGGGGCCTCCTGTGTTGTCGATGCCGGACGCGCCGGGAGGGCCGGAAAGGGCTCCCTTCGGCCGCGGGCGGGCGTCGGGGGAGTATACGTGGCGCAAGTTCAGGGCCAAACCGGCGTTCCTTGACCGCACCGGCACCCTCCAGCAAACTCCGCGCCCGTCATGCCGGCCGGACCCCGGACGTTCTACCTGATCGCGATCGGGGGCACGGCGATGACCCCCCTCGCCAGCCTCCTCGTCGAGCGGGGCGAGCGGGTCCTCGGCTCCGACGGGCCGCTCTACCCTCCCATGTCCGACCGCCTCGCCGCGCTCGGGATCGAGGTCCGCCCGGCCTTCCACGCCGCGAACCTTCCGCCGGACGTGACGTGCGTCGTGGTCGGAAACCTCGCCCGCGGCGACAACCCGGAGCTTCAGGAGGCCCTCCGCCGGGGGCTTCCCGTCGCGTCGATGCCCGAGACGCTCCGGACGGAGATCCTCGCGGGGCGGCATCCAGTCGTCGTGGCCGGCACGCACGGCAAGACGACGACGACCGCCCTCGCGGCCTGGCTCCTCGCCGCGGCCGGACGCGATCCGGGCTTCCTCGTCGGCGGCGAGCCGCTGAACCTCGGCGCCCCCGCCCGCACGGGAAGCGGGCCGGCCTTCGTCGTGGAGGGGGACGAGTACTCGACGTCATACGCCGACAAGGGGCCGAAGTTCCTCCACTACGCCCCGCGGACGTTCGTTCTGACGTCCGTCGAGTTCGACCACGCGGATCTCTTTCCCGACCTGGCCGCGGTGAAGGAAGCCTTTCGGAAGGGAGTCGCGATCGTCCCTCTCGACGGGCGCATCGTGGCTTTCGCCGACGACCCGAACGTCCGGGATGTGCTGAGAGAGGTCCAGACGAGGGTCACGCGCTATTCCCTGGAGGATGAAAACGCGGATTTCTCGGCGCGTCACATCGCCGAGGACGAGAGCGGGCTCCACTTCGATCTTCTCCAGGCCGGAGCCGACCTTCTGGAGGCACACCTTCCCCTTTCGGGCCGGCACAACGTCGCGAACGCCCTCGCCGCCGTGGCCGTCGCTCTCGAGTTCGGCCTCTCTCCCGCCGAGATCGCGGCGGGCCTCGCCTCGTTCCGAGGCGTGAAGCGCCGGATGGAGGTGCTGGGAACCGCCGGGGGCGTCACCGTCGTCGACGATTTCGCTCACCATCCGACCGCCGTCGCCGCGACGCTCGACGGCGCGAAGCGGCGCTTCCCCGGCCGCCGGGTCTGGGCGGCCTTCGAGCCGCGTTCGATGACGGCCGGGCGGGCCGACTTCGCGGGACCCTATCTGGAGGCGCTGTCCACGGCCGACGGGGTGGCGCTCGCAGCCCCGTTCCACGCCGCGCGCCTCGCGCAGCCGGGAGGCCCCGGCGCGCTCGATGCCGAGGCCCTCGTCGCGAAGCTCCGCGCGGCGGGAAAGCCGGCCGTCACGGCGAAGACCCCCGAGGCCCTCCTCGCGGCGCTTCTTCCCCAGCTCCGGCCCGGCGACGTCGTCGTCTCGATGTCCTCGGGGGCTTTCGGCGGATTCCCGGCGAAGCTCCTCGCGGCGCTGCCGGGGCCGGAGCCGCGCTAGAGAGTCACGCTTCCTTTTCGACCCGGACCGAGAGCGAGCCGACCTTCTCGATCCGGAGCTCGACCGTCTGCCCGGGAGAGAGGGGCGAGACCCCCTCCGGCGTGCCGGTCAGGAGGACGTCGCCCGGCTCGAGGGTCATGGCGTGCGAGGCCCACGCGACGAGCGTCGGGATGTCGAAGGCCATCGCGCTCGTCCGTCCCGACTGCTTCACGACGTCGTCCACGCGCACCTCGAGAAGAAGGTCCGACGGGTCCACGTCGGTCTCGATGCCCGGCCCGAGCGGCAGGAACGTGTCGAATCCCTTGGCCCGCCACCACTGGCCGTCGGTCTTCTGGAGGTCGCGCGCGGTGATGTCGAGTGCGCACACATAGCCGAAGACGGCGCGGGCCGCCTCCTCGCGCGAGAGGCGGCGGCCGCGCCGCCCGATCACGACGGCCAGCTCCCCCTCGTGGTCGACGCGCGCCGACTCGGGCGGCAGGAGGACCGTTCCCTTGTGTGGCAGGAGCGCGGAGGGGGGCTTCAGGAAGATGAGCGGCTTCTCGGGCACCTCCTGCCCCAGCTCCGCGGCATGGGCCCGGTAGTTCCGCCCGACGCAGAGGATCTTCGACGGAACGGTCGGGACGAGAAGAGACGCGCTCCGCCGGTCCACGGGCGCGCCGGCGCTCTGGGGCCGCCCGCCGGTTTCCCACGGCGCGGCGGCGAGCGGACGGATCGACTCCCCTTCGACCAGCCCGTAGGCGGCCCGTCCCTGGTATGTGAAGCGGACGATTCTCATCTCCATTCCTCCCAGCGGATCTCGCCTTCGAAGAGGATACGGGCGTCTCCCGTGAGCCGCACGCCGGAGGCCGTCTCCCCCGAGCGGGCGAAGTCGACGGTCAGCGTCTCTCCCGATCGCGTCTTCGCCCTGATCGGCGGCGCGCCGCCGCCCCAGAGCGACGCCACGACGGCCGCCGCGACCGTTCCCGAGCCGCAGGAGAGCGTCTCGTTCTCCACGCCCCGCTCCCACGTTCGAATCTCGAGCGTGGACGGGCCCGTGCGCGCGACGAAGCTGACGTTGGCCCCCTCACCCATCTCCGGGTGCCGGCGGAGCGGCGGGCCGAGGCGCGTCAGGTCGAGCCCGTCGAGCGGAACGCCCTCCGTCACGGCCACCACGAGATGCGGGACCCCGACGAGGACCTCGACGCCCTCGGCCGCGATCGCGCCGCCGCCGAGCCCCAGGGTCGGGAGGGTCCGCCCCGGACGGACCGTCTCCGGCAGAGCGATCGTCACGCGGCCGTCCGCGCCCACGCGCGCGCCGACGGGGCCCCAGCCCGTCCGGATGACGAAGTCCCCCGGGAGGCCGAGGAACCGCGACGCGAGGCGCGCGGCGCAGCGCGTGCCGTTCGCGCAGAATCGCGACGCCCCGCCATCCGCGTTGAAGTGATCCACCGCGACGTCCGTCCCGTCGCGCCGGACGAAGAGGACGCCGTCCGCGCCGATCCCCGTCCGCCGGTCGCAGAGACGGCGGATCGCGTCGGCTTCCGCCGCGCCTCCCGAGGGGGCGCCGAGGAACATCACGAAGTCGTTCCCCGCTCCGCTCATCTTCACGAAGCGCGACGGGAGCGGCCCCCCGCTCACTGTGGCTCCTCGGCGCGGGGGCTCTCGTTTCCCGACCGGTCGACGGCCGTGACGGCGTAGCGCGTCTCCGGCCGGCTCTCCGTGTCGAACCAGGTGGTCTCCGTGAGAGAGTCGGCGACGGCCGTCCACGCCGCGGCATCGGATTCCTTCCGGTAGACGCGGTAGCTGGCGAAGTCCGGAACGAGAACCGGGTTCCAGACGAGACGCGCACCGCTTCCCTCCCGGAGCACGAGGAAGCCGTCGGGGGCGGGGGGCGGAAAGACGTCCGCCGTGCTGACGAGGATCTCGTCCGCCGCCGGGCCGAGGAGCGGCGGCTTCTCGTCCGACGGAGCGGCCCGGACCGTGTAGAGGTAGCGCCGGTCCGGGTGGGCCGAGGCGTCGACGTACGAGGTCGTCTCTTTCACGAAGGCGACGGGCTCCTCGTACCACTCGTCGCCCGCCTCCTTCCGGTAGACGGCGTACGCCCCGGCACGGCCGGGACGCGTTCCGTCGAGCATCTCCTCCGGAGGGAGCCAGTCGAGGCAGACGCGCTTCTCCTCGACCGCGGCACGGAGAAAGAGGGGGCGCCCCGGCGGGACGACGGGAACGATTCCGACGATCGGCGAGAGGTCCGAAACGAGCTTCTTCTCCCGTGTGGCCGTCACGCCGTAGCGCAGCAGAACCCGCCCGAGCCGCTGCTCCTTGTAGAGCGGGAGGAGCGAGTCGCGGTAGCGGACGTCGCCTCCCACGGTCCACTCGTCGAGATCCGCGCGCGAAAGCTCCGCGAGAACCGTCGCCCGGGCGCGGAACTCCTTTTCCTGCCGCTCGCGCTCGGCGGCCGCCGGGGGGGGCGCGACCGGCCGGACCCCCTCGCGGGCGGCCTGCACCTCGCGGTAGATCGTCACCTTCCGGAGGGCCGTCAGGGGGTCCCCCTGCGCCGTCACGACCGGGAGGGGGAAGCGGACGACGACGTCGGATCCGTCCTGCGAGACGCCGAGCGGCTCCGGGCGCGCCGGGACGACGAGGACCGGCGGCAGCGGCTCGAGCTTCTTCCCGCAGCCGGACACCAGAACGGTCAGTGCGAGGGCGAGGGGGATGCGAGGACTCACAGCACGAAACGCGAGAGATCCCGGTTGCGGATGAGGGTGACGAGCGCCCGCTCGACGTATGGCCGGTCGATGACGATCCGCGCGCCGGCGGCGTCCGGACCGGCGAAGGAGATCTCCTCGAGGACGGTTTCGAGGATGGTGTGGAGGCGCCGCGCGCCGATGTTCTCGAGGTTCCCGTTCACCTCGGCTGCGGCGCGCGCGATCTCGGCGAGGCCGTCGTCCGCGAAGACGGCTTCGATCCCGTCGGCCGAGAGGAGCTGCGCGGCCTGTTTCGGCAGGGCGTGTTCCGGCTCCGTGAGGATCCGGAGGAAGTCGGCCTCGGTCAGGGCATCGAGCGAGACGCGGATCGGGAAGCGTCCCTGGAGCTCGGGGATCAGATCCGACGGGCGCGAGACGTGGAAGGCCCCCGCCGCGATGAAGAGGACGTGGTCGGTCTTCACCATGCCGTGCTTCGTCTTGACCGAGGTCCCCTCCACGAGCGGCAGGAGGTCGCGCTGGACCCCTTCGCGCGAGATGTCCGGACCGGCGCCCTTTCCCTCCCGCCCCGCGATCTTGTCGATCTCGTCGAGGAAGACGATGCCGCTCTCCTCCGCCCTCCGGATCGCCTCCGAGGGGACGGTCGCCTCGTCCGTCAGGACGTCGGCCTCCCGGTCGACGAGAAGGGGGCGCGCCTCGGCCACCGTCGTCTTCAGCCGCTTCTTCCGGGGGCCGCCGAAGAGGCCCGGCATCATCCCCGGGAGGTCGATCCCCATCTCCTCGACCCCCTGCGGCGTCATGACGGAGATCTGCGGCGTCCGGTCGTCCTCCACCTCGATCTCGACCTCGCGTCCCTCGAGCTTCCCGTCGGCCAGCTCCCGCCGGATCCGCTCGCGCCCCTCGGGAGCCGAGCCATCCGCCGGCGGATGGGAGACGAGGAGGTCGACGAGCCTCTCCTCGGCCGCCGCGGCCGCCCGGTCGGCGACCCGGGCGCGCCGCTCCTCCTTCACGAGGCGGAGCGCGGCGTCGACGAGGTCACGGGCGATGGAGTCCACGTCCCGCCCGACGTACCCGACCTCGGTGAACTTCGACGCCTCGACCTTCACGAAGGGGGCGTCGGCCAGCCGGGCGATCCGCCGCGCGATCTCGGTCTTCCCGACGCCGGTCGGACCGATCATCAGGATGTTCTTCGGCGTGATCTCGCGCGCGGCGTCCGGGGGAAGCTGCTGTCGCCGCCACCGCTCGCGCAGCGCGATGGCGACGGCCCGCTTGGCCTTCCCCTGCCCAACGACGTGCCGGTCGAGCTCCGCCACGATCTTCCGCGGCGAGAGATCCCGGAGCCGCCGCGCCTTCATGGCAGGGTTTCGACCCGGACCACGTCGTTCGTGTAGACGTCGATCGAGGCGGCGATGCGAAGCGACTCTTTCACGATCGTCGGCGCGTCGAGCGGCGAATGGAGCAGCAGGGCGCGGGCCGCCGCCGCCGCGTAGGGCCCCCCCGTGCCGACGGCGAGGACCCCCTCGTCGGGCGCGATCACGTCGCCCGTCCCCGAGAGGAGGAGCGACGTCTTCGCGTCGGCCACGACGAGGAGCGCCTCGAGCTGGCGGAGGGTCTTCTCCGTGCGCCAGTCGGTCGCCAGCTCGACGGCGGCGCGCTCGAGTTGCCCGTGGAACTCCTCGAGCTTTCGCTCGAAGCGGGTGAAGAGAGCCACGGCGTCGGCGGTGGAGCCGGCGAAGCCGGCCAGCACCTTGCCGTCGAGGAGCCGGCGGATCTTCGAGGCGCCGTGCTTGACGACGGTGGTTCCCATCGTCACCTGCCCGTCGCCTCCGAGCGCGACGCACCCGTCCCGACGGACGCAGAGGATGGTGGTGTGACGGAAGAGGGGCGCTGTCCTCACGGGAGGAGTCTAGCCGGGCCGGGTCGCCCTATTCCTCCTCGGCCCGCGGATGGCTCTTCCGGTAGACCTCGATCAGCCGCTCGGCGTCGAGATGCGTGTACTTCTGCGTCGTCGAGAGGGAAGCGTGGCCGAGGAGCTCCTGGATGGAGCGAAGGTCGGCCCCCGCGGCGAGGAGGTGCGTCGCGAAGCTGTGCCGGAGGGCGTGCGGCGAGGCGTGGCGCGTGAGACCGGCGATCCGGAGGGCGCGGTCGAGGATCCGCCGGACGCTCCGGTCGGTGAGCCGTCCCCCCCGGGCGTTCCGGAAGAGCGCGTCGGAAGTACTGCGAGGGGGACGTGGCCCGCTCCGGCGTCTCTTCGCGCCGGGTTCGTCCCCCTCGCGCTCCCCCGGGCCCCGCTCCTTCAGGTACTCGCGGAGAGCGGCGGCCGCCTTCTCGCCGAAGGGGACGATCCGCTCCTTCCGCCCCTTCCCGAGCGTCCGGAGCTGGCGGGAGGCGAGGTCGACGTCCGACAGGTCGAGGGCGACGAGCTCGGAGACGCGCAGGCCGGTCGCGTAAAGCAGCTCGAGGAGGGCCCGGTCGCGCGACGTGAGGTCCGTCCCGCCGTCCTTTCCGGCTTCCACCACGGCGGCCGCCTCGGCGACCGAGAGCGTCCGGGGGAGCGGGCGGTCGGCGCGCGGCGTCGCGACGGCGCGGGCGGGGTTCTCCTCGGAGAGCCCCTCGCGCGCGAGGAACAGGAAGAAGGCGCGGAGCGCGGAGAGGTGACGTCCCATCGAGCTCTTCGAGAGCCCGCGGGCCCGGAGGTGGGCGAGCCAGGACCGGACGGCGAGGACGTCGGAGGAAGCCGCCGCGATCTCGGCTTCGGGGCGGTTCAGGAACTCGCGGGAGAGGAACGACGCGAAGTCGCGGAGGTCGCGCAGGTAGGCGGCCCGCGTGTGCGGCGAAACGCCTCGCTCGTCACGGAGATGCCGCTCGAACGCCGCGATCTCGTCGGGGAGCACGCGCCTATTCTGCGCGCGCCGTTCCTTCGCGTCAGAGGGGCGGATTGGCGAGCGTCCGGACTTCCTTGACCAGCTCCTTGATCTGCTCGGGCGTCAGGACCTTTCCCCAGGCGGGCATCATGTCCCGCCCGCGGGTGATGGACCGGATCATCCGTTCGTCCGAGATCGTCGCCTGCCACTTCCCGTTCGACAGGTCGCGGGCCCCCTTCTTCTTCCCCTCCTCGGTCTGTCCCTTGCCGTCCTCGCCGTGGCACTTGGCGCAGTTGGCTTTGAACAGCTCCGAGCGGGCTGGGGCCTCAGCTGCGCGGGCCGCGGCCGGGGCGATGAGAAGGGCCGAGAGGGCGAAAACGGAGAGGGGGGGACGACGACGCATGGCACGAACCTCCGGGGAGGAATTCTATCGGGGCGGCGAGATCGCGGCGGGCAGCGCCTCCGAGGTCCACGTGCGAACCGCGGCGAGTGCGTTCCTCACGATCGCCTCGCGCCGCGCCTCCTTGTCCCGGAGCTTCGGGACGTCCGCGTCGTCCATCAGCCCGAAGGTGACGTTCGCCGGCTGGTAGTCGCGCTCAGGGCGGTCCGAGACGTGGCGGGCGAGCGAGCCGAGTGCCGTCGAGTAGGGCACCGGAACGGGCTCCCTCCCCTCGAGAAGCTGCGCGAGCGTCGCACCCGCCATGAGGCCCGTCGCCCCCGACTCAAGGTATCCCTCCACGCCCGTGAGCTGCCCGGCGAAGAAGACCTCCGGTGCCTTCTTCCACCGGAAGAGCCGGTCGAGGTGGGCCGGGCCGTTGATGTAGGTGTTCCGGTGGAGCCTCCCGTACCGGACGAAGACGGCCCCGCCGAGGCCCGGCAGGGTCCGGAAGATCCGCCGCTGCTCGCCGACCGTCAGCTTCGTCTGGAAGCCGACCAGGTTCCAGTGCTCCTTCGCGAGATCGTCCTGCCGGAGCTGCACGGTCGCGTACGGCTCCTGTCCCGTCCGGGGGTCGCGGAGGCCGAACGGTTTCATCGGCCCGTGCCGGAGCGTCTCCGGCCCCCGCTCGGCCATCGCCTCGATCGGAAGGCACCCCTCGAAGTAGACGGCCTTCTCGAAGTCGTGAAAGGGGACCTTCTCGCCCGCGAGGAGGTCGGCCACGAAGGCTTCGTAGGACGCCTTCGTGAGGGGGACGTTGAGATAGTCCTCGCCCCCCCCTTTTCCCCACCGGCTCGCGGAAAAGAGCGGCGAAAGGTCGAGCGAGGTCGCCTCGACGACCGGAGCCACGGCGTCGTAGAAGTAGAGATAGCTGTCGCCGAGGGCCGCCTTCAGCGAGGCCGCCAGCGGCTCCGACGTGAGGGGCCCCGTCGCGACGACGACGTAGCCCCCCTCCGACCGGGCCTCCTCGAGCGCCGTGACCTCGGCGCGGACGAGCTCGATCTCCGGCCGCGCCGCCACCCGCCGCGTCACCCCGTCGGCGAAAACCGCCCGGTCGACGGCCAGGGCGTCCCCGGCCGGGACCGCGGCCTTCCGCGCCTCCTCGAGCAGGACGCTCCCGACCAGCTCCATTTCGCGCTTCAGGAGGCCGACGGCGTTCTGCGGGTTGTCGGAGCGGAAGGAGTTCGAGCAGACCATCTCCGCGAGGCGGTCGGTCGCGTGCGCCTCGGTCGTCCGGACCGGGCGCATCTCGACGAGACGGACCCGGTGGCCGCGCCGGGCGAGTTGCCACGCGCACTCCACCCCGGCGAAGCCGCCGCCGACGACCGTGACGCGGGACGAAGCGGTCATGGGGGAGCGATTCTAGGGGAGCGCGCCAGGCGGCCGACGCGATAGCCTCCCCGGCATGAAGGTCGACTTTCTCACCTGCGACGTCTTCACCGCCCGCCCCTTCGCGGGCAACCCGCTTCTCGTCGTCCCCGACGCGCGCGGGCTCTCGAGCGGACAGATGCAGGCCATCGCGCGGGAGATCAACTACTCGGAGTCGACCTTCGTCCTCCCGCCCGACGATCCGCGGCATGCCTACCGCCAGCGGACCTTCGTCCCGTTCAAGGAGATCCCCTACGCCGGCCACCCGACGATCGGGACCGCCGTCGTGATGGCGGCTCTCGGAAGGGCCGGCGCGGGCGGGGAAGAGCGAATCACCGTCGAGGTCGGCTTCGGACCCCTCGATCTGGAGCTGATCCGCGAGGAGGGCGCCGTCCGGCGGGTCCGGATGTCGCAGGGGAAGCCCGTCTGGGAGGATGCGATCGGGAACGAGGCCCTCCGCGCCCGGATCGCCTCCGCCCTCGGCCTGCCCGCTACGAGCCTGCACGCCTCTCTCCCGCCCCGGGTCGTCTCGACGGGGAACCGGACGCTCGCCATCCCGCTGGCCTCCGTGGCGGACGTCTCGGCCGCTCTCTGCGACGTCCGGACCCTGAACGCCCTGGAGAAGGAGCTGGACCTCCTGATTGCCTACCTCTTCGCCTTCGACGGCGGCCGGATCCGGGCGCGGGCCTTCTGTCCGGGGGCCGGTGTCCCCGAGGACCCGGCCACCGGCTCGGGGGCCGGCCCGCTCGGCGTCTACCTGGCTCTCCAGGGCGCGCTTCCGGACGGCGCCGCGCGCTTCGTCATCGACCAGGGGATCGAGATGGGACGACCGTCCGAGCTCGAGGTGACCGTGGAGCGCGCTCCGGACGGAGTTCCCGCGGCCGTCCGGGTCGCGGGGAGCGCCGTCCTGATGATGCGGGGATCGCTCGAGGCCTGAAGCCGGCGCCGGAGGAAAGAACGGTGGAGAGAGGATGACGAACCGCCGCCCCGCCTGGGTCCTCGGTCTGTCTCTCCTTTCCCTCTCCGCCGCCGCGGCCGACCGGAAGACGGGCCCGGGGGATCAATACCCGAGGCCCGGCGACTTCCCGGCGGCGGACGCGGTCTTCCTTCAGCGAATGACCGAGGTCGAGACCGAGG
>DATIWM010000141.1:0-7483 GCA_035519355.1 Thermoanaerobaculia bacterium | reverse complement strand
TTCGGCGCCGAAGGCCTTCTCTACTATCCGCGCGCGGCCGTGAGGCTCGCGGGATCGGGACCGCTCCTCGCCTTCTACGTCGCCGCGCTCGTCCTCTCGTTTTCCCCGCGCTGGCGCCGCGACCGGAACGTCCGGCTCGTCGCGATCCTCGCCCTCCTCCAGATCGTCCTCGCCGAGATCTCCCAGAACAAGTTGAGCCGGCACATCCTCCCGCTCGCCGTGCTTCTCCCCTTCCTCCTCGGCGTTTCGGCCGACGATCTCTGGGCGCGGAGCCGCACGGCCGTCCGGGGCGCGATGGCCGGCGTCTTCGTTCTTCTCCTCGCGCTGCAGCTGCCGGCGCTCGCCGCCGCCTTCCGCACCGCGACGCCGCGCGGAGGAGAGGCCGTTCTGGCGGCGGTCGTCGAGAAGACGAGCGGGAGCGGCCGGACGGTCTTCGTCGCGTCGGAGGCCGCACTCGTCCCGCCGGCCACGTGCGACTTCACTCTCCTGGCGGGAGGCGTCGTCCCCCTCGAGGGCCTCGGGTCCCTTCGGACGGCGAGCGAGCAGCGCCTCGCCGAGTCCGCCGCCGCGCTCCCCGGACCTCTCGCCCGAATCGTGCGGGAGGAGGCCGGCCGCTGGCCGGGAGCCGCCTCCTACTCCGTCTACGTCGGAATCCCGCGTGGGGACGCCGCCCTCCGGTGGACGCCCGAGAACTTCCCCGGCCGCTTGGCCGCTCTCCTCACCCGCGCGCCCGTCGACCGCGTGGTGGCCCTCTCGGATCCCGAGGGGAGGTCGTTTCCCCTCACGCCGGCCTATCTCGAGAGCGCGCTCTCCGGGCTCGGCTTCGCGCTGGAATCCTCCGTCCGCCCGTCGCCCGGGACGGCGCTCCTCACCTTCCGGAAGGTGATGCCGCCGGCCCCCGGGCCCGCTCCGGGGCCTCCCGCCCCTTGAGTTGCCCGCAGGCCGCGTCGGCCTGAAGGCCCTTCGACCAGCGGACCGTCACGTCGACCCCGGCCTGCGAGAGGGTGCGAGCGAACGCGTCGACCGCGGCCGGCGACGGGCGCTTCAGGTCCGGAAGCCATTTTGCCGACTCGTTGAGTGGAATGAGGTTCACCTTCGAGGGGAGCTGGCGCGCGAGGGCCGCGAGCCGCCGGGCCATCTCGGGAGAGTCGTTGACGCCGGCGATCAGGACCCACTCGAACGTGATCCGGCGCCCCTTCTCCAGCGGCCACGCTTTCAGCGCGGCGAAGAGCTGGGCGAGGGGGTGCGTCCGGTTGACCGGCATGAGCCGGCTCCGCGTGGCGTCGTCGGCCGCCGACAGCGAGACGGCCAGGTTCGGCCGGTGCGGGCGGCGAGCCAGAGTCTCGAGGCCCGGCACGACCCCCGCGGTGGAGAGAGTCGTTCGCCGCGGCGAGACCTCGCGCGCCAGGAGGTCGAGCGCGACCGAGACGTTCGCGACGTTCAGGAGCGGCTCCCCCATCCCCATGAAGACGACGTTCGCCTCGCGCGGACCGAAGCGCTTCTCCCGGGCCAGGACGAGGTACTGACCGACGATCTCCCCCGCCGTGAGGTTCCGCCCGGCCCCCAGACGCCCCGTGACGCAGAAGGCGCAGTCGAGAGCGCAGCCCGCCTGAGAGGAGAGGCAGACGGTGATCCGCGTCCCCGGCGCGCTCTCCGACGTCTCTGCCGCGGGACGCCGCCGCGAGTCGACCATGCAGACCGCCTCCACGCGGACGCCGTCGGCCAGCTCCAGAAGGAACTTCTCCGCGCCATCCCCCGAGGCGGATCGGGAGGCGACCCGGGGCAGAGAGATCTCGAAACGCTCCGAGAGCGCCTCGCGCATCGCCTTCGGCAGGTCCGTCATCTCCTGGAACGAGCCGGCCCGCCGTTCCCAGATCCACCGCTGGATCTGGGCGGCGCGGAACCGCTCCGGAGCGACCTCGCGGATCGCGGGCTCCAGGTCGACGAGCGGCAGGCCGAGAACGTCCCGCACGGACGGATTATCCGGGCGCCTCGTCCGCGCCGGACTAGCCCTTCCGCGAGACCGTGGAGCGGATCGTCACCGTGGAGGCCGGTCGTCGCACCGCCCGGACGGGGCGCGTCGGATCGATGCCGAGCGAGCGAAGGAGTTTCAGGTCCCTCACGTCGATCTTGAAGGTCGTCGACTCTCCATCGGCCCGGGCTCCCGGAGGCGCCCCCCGCCGGATGGACGGGAGCGCCGCCGAAGAGCGCCGGCCGCGGCGGTCGAGCGCCACGGTCGCGTCGAGGACGAGGTACGCGTCGTACCCTTCGGCCTTCACCCTCGCGAGGATCTCGTGGACCCTCGACGAGGCGGACACCGCCTCGTTGAGCGCGGATCCGAGATCGCGGAGGTGCGCGCGGACCTTGTCGTCGATCGCCATCTGAACGGCACTCTAGGACCGCCCCCCCGCAGAGTCAATTGTCTCCCGGCCTCCCGGTACCCTCTGAGATGGCGTCTCGACTAAACTCCCCGGTTCCGGTGGCCGCCGTGCGCTACGCCTCTCTCCGCTCCCGCTTCGAGCCGTTCCTCCTCTCGGTGGAGCGGCCGGGGCGCTATCTGGGACTCGAGCGGAACGTGACCCGGAAGGACCTCGCCTCGCGCGCCGTGACGGTCTGTCTCGCCTTTCCCGACACGTACGAGATCGGGATGAGCCACACGGGAACGAAGATCCTCTACGAGATCGTGAATCGAAGGGGCGCCTGGGCCTGCGAGAGGACGTACGCGCCCTGGGTGGACTTCGAGGCCGTCATGCGGCGCGAACGGATCCCCCTCTTCGCCGTCGAGTCGGCCGCTCCCGTGGGCGACTTCGACGTGGTCGGCTTCTCGCTCCAGAGCGAGCTGAACTACACGAACGTCCCGAACCTGCTCGACCTCGCCGGGATTCCCGTGCTCGCGGCGGAGCGGGACGACGGCGACCCGCTGGTCGTCGGCGGGGGGCCCTGCGTCGCGAACCCCGAGCCCGTGGCGGACTTCTTCGACCTCTTCCTGATCGGCGACGGCGAGGAGGCCTTCCCGCGCTTCCTCGAGGAGGTCGAGCGGACGAAGGGGCTCTCCCGGCGCGAACGCCTCCTCCGCTTCGCGGCGATTCCGGGACTCTATGTCCCGTCGCTCTACGACGTGGCGTATGACACGGCGACGGGCGGCGGCGGCCGGGTCGTCTCCTGCCGGCCGAACGCCCCCGGCGTTCCCGAGCGCGCCGTGCGCGTCTGGGTGGAGAAGCTCTCGGCGGACGTCTACGCCGCGAGGCCGATGGTCCCGTCGGTCGAGATCGTCCAGGACCGGCTCGGCCTCGAGATCATGCGCGGCTGCACGCAGGGATGCCGCTTCTGCCAGGCGGGCTACTGGTACCGCCCGGTCCGGGAGCTCGACCCGGCGGACGTCGCCCGCGCCACGAAAGCCTTCATCGACGAGGCCGGGTGGAGCGAGGTCGGCCTCCTCTCGCTCTCCACGGCCGACTACTCGCAGATCGAGCCGCTCGTCGCCTGCCTCGCGCCGGAACTGGCGAAGACGAAGGTCTCCATCTCTCTCCCGTCGCTCCGGGCCGAGGCGTTCTCGGTGGCCCTGGCCGACGCGGTGTCCGAGGTCCGGAAGTCGGGCTTCACGTTCGCCCCCGAGACCGGCTCGGACCGCCTCCGGCGCGTCATCAACAAGACCTTCACGAACGCCGACATGGTGAAGGCCGCCGACGTCGCCTTCTCGCGCGGCTGGGACCTGATCAAGGTCTACACGATGATCGGCCTTCCGACCGAGACCGACGCGGACCTCGACGAGCTCGTGACGCTTGTCAGGAACATCCTGGCCCAGGGGCGGAAGCACGGGGTGAGTCCCACCGTCCACGTCTCGATCGGCTCGTTCGTCCCGAAGAGCTTCACCCCGTTCCAGTGGTCCCCTTTCGACGGCGTCGAGACGCTCGAGCGGAAGCTGGCGTACCTCAAGGAGAGGTTCCGCCCGGTGAGGGGGGCGAAGCTGAAGTGGCACGCGCCGAAGGAGGCCGAGATCGAGGCGCTCCTCTCGCTCGGCGACCGGCGGATGTCCGCGGCGCTGCTGGAGGTTTGGAAGCGGGGGGGCCGGTTCGACGGCTGGTCGGAGCACTTCTCCTGGGAGCGGTGGAACGAGGCGCTCGCGGCGGCCGGGATCCCGAAGGAACGCCACCTCCGCCCGAAAGACCTCAAGGAGACCCTCCCGTGGGACGTCGTGGATGCCTTCATCCGGAAGCCCTTCCTCGTCGTCGAGTGGAAGAAGGCGCTGAAGGAGATGGAGACCGACGACTGCAAGTGGGGGCATTGCCCGGCCTGCGGCGTGCCGGGAAACGGCGAGGACACCGTGCTGGCCAGCCCGCTGCCCGCGAATTTCTCCTTTGCGTCCCTTCCCGCGCTGCCGTCATCGGTGGCGGGGGGCGCCGCGGAAGATCACGCGACGGCCGCGGCCTACCGCCAGCGGCCCATGCCGGATCTCCCCCCGCTTCGCGAGCGGCGTCGCGTGGGCGACGGTTCGGCCGAGCCGGTGCCCGAGACCGCCCGGACCTTCCGCGTCACCTTCGAGAAGCTGGACGACGCGCGCTACCTCTCCCACCGGAACGTCATGGATCTCTTCGAGCGCGCCTTCCGGGCCGCCCGCGCCCCGATCCGTTACACGGAGGGGTACAACCCGCACATCCGGATGTCGATGGGGCCGGCGCTCCCGCTCGGCCAGGAGTCCCGGCACGAGCTCTTCGACGTCGACCTGCTCGACGCGCCGACGGCGGAGCACCTCGCCGCCGTGAACGCCCGCCTTCCCGACGGCCTCCGGATCACGGGCTGGGCGGCGCTTCCGAAAGGGACCCCCTCGCTCGGGAAGGCGGCGACGGAGGCCGTCTACCGGTTCGTCCTGCCGGACGGCGAGACGCGCGTCGAGCGGCTCCGGATCGCCGGCGAGGGGGCGACGACGCCGAGACGTTTCCTCGAGTCGGCGTACGGCCTCGCCCCCGAAGACCAGCACGCCATCCGGGTCGTCCGGGAAGAAACGGTCCTCAGCGCTTAGACTCGGCGCATGAGCTGGACTGTCCGCTGCCACGCCACCTTCGAGGCGGCGCACCACCTCGTCGATTACGCGGGCGGGCCGGAGCCGGTCCACGGGCACTCGTGGAAGATCGAGGTGGCGCTCGGCGTGGCGGCGCTCGGCGCGTACGACCTCTCCGTCGACTTCGTCCCGACGGAAGCGCTCGTGAAGGAGCTCGCCTCGCGCCTCCACGACCGGGACCTCAACACGGTCCCCCCCTTCGACCGGAAGAACCCGAGCGCCGAGAACGTCGCCCTCTGGGTGGCGGACGAGATCCGGAAGGCCGGGATTCTGACGGACGGCGTCCGGCTGGAGGAGGTCACCGTCCGGGAAGGCCCGCGGAATACGGTGACGTACAGACCATGAGCGATCTCACGCTCCTCTGCCTCCACGGCTACCCGCTCGACCACCGGATGTGGGGGCCGCTCGCCGAGCGGCTCGAACGGGTCCGGACCTGCCGGGTCGTCGCCCCCGACCTTCGGGGCCGCGGCGCCTCGCGCTGGCCGGCGGCCGACGTCCACGCCATGTCGCTTCTCGCGGACGACCTCGCCGCCGACCTCGCGTCGCTCGTCCCGGGCGATGCGCCGTTTCTCCTCTGCGGCCTCTCGATGGGAGGCTACGTCTCGTTCGAGTTCCTCCGGCGCCACGGCGGGCGGCTGCGAAGCCGGCTGAAGGGTCTCGTCCTCTGCGACACGCGGGCCACGCCGGACGACGACGCGGGCCGGGCCAAGCGGAAGGAAGGGATCGAGGCGATCCGGAGAAACGGCATCGGCGCCGCGTTCGAGGCGATGGCGCCGAAGCTCCTCTCGCCGAAGTCGAAGGGGACGTCCGCCGAAGCGCTCGTTCGCGAGATGATCCTCGGGACGCCGCCAGAGGCCGCCATGGGCGATCTCGCCGGGCTCGCCCTTCGGAGCGACGCCTTCGACGTCCTCGGCCCTTTCGACCGGCCCGTCCTCGTCGTCTGCGGCGACGACGACGCCCTCACCCCGGTCGCCGACGCCGAGGCGATGGCGGCCGCCTGCGGAGAAGCGCCCTTCGTCCGCCTTCTCACCGTGCCCCGGGCCGGCCACATGGCGCCGCTGGAGAATCCCGACGAGGTCGCCGGGGCGATCGGGGACCTTATTTCCCGGTTGCCGGCGTGAGCGACGGGAGCAGCGTCAGCGGCGCCGGGCTGGCCGAGCGCGCGGCGACGGGCAGCTCCGCGGGAGGCGCCGAGGGGCTATAAGCCGGGAGCGGGATCCGCGCGCCGCCGGCGTAGACCGGGTGTCGACCCTTCTCCTTGTACCACTGGGCGAGCGTGGCGCTCTGGTGCATCTCCTCGACGATCTTCCTCCAGCCGGCCCCCGTGTTGTAGGCGCAGAAGGAGATCTCGCCGAGCTGCGTGCCGTACGGAATGATGCACATCTCCGTCCGCCGGAAGTCGTAGTTGAAGAGGTCCTGGAACCACATCCCGGCCACGAGCAGGACCCGCCACGGGTGCCGGCCGGTCCGGGAGATCCCCATCGATCTCCCCGTGTGGCCGTCGAGGACCTTCAGCGTCTCGAGGATCCCGAGGTTCCGGGGCACCCCGTCCGGGCGGATGTTCCGGGCCACGGCGAGCGCCGCCTGAAGGATCGTCAGGAGCTTTCCGCGCGCAGCATCCGTGATGGCGGTCAGGTCGCGGAGGAGCCGGTCGACGTCCAGGACCTGCGTCACGGGGAGGGCCTGCCCCGTCTCGGGCCGGACGAGGACCATCGTCGCGATGCCGCAGTTCGGGTGGCAGCCGCACTTGAGCGAGCCCCATTCCGCCTCGAGGCCCCCGAGGAGGTCCCTGAGGTCCGAGAAGGGCCCCGAGGCCGAGAGGGGAAACCAGTCGCGCA
Source organism: Thermoanaerobaculia bacterium (assembly GCA_035519355.1). Classification (GTDB taxonomy): domain Bacteria; phylum Acidobacteriota; class Thermoanaerobaculia; order UBA5066; family UBA5066; genus DAOMFB01. The sequence goes on along the minus strand of DATIWM010000141.1, from coordinate 586 downwards.
TCGGCTCGCCGAGCCGGGCCTGCGACTTCACGTCGTGGGCGAGGTGGGAGAGCGTGTAGCGCTGGCGCCGGCGCGTCTCGTCGTCGATGTCCTCGTCCCGCCCGGTGAAGGAGACCGGCTGGAATGAGAGGGCGTTGATCTTGTCGACGTTCCGGATGGCGAACCGGATGACGTCGCCGACCTGGTCGTCGTTCACGCCGCCCACGATGGTGATGACCAGCGTCACGTCGATTCCGGCCGCCTTGAGCGCGTCCAGGGCGGCCCGTTTCACGTCGAAGAGGTTCGAGACGCCGCGGTGGTCGTTGTGCTCGTTTCCGATGCCGTCGAACTGGAGGTAGGCCAGGCGGAGGCCCGCCTCGGCCGCGGCCTGTGCAAAGAGGGGCTCCTGCGCGAAACGGACTCCGTTCGTCGCGCACTGGACGGAGAAGTATCCGAGCTTCCGCGCGTACCGGATCGCCTCGAGGAAATGCGGCGAGAGGGTCGGCTCGCCGCCCGAGAACTGGACGGACATCTGGCGGCGCGGCTTGATGGACGCCGCGTTGTCCAGGATCTCCTTGATGTCCTCCCACGTCAGCTCGTGGACGTA
>DATIWM010000140.1:0-6297 GCA_035519355.1 Thermoanaerobaculia bacterium | reverse complement strand
CGACGCGGACGTCGACGCGGAGGTCCGCCGTTCCGCCGACGCGCCGGAAGGTCTTCTCCTCGAGAAAGCGGAGGAGCTTGGCCTGCAGGGCGGGCGTCATCTCGCCGATCTCGTCGAGGAAGACGGTGCCGCCGTCCGCCTGCTCGAGGAGTCCCGGCTTCTGGTGCTTGGCGTCGGTGAAGGCGCCGCGCTCGTGGCCGAAGAGCTCGCTCTCGAGGAGCGACTCCGGGAGCGCGGAGCAGGTGATGTTCTGGAAGACGCCGTCGGCCCGGTCGCTTTCGTAGTGGATCACCTTCGCGGCGAGGTCCTTCCCGGTGCCGCTCTCTCCCGTCAGGAGGACGGTGGAGGCGGGCGAGACGGCGATCTTCCGGAGGAGATCCTTGGCGGCGCGCATCGCCGGCGACTCGCCGATGATCCGGTCGAACGAGAAACCCGCCGACTCCCTGGCCTTCAGGCTCTTCACCTCGCGGCGCAGGCGTGTCGTCTCGAGCGCCTTGTCCACGTGGAGGAGGAGCTCGTCGAGATCGATCGGCTTGTTCAGGTAATGCCAGGCGCCCCGCTTCATCGCTTCGACGGCGTTCTCCACGGTGGCGAGAGCGGTGATCAGGATGACGAGCATGTCGGGGTGCCGCTCGCGCATCCGCCGGAGCACCTCGAGGCCGTCGAGGTCGGGGAGCTTGAAGTCGAGGAGAACGAGGTCGGCGCCCTCCTCGGCGAGAAGAAGCGCCTCGGTCCCGGTCTCGGCCTCGACCACGGCGTAGCCGGCCTCCTCGAGCCGTTCGCGGAGGGTCCAGCGGATCAGCTTCTCGTCGTCGACGACGAGGATGCGGGAGCGCGCCACGCCGCCATTATCCCGTGCCGGAGGCCGGCCGCCCGGCCCAGCCGACGAGCTCGTCGAGATCGAACGGCTTTTCGAGGAGCGGCCACCCGCCGGGGCGGGGGGCGAGGGCCTCCGGCCGCTCGGCCGAGGCCATCAGGACGAGACGGCATTCGGGGTGGGCCGCCGCGAGCTTCGCGGCCAGGGCCTCGCCGTCCAGGTCGGGCAGCGACACGGCGACGAGCGCCAGGTCCACGGCGCGCCCGGTGGCCGCCGAGAGCCCGGCGAAGCCCGATTCGGCCTCCAGAACCTCCCACCCCGCCGCGGCGAATTTCTCGCGGAGGGACCACCGGAGCAGCGCGTCGTCCTCGACCACCAGGAGCGAGGGCTTCGGCGGAAGGGTCTCTCCGGACATCGGGGCCAGGCTTCTCCGCCGGACCTGCGTGCAGCTTTCATACCCGGGCGGTTAGGATGGTCCCGGTCCCCGTGAGCAGCGTCAAGCCCGGCTTCGTCTCCGCGCCCCGCTCGGCGGCAGCCGGGGTCCTCGGCGTCGTGACGATGGCGGCGGTCTTCATCGTCGACCTCGTGACGCCCCTCGGCTACCTGGACGGAATCCTCTACACGATCCCGGTCCTCCTGGGCCTCTGGGTTCCGGGGGCGCGCTACGTCCTGACCGCCGCCTCCGCGGCGACGATCCTGATCGCCCTCGACATGCTCCTCTCCACGAGCGCGGCCGTGCCGATGGCCGTCGTCTTGGTGGACCGGCTCGGCGCCATCGCCGTCCTCTGGGGCCTCGCGGCCGCCGTCGCCTGGCGCAAGCGGCGCGACGCCGCGATCGAGCACCTTTCGGCCATCGTGGAGTCCTCCGACGACGCCATCCTCGGAACGACGCTCGACGGCGTCGTCACCAGCTTCAACGCGGGCGCCGAACGGCTCTTCGGCCTTCCGGCCGCGGAGGTCGTCGGGCGGCGGGTGAACGAGCTCCTCCCGCACGCGGCTCGCGACGCGGAGAGATTCCTCGCGCGGATCCGTGACGGCGAGACCCTCGAACACGTGGAGATGCGGCGGGTCCGGCGGGACGGGAGCGAGATCTGGGTCTCGCTGCGCGTCTCACCGGTCCGGGACCCCGACGGCCGGATCACGGGCGCCTCCACCATCGCGCACGACATCTCCGGCCGGAAGGCGGCCGAAGAGCGGCTCGCCCTGGTCCTCCGGAACGCGCCGGTCCTCCTCCTCCGCCTCGACGCCGAGGGACGGATCACCTTCGCCGACGGGCAGCCGCTCGCGGCGCTCGGATCCGCGGCGGCCGATCTGGTCGGCAAGCCGGTCGTGGCCCTCTTCGGCCAAGAGGAATGGGTCGTCGATCAGACGCGGCGCGTCCTTCTCGGCGAAGGGTTCACGGCGGGCGGGAAGGCCGCCGGGCGATGGTGGGAGAACCATTACGTGCCGCTCCGCGGCCCCGCCGGCGCCGTGACGGGCGCGGTCGCCGTCTCCATCGACGTGACCGAGCGCAAGGAGGCCGAGGAGAAGCTCGTCCGGCAGGAGGCCCTGGCCCGCCTCGGCACGATGGCCGCCGTCGTCGCGCACGAGGTGAAGAACCCGCTCGCCGGCATCGGCGGCGCGATCCAGGTCCTTCGCGACCGGCTCCCGGCCCGCGCGGCGGATCGGGAGATCCTCACGGAGGTCCTCGGACGGCTGAAAGGGCTGAATGCCCTCGTGCAGGACCTCCTCGATTTCGCCCGCCCCCGCGCGCCGCGTTTCGCCCGGGTCGACCTCGGAACGACGCTGCGGGAGACCGCGGCACTCCTCGCCGCCGATCCCGCCTTCTCCGGACTCGCCGTGGAGATCGAGGGCCCCGACGTGACGCTCGTGGGGGACGGGGACTTTCTCCGCGACGTCTTCCACAACCTCCTCCTCAACGGAGCTCAGGCGGCGGGAGGAAAGGGGCCGCTCCGCGTGAGGATCGAGGCGGAACGCGAGCGCTGCCGCGTCACCGTCCGCGACCCGGGGTCCGGGATTCCGGACGATCTCGCCGACAAGGTCTTCGAGCCCTTCTTCACGACGAAGCACCGGGGAACGGGGCTCGGGCTCTCGATCGCGCGGCGCCTCGTCGAGGCCCACGGAGGAACCCTGACGCTCTCGTCGGCGCCCGGAGGCGGCACGGCGGCGGTGGTCGAACTTCCCCTCGCCGGTCCCTAGGCGATCGCGGCCTGTGCGAGCGGCCCGGAGCCGACGGCGGCCGGCATCCCGGGACGCCCGGGGCCGCTCACCCAGGCGCGCCGGTAGGCGAGCGAGACCGCTTCGAGCTTTGAGTGGACGTCCAGCTTCGCCAGGATGTTCTGGACGTGATTCCGGACCGTCACGGAGCTGATGTGGAGCTCGCGCGCCACTTCCTTGTTCTGGAGGCCCGTGGCGATCAGCTCGAGGATCTGCCGCTCGCGGCAGGTCAGGGGAGGACGATCCGGGACGGCGAGCCGGAGGGGAACGGGGGTGGCGAAGGAACGCAAGGAAGAGGAACTTGCTGGCTGGGCCGCCGACGGCAGGGACTGCTCGTCGAGGGCCTGAAGAATGTGGACCACGGTGTAGAGGTGGCTGCGCCGTCCCGGGATCATCAGCAGGGTGACATTCATGCCCCGGAGGCCGTGGACGAACAGATCCCGTTCGCGGAAGACACGGTGCGCCCTTCGTCCGAGAACCTCGTCCGGCTCCCGGTTGAGGAGGCGGGCGGCGCCGCGGTTCCAGAAGACGATCCGGTCGTCCTGATCGGTCGCGAATGCGGGCGGGTTGCCGTCGGCCAGGGCCCGAAGGACCTCCCGCCGGTCGGTCACGTCATAGGTCTCCGGCGTCATCGGTGTCAGACCTCCCTTCGCCATTGACGGAACAGGGGGCAAACCCGATGCCAACGCATCAGGCGGTCCTGGCGGCTTTCGGGAGCGAAAAGGCGCGCAAATTCCCTGAACGTGTGGGGTTTTTCCCACGGTTGAGACATCTGCATCACGGTTCGGAAGGGGTGCGGGACGTAACGTACCCCCATGGCCTCGCTTCCCTTCGGACTCTCCCTCCCGCAGAGGCTGACCCGCCAGGAGGCCATCGAGACCCTCCGCCGGCACCTGATGAGCCTCACCGACGACCAGCACTCGATCTGCCAGGTCGCGAGCGAGCACGGGATCTTCTGCGGCGGGTTCCGCCGCTTCCCGGACGTGGAGTTCCGGGAGCGGTTCCACGGCTCCGTGTCGCGCCGGGAGGGCCTCACACGCTCCCAGCAGGAGTACCTCGCGAACACGTGGCAGCTCGCGCGACAGATCCTCCAGAACGTCGGCCTCGCCTGCGACGCGCAGATCCAGGCACACGATACCTGCGGCGGCTGGGACGACTTCTCGAACGAAGACCTCGCGCGGTTCCTCCGGGAGCTCCTGGCCGCCGACGTGACCGTCGTCCCCGACCGGGAGCCGGTCGCCGTCGGCTAAAAGAGCGCGGCGGGCGGGGGAGTACCATCGCGCGGGGTGCGCGGACGGCGCATGAGGAGAGTCGCTTGCTGAAACCCGTCGAGCTGGAGATCGAGCTGTTCTGCCGCGGCATGCGGGTCGAACCGTCCGCGCACGTCGAGGAGGCCGCCCGGCGGATCGCCCGGACCCGCGCCGGGCTCGGTTCGGGGCTCGAGCTCGTTCTCCCCTCCCCGAAGAAGAAGATCTGGGTGAACGTCCCCGTCATCGAGAGCTTCGCCGAGACGTCGCCTTTCCTCCTGACCAGAGGCGGCGCCGGCTGGGCGGTGGCGGACGGGCGCGACGGGACGCATTACCCGGTGGAGGTCCCTCCCGAGCCCGACTGGTACTCGTGGAACACGACGGCCGGCACGCCGATGAGCCGCGTGGGGGTCCTCCAGGGAACGTACCTCGGCATCTACGTCTCGAACTCCTGCCTCTACTGGTCCATCCCCGCGGCCCCGGCGTGCAAGTTCTGCACGACGGGGCGGAACGTCGGCGAGGCCGAGGAGTCGCGGAAGAAGGTGGAAGACGTGGTCGAGACGGCCATCGCCGCGCGCGACCACTCGGGCTCCATCTTCACCCACCTCAACACCGGCTATCACTTCGAGGACAAGCCGGGCCTCGAGAACCTCCACGGCCTCCGGCAGTGCGAGCCGTTCGTCCGTGCCGTGCGCGAGAAGGTGGGGGGGTTCATCGGCGTCCAGGCCGTCCCCGTCCCGAAGGAGCTCTACCGCGAGTACGACGACCTCATCGAGGCCGGGACCGACCACTTCTCCTTCTGCTACGAGTTCGAGGACCCGGAGATCTTCGAGCGGCTCTGCCCCGGAAAGGCGCAGACGATGGGGCAGAAGGCCTTCTTCGACGCGATGGAGTACACGTCGAGGAAGCTCGGGGCGGGGAAGACGTCGGGCGAGATCATCGCGGGGCCCGAGCCGGTCGCCGCCACGAAGCGCGGGATCGACCGGATCGTGAACGCGGGCGCGTTCCCCACGGTCTGCATCTTCCGGCCGACCGTCGGAAGCGCGATGGAGGGGACGCCTCCCCCCGACTCCGAGGAGATGAAGGAGGTCTTCGCCCACCTCTGGGAGGCGGTGAAGCGCGCCGGGCTCCCCGTCGGGGTCTTCCCGGAGATCCAGGTCTCCCTCGTCGTCCAGCCCGAGGAGACGGCCGATCTCGTCCCCCCCTCGCTCTCCTCGAAGATTTACGAAGCGAAGCTGGCCGCGATCCGGACCCTCGCCCGCCCCTACATCTGGTGGAAGCGCCGCCCGCGGGCGGCCTAGGCCGACCGGACAGGCTCCGCGCCCTCCTCCCCGCCGCACCGCGGCTGACCGCCGGGACTTCCGGCGGCTTTCGGGTCCGTCTGGTGCAAAAGGCTCATGGGCCCCGAAAGGCCGGTCCGAGATGATCCGCGTCATACCGCCCGACCGTGGCGCGACAAATGCTCCATGTCGGAGGGTCTGATGACGATCCCGGCCGGCGGGAGGCGGCGGATTCCGGTCCGGCTTCCCGACCTCCTCCACTGGAAGAACCAGGTCAAGTGCCAGGCGGGCTGCCCCGTCTCCACGGACGCCGGGCGGTACGTCCAGCTGATCGCCGCGGGGCGCCACGAGGAGGCTTTTCTCGTCGCCCGCGCGCCGAACCCGCTCGCGTCCATCTGCGGCCGCGTCTGCGCCGCGCCGTGCGAGGACGCCTGCCGCCGCGGCTCGATCGACGCGCCGATCTCCATCCGGGCGCTGAAGCGCTTCGTGACGGAGAAGTACGGCGTCGAGTCGATCCACCCCGACACGCAGTCACGGCTCCTCAGAGAGCCGATCGAGGAGGGCAACCGGTTCACCGGCCATCTCCCGTACCATCCGGCGACCGCCGGCACGAAGGCCAGGTCCGAAGAGAATCTCTTGGAAAGGAATGCAGACAGAGGCGCCGCTGGCGGGCCGGCTCACCTCGCGAGCGACACCGGGCGCAATCTGCCCTATTCACCTTCCAAGAAAATTCCCG
>DATIWM010000139.1:0-11144 GCA_035519355.1 Thermoanaerobaculia bacterium | reverse complement strand
TGCGGCCGTCGTCTTCCAGAGCTTCGCGCTTTTCCCCTGGCTCACCGTGGAGGAGAACGTCCGCGTCGGCCTCTCCGGCCGGCCGATCGAGGCGTCCGAGGCGGACCGCCGCGTGAAGGAAGGGATCGAGCGGGTGGGGCTCGGCGGGCACGGGCGCGCCTACCCGAAGGAGCTCTCGGGGGGGATGAAGCAGCGCGTCGGCATCGCGCGCGCGCTCGTGGGAGGGCCGGAGCTCCTCTGCATGGACGAGCCCTTCTCCGCGCTCGACGTCCTCACCTCGGAGCTTCTGCGTTCCGAGGTCGCCCGTCTCTTCCGGGACCCTTCGACCGGCCTCTCATCGGTGCTGCTGATCACCCACCTGATCGAGGAAGCCGTCTATCTCGGCGACCGGATCATCGTCTTCGGGGCGAACCCCGGGACGGTCCGGAAGGAGATCCAGAACACGCTCCCCCACCCGCGCTCCACCCGGGACCCGGCCGTCCTGAAGATGGTGGAACGGGTCCACGACGCCGTCACCGGCGTCCACCTGCCGGAGGAAGAGCCGGTCCCCGTCCCGCCGGCCGGGCGCCGGGAGCCGGCCCCCGTCGTGCCGCTCCCGCGCGCCTCGGTCGGCGAGATGGGCGGCCTCCTCGACATCCTCCTCGACCACGGCGGCGAGATGGACCTCTTCGCTCTCGACCGGATCACCGAGTACGACTTCGGGCGGACGATCGCCGTGGTGAAGGGGGCCGAGCTGCTCGACCTCGTCGACACGCCGAGGCAGCGTGTCCTCCTGACCGAGCTGGGCCGGCACTACCTCGCGTCCCCGCCCGCGGACCGCCGGTGGATCGTGCGGCGGCAGATCCTCGGGCTCGGGACCTTCGCGTCGGTCGTGCGACTCCTCGCCGAGACTCCCGACGTCCCCCGGCGCGGGGAGGAAGTGCGCGACGCCCTCGCGGCGGAGCTCCCGGCCGACGACGCCGCCGCGCTCTTCGAGACCGTCGTGAACTGGGGGCGCTTCGCGGAACTCTTCGATTACGATGCGGCGGCCGACGAGCTCGGCCTCTTCGGCGGGCGAAGGGAGGACGCGCCGGCCGACGCGTAGGATACCGGCGTGTTCCCTTCCCGCGCTGCGCCCCCCCTCGTGGCGCACCTCGCCGCCGCCGTCTCCGTCCAGCGGGCGCGGATCGAGGAGGTTCTCGCCCGCGCCGAACGGCTGGACGACGAGCGCGTGCTCCACGATCTCCGGGTGGCCCTCCGCCGGACGGCCGCCGTGGCGAAGCTGACGCGCTCCTTCCCGTCCCCGGACTCGGGAGAGCCCCTCCGGCGAACGGCGCGCGAGCTCCGGCGGTTCCTCTCGCCGCAGCGGACGCTGGAGGTCTGTGTGGCTCGCCTGGGGACGCGCTTCCGCCGCGACGCGGCGCGCCACGCCGTCGCGCTGAAGCTGGCGAAGCGGATCGCCCCCGCCGCCGGAGACGCCCCGGCCTCGCGGGACGGACACCTTCTGCTGACGGCCCTCCGCGCCGCCTTCGCCATCCGCGACGCGGAGCTGTCGCGCTTCAGCCGTCCCTTCGCCGCAATCCTGCCGTCCCGAAGCGACGAGCGCCTCGCACGGCTCGTTCGCCGGCGCCTCCGCAAACGGCGGAGCCGGCTCCTGGCCGCCGGCATGCCGGAGCGCGACACGCTGCACGCCCTCCGGATCGCAGCCAAGGATCTCCGGTACGGCCTCGAGTTCGTCCGCGACCTCGTTCCCGGGGTCCCCGGCCTTCTGAAGGAGTTCCAGCGGTTCCAGGACGTCGCGGGCGACGCCCATGACCGGATCGAGCTGATCCACCTCGTCGGCGAAGCGGCCGCCGCCGGCCCGCCGGCCCTCCGCCGGGGAGCGAGGAGCCTCGTCGTTCCGCTCGAGCGCGACGCCGCCCTGGCGCTCCGCAGGGCGCAGGCCTCCGCGAGAGCGCTCCGGTCGCGCCTCTCGTCGCGCGAGATCGAGTGGAAGTGACCCCCGCCGGCGTCCGGGTCGTGGAGATCGCCCTCGTCGCCGAAGAGACGGCCGATCGCGAGCTCGCGACGGCGCGGCGTCTCACGCTTCTCGACGTCGGCGGCGGCGCGGCCGCCGACCCGGAGGCGGCCGTCGCATTCGTCGCGTCTCAGACGGCGCTCCACGTCCTCTTCGAAGTCGTTTCCGAGCCGCCGCTCCGGATCGGGGCCGTCGACGGCGGGGCGGTCTTCGAGGACGAGTGCGTGGAACTCTTCGCCGCGCGGCCGGAAGATCCCGTCGCCTACCGGGAGATCGTCGTGAACCCGGCGGGCGCACGGTACGGCGCCGAGGTCCGGAATCCCGACGACAGCCGCGCCACCTGGACGCTCGTCCCCGGGAAGCTCCCCAAAGGGCTTTCGGTGACCATCGCCGGCGAGCCCGGCGGCGTCCCGACGGACTGGCGGCGCTGGAGCTGCCGGATCTCCGTGCCGTGGGAAGCGCTCTCGGCGGGAGGTCGCGCGCCGGCGCCGGGCGAGGAGCGGCGCCTGAACGCCACCCGGATCGCCCGCGGCGCCTCGACCCGCTTCGGCGCCCTGTCGCCCACCCTCCGGTCCGCCCCGCCCGATTTCCACGTTCCCTCCCGGTTCGCCCGGGCCCTCTTCCGGCTCTAGGTCGCCCTCCCCCCTTCCTGCTAATCTCTCGATGAGAATGATTCGCAGGATACGAGCTCTCGCCCCGCCGCCGAGAGGCCCTTCCGGCCCGCCGGCCTCGGACCTCGAGCTCCTCGAGCGGATCCGGGGCAGGGACGTATCGGCGCTCGATGTCCTGCACGGCCGCTATGCCTCGCCGGTCTACTCCCTCGTCTGGAAGGTCCTCCAGAACGCCGAAGAAGCCGAGGACGTGGCGCTCGACGTCTTCTGGCAGGTCTGGCGGCAGGCGGACCGCTACGACCCCTCCCGCGGGGCTCCGCCCGCCTGGATCTTCACCCTGGCCCGCTCGCGCGCCATCGACCGCCTCCGGGCCCGGCACCGGCGGGAGGACCGGACGATCTCGTTCGACGATCCCGGCGTGAACCTCGACCCGCTCGACGAGCGGGCGTCACCGGACCAGGTGGCGTCGTTCCGCCAGACACGCGACGCCGTGCGGGCGGCGATGAAGACGCTCACTCCCGTCCAGCGGCAGGCGGTGGAGCTCGCCTTCTTCAAGGGGCTGACACACGTGGAGATCGCCGAGAAGCTCCGTCAGCCCCTCGGCACGATCAAGACGCGCATCCGCCAGGGCCTCATCCGCCTCAAGAAGCAGCTTGACTGACCGGACCCGCGGCCGCGCGCTCCTCCGGTGGTACCGGGTCGCGGGGCGCGACCTCCCGTGGCGGCGGACGAAGGATCCGTGGGCGGTCTGGGTCTCCGAGATCATGCTCCAGCAGACGACCGTGGCCACGGTCGCGCCGCGATGGAAGAGGTTCCTCGCCCGCTTCCCGACCGTCGAAGCGCTCGGGAGGGCCCCCGAGCGGGAAGTCCTCGCCGCGTGGGCGGGCCTCGGCTACTACGCGCGCGCCCGGAATCTCCGCAGGGCCGCACGGGCCGTCGCCCGGGCGGGCGCCTTCCCCCGGACGCTCGACGGGTGGAGCGCCCTGCCCGGCGTCGGGCCGTACACGGCGGCGGCCGTCGCGTCGATCTGCTTCCGGGTCCCGGCCGCCGTCGTGGACGGAAACGTCGCCCGCGTCCTGGCCCGGGTCCATGCCCTCTGCCTCGATCCGAAGTCGGCCGCCGGGAAGCGGAGGATCCGGGCCGCGGCGGATGCGACGCTCGTCTCGTCGTCTCCGGGGGACTCCAACCAGGCGCTGATGGAGCTCGGGGCGACGATCTGCACGCCGCGTGCGCCGCGATGTGAGCTCTGTCCGATTAGGGCCGGCTGCCTCGGGCGACAGACGGGGAAGCCCGAGTCGTTTCCGAAGACGTCGAAGACGCGAGAACCCCGGACCGTCCACCTTGTGGCCGGACTCGCCTTCCGCAGCGGGCGCATGCTCCTCGTCGAAGACGGCCATCTGGTCCGGGGCCAGCTCTGCGTGCCTCTCTTCCGCGTCCCGGCGCGGAGACGGCCTGCAACCGTTCTTCGAAGGAACTGGGAAGACGTGGCGGGCCGGAAGGCGGCGACGCTGGAGCCGCTCGGCGCGCTCCGGCATTCGGTGATGAACCGGCGCTATCTCGTCGACGTTTTCGCGCTCGAAGAAGAAACGTCGCCTCCCCCCTTCCGGGAATCGGAGGCGGGACGTCCTCGCGCGTCGCGCGGGGCGACGCGTCCCGGCGTCCGGCTTCTCCGCCCGCGCGAGCTCTCGCTCCGCCCTCACGGAGGGCTCCTCCTGAAGGTCCTCGACCTCGTCGGGAAGCGTCCCTCTGAAAGCTGAACGGCCTGCCGGCCAAGCTATTCTCAGCCCGATGCCGAAGAAGACGACGGCCGTCCCCGCGGCAGCGGCCCCTCACCCGGACGGCATCGAGGCGCTCCTCCTTCCCCTCGGTCTCCTCCTCGCCCTCGTACTTCCGTTCGTCGTCTGGCTCGCCGACTCCCCCGAGCAGCTCCGCGAGGTGAAGCTCGCCCTCCAGGCGCTCGGCGCCACGACGGCGCTCGCCGGCCTCTCGTTCGGAGCGCTCCGCCGCCGTCCTCTTCCGGAACTCGCGGATCTCTCGCCCGCCGGACGCCTGGGCGCGGCGGCGCTCGCGGCCGCCCTCGGCCTCGCGCTCGTCTCGGGCCTGACGAACCTTTCGCGCGTCGATCCGCTGACCGCGGCCGCCGTCCTGTCGCCCCTCGCCCTGCTCCTCGCGGGCGCCTCGCGAGCGGGCGAGGCGGCGGCGCCCCGCGTCCTTTCGGGGCTGATGATCGCGGGGGCCGCGACCGGCCTCCTCGCGGGCGCGCAGCGGTATCTCGGGATCCTCCGGATCCTGCCGATGGAAGCGCCCGAGCCCCGATTCCTCGCCGCCGCCCTGATCGGGAACCCGGGCGACGTGGCTGCGGCGCTCCTCTTTCCGGCCATCCTCCTCTGGGTCCGGGTCACGTCTGTCGCGGACCCCAGGTCCCGTTTCGTCGCGGCGGCCGGGCTCGCGGCGTGCCTTCTCGGCCTGGGCGCCACCGAAGCGATCGCGCCGCTCGGCGCCTTCGCCGCCGCCGTCCTCCTTCACACGCTGAGGGACGTCCGGGCCCGCTGGCGACCCTTCGTCGCCGCGGTCGTTCTCGTCGCGGCCGCCGCGGGAGTCACCGGGGCCGGTCGGCGCGCGCTCGTAAAGCTGAACCAGCTCCGGAGGGGCCAGACCGCCCGGGCCTCGACACAGCGCGACATCGGCGTCCTCGCCGCTCTCGAGATGATCCGCGCTCGGCCCCTTTTCGGCGTGGGTCCGGGCGCGTTCTCGAACGCCTTCGTGCCGGCCCGCCTTCGCGCGGAGGAGCGGACGGGACGGTACCTGATCCACCACTCGGGCTACGCCCACTTCGACAACGCCCACAGCGAGCCGCTGACGCTCGCCGCCGAAAACGGCCTCCCGTCGGCGCTGCTTTCCCTCGCTGCGCTCGGCGCGGTCGCGGCCGGCCTACTTCGCCTCCCTCCCGGAGACGCCGCCCGAAGACCCTCAGCCGTCTCGCCGGACACGCTGCTCGCCCTCCTGGTCTCGTTCGCCGTCCTCTCTCTCGGCAGCTTTCCTCTTCGTCTCGCGCTCTCGGCCGGACCGGCGGCCTTCGCCGCCGGCCTCGCTTTTCGCGAGCTGTCGGGAGCGGCGCGGACCGATCGGGCCCCTTCCTCACGCCTCGCCGCGCTCCTCGGCGTTCTGGCGCTCCTGACGCTCGGAGCGTCCGGCCTCCGGTTCGCCGCCGTTTCCCTCCAGGCCGACGGTGAACTGCGGCTCCAGGCCACGGACACCTTCGAGGGCGCCGAGCGAAGCGACCTGAACGACTCGGCGCGGCGACAGCTGAAACGGGCGCTCGCGCTCCGGCCGATGAGCGCTTCGGGCTGGATCGCCCTCGGCTCGACCTACCGGGAGGACCGCGACTGGGAGAACGCTTACCGGGCCTACGTCCGGTCGCTCTCGATCGAGGAACGGACCGAGACCGACTTCAACATCGGCCTCGTCGTCCTGAACGGACCGGCCCCCGAGAAGGCGACCTTGTTCTTCCGCCGCGCCCTCTGGATCCTCCCGCGCCTGGCCGATTCGCTTCCCCCCTCCGTCGACGCCGAGGCGCTGACGCGCGAGAACCGGCTTGCGTCGCAGAAGCTCGGCGCCGGCGGCCGCCCGCCCGAGCTTCCCGACGGCCTGACCCCGGGGATCTGAGCGGCGGTCAGACGCCCGTCCCCTTCAGAACCGTCGCGACGGTGCGGAGGAGGATGAAGAGGTCGAGGAACGGGCTCCAGTGGAACAGGTAGCCGAGGTCGTACCGGAGCTTCACGTCCGGCTGCGTCGCGTAGGCCCCCATGACCTGCGCGAGGCCCGTGATGCCGGGCTTCAGGACGAGGCGGAGCCGGTAGGCGGGGACCTGGCGCGCAAACGTCGCCACGAACTCCGGCCGTTCGGGGCGCGGGCCGATGAGGCTCATCGTCCCGCCGACGACGTGGAAGAGCTGCGGCAGCTCGTCCAGCCGCGTCTTCCGGAGAAAGCGCCCGACGCGGGTCGTCCGTTCGTCGTGACGCGCCGCGAGCGTCGGGCCGGTCCCGTCCTCCGCCGCCGGACGCATCGTCCGGATCTTCCAGAGCTCGTACTCGGCACCGTGCCGCCCGACCCGGCGCTGACGAAGCCAGGGGGCTCCCGGGCTCTCGAGGGCCACGGCAACGGTGAACAGGGCGAGCAGCGGGAGCGAGAGCAGGAGGAGCCCCGTCCCGAGCGTCAGGTCGACGGCCCGCCGGAAGACGAACGCGACGGGACTCGCCGCGCGCGTCGAGACGGGCGTCAGCGGCAGGTCGCCGAGGCTCCGCGTCACGACGCGCGTCGCCACGATGTCGGCGAGTCCCGGCACGATCCAGAGGTCGAAGTCGTGGCCGAGGCTCCGTTCGAGGAGGCCGATCAGGACGAGACGGTCTTCGGCGTGCGACGACGCGAAGACGACGTCGGCGGTTCCGTCTTCCGGCAGGAGGGCCGCGAGCGCTTCGGGGGCGAGGAGCCTCTCTCCGGCCCCCACCGGCGCCCGCAGAACGTCCAGGTCCTCCCGCCAGGCATGGAGGCGGTGACCCGTGATGTCGCCGCTCTCGAGCGCCTGCGCGGCGCGACGGGCGTCCTCCCCTCCGCCGAGGACCACCACCGGGCGGATGCCGATCGGAACGAGGAGCGCCGCCAGGAAGCGCCAGAGCTCGAGGACGAGCCAGAGGGCGGGGACGAAGGCGAGCAGGACGGTCCGCGGCACCGCGTGACCGGCGAGGAAGTAGATCAGGACGAGGCCCGCGGCCGACAGGAGCGCCGAGACCAGGAGGCCGCCGCGCTCGCGGACGGAAGCCGCCGGCTCGTCATACGTCCCGGCCAGCGACAGCGAGACGAGGGTCGAGGCCGCGACACCGGCGAGCCACGGGAAGAGTTCGAGGGAGAGCTTCTCCTCCGGGAGGAGGGAGGCCGTGAGCGGCAGCGGGACGTGCCGCCGGACCCAGACGACCACGGCGAAGGCGCAGCACGACCAGAAGGCGTCTCCGGCCATCAGGAGGAGCCTTCGCCCCGTCCGTCCGCGCGGCTTCATGCGGACTCGCCCCGCGCCCGCCGGTAGGCCGCCGACAATGCGGCGAGAGCGTGACGCCGGTCCGCGTTCGCTTCCACCCACGCCCGGCCCCGCGAGCCGTCCGACGCGGCGCGCGCCGGGTCGCGAAGGTAACGGACGAGGCTCGAAGCGAAGTCCGCGGAGGACGACGCCGTCACCGCCGGCGGGAGAGTCCCCCCCGCGGCGGCCCGGCCCGCCGCCTCCTCCGAGGCGACGACGGCGCAACCCGCCTCGAAGGCCTCGAAGAGCTTGTTGGGCGTTCCGGTTCCGAGGGCGACGGGGATCGCCACGGCGCGCGCGCGCCGGAGATAGACCGACATGTCGGGAACGGGGCTCGTCACCTCGATTCCGGCCTGCCCGTCGAGGCGCGTCACCTCGGGCGGCGCGTCAGCGCCCCCGAGCAGGAGCCGCGCCCCGGGAACCTCCGCGCGCACCTCGGGCCAGATCTCCTTCACGAGCCGTTTCACGGCGAGCTCGTTCGGACGGTATCGCAGCCGGCCCGTGAAGGCCACGACGGGGCCGCGATCCCCGCCCGGGGCCGGCCCGATCTCGACGCCGTTGGCCACGGCGACCGTTCCGGCGGGCAGTCGAGCGGCGTCGAACGGCGTCGTGGCGAGGAGGACGCGCGCGCCGGCGGCGGCGCGCTCGGCCCGCTCGAGCCGGGGCGCCTCGAGCCGCCAGTAGAGCCTCCGCCAGAGGGCGGGGTCCGTCGAAGCGGCCTGCCGCGCCGCGGCGGCGAGCGCGTCGACGTAGTCGACGACGACGGGCGCTTTCGGGAGCGCGCCCGAGAGCGCCGGCCCAAGGCGCTGCGCCAGCAGGACGACGGCGAGGTCGAAGGGTCCTCCGGCGGCGGCGAGCGCCTCGCGCCACGGTCCCGCGAAAAAGGCCGACTGGAGCGGCGAGCCCGTCAGAACGGCCGTGACGAGGGAGACGCCCCGGGCGGCGAGCGGCTGCGGAACCGGAATCGTCCGCGCGGCCTCTCGGACCTCCGCCGCGCCGGCGGGGGGCGCTCCGCCCGCCACCGTCACCTCGAAGCCCGATGCCCGGAGCGCGGAGAGGTGAAGCTCGGCGCGGAGGCGATCGCCCGAGTAGCCCGTGCCGGGGAGGCGCGGAACGACGAGAAGCGCCCTCACGCCTCCGGCCTCGCGCGATGCCACGCGCCGGGCGAACGAGCGGCCCGGCCCAGCGCACGCAGCCAGACGCCGGTGAACGCGACCAGATCGCTCGCCGAGACGGGGGGCACCTCCGGGGGCGTCCCGAGGACCTGCCTCGCCGCGAAGGACGCGCGCAGCTCGAGGACGAGCGCGGTCATCGAGAGGATCGAGGCGAGAAGCGGCGGCAGGAGCGACCCCGTCACGCGCCCGAGAGCGAGACAGATCAGCACGACGTCGGAGGCCGCCGCTCCGAGCGCGAGAAGGCCGAGGACGAGCGCCCGCGGCCGCAGCCAGAGGTCCGCCGCGAGGAGGAACGCCGACCGCGGGCTCCGGAAGGCGATCCGGAGAAGATCGGCGGCGCCGGTCGCGAGGAGCTTCAGGTGCCCCGCGAACCAGCGGGCTCGCGGACGCGCGAGGGTGCCGGAATCCCCCGCGACCTCGTCGAAGGCCAGCGGAGCCGGAAGGGCGCGGATCCGGAAGCCGCGGGCGAGGAGCCGGAGCGTCGCCTCGGAGTCTTCCGCCGTCGTGCCCCTCGCCGCCGCGGGCCCTTCGCGCCACGCCCGCGGCGAGAAGCCCATGGCCTTCCCGCGAAGGCGGACGGGGAGCCCCTCGCCGTCCCGCGCGAGGTCCTCGACGCGTGTCGCCGCCGCCAGGGAGAACGCCTCGACGCGCGCGGCGGCGGTGGCCGGAATCCCGGCGGGCCGGACCGGGAGCTGGAACGCCTCCGTCCCCTCCGGAACGGCGAGCCGGGAGAAGAACCCTTCCTCGAGCCGCATGTCCGCGTCGAAGACCATGACAAAGGAGGCTTCGGACACCGGGTCCGGCGTCCGCGTGGAGAGGGCGCGCGTCGCGAAGGCGAGAGCCTCCCCCTTCGAGGGTCCCTCCGGGCTCTTGACGACGAAGGGAATCGATTCGGCCTCGAGGGCCGCCTCCGCGGCGGGATCGGCTCCGTCCAGGATCACGAGGGTCTGGACGTGCACCGCCGCCGCGGCGGCCTCCCGCGCGAGATCCCGGCAGAGCGGAAGCATCCGCGCCCCTTCGGCCCGCGCCGGGACGAGGGCGAGGACGCGGTGGGGCCTTCGTCCCGATACCGGGCCCGGCCGAAACGCCTCCGCCCGCCTCAGTCGTCCGAATGCGTCGAGAAGTGAAGGCAGCGCGGCCGCCGACAGAAAGAGAAAGAGGCCCGCGGGAAGACCCACGGGCCCATCGTAACGGACGGATGGCTCCCGGCTACTTCTTACGGGCCTGCGCGTCGACGACGCCGAAAGCCGCCATGTTGACGATGTCGGCCACCTCCACGCCGCGCTGGAGGACGTGAACGGGCTTGCCCATCCCCATGAGGATCGGCCCGATCGCCTCCGCCTTCCCCAGCCGCCAGACCAGCTTGTACGCGGCGTTGGCGCTCTGCAGCTCCGGGAAGACGAGGACATTGGGCGGGCCGGTCAGCGTCGACCACGGATAGTTCTCCCTCAGGAACTCGGGCAGGACGGCGGTGTCGGCCTGCATCTCGCCGTCGCACTCGAGATCGGGCCGGCGCTTGTGGACGATCCTCACCGCCTCGCGCACCTTGTCGGTCTCCGGAGAACGCGTCGATCCGAAGTTGGAGAACGCGATCATCGCGACGCGGGGCGTGATGTTGAAGAGCTTCGCGGTGTCCGCCGACTGGATGGCGATCTCCGCGAGGTCCTCGGACGACGGGTTGATGTTGACGGTGGTGTCGGCGAAGAAGAAGACGCGGTCCTGCAGGATGAGGATGTAGAGCCCCGAGACCTTCTTCGTGCCCGGCGCCACGCCGATCGTCAGGAGGGCCGGCCGGATCGTCTCGGGGTAATAGGTCGTCAGGCCCGAGAGCGCCACGTCCGCATCCCCCTCGGCCACCATCATCCCGGCGAAGAAGTTCCGGACGCGCACCATGTGGAAGGCGTCCTCCCTCGTGACGCCCTGGCGCGCCCGCTTCTGCCAGAACGCCTCGACGTACTTCTGGAACTTCGGGTGCTCCTCGGGGTCGACGACCTCCACGTGGGCGGTCACCTCGAGGTTCCGGAGCGCCTCCTCGGCCTTCTTGTCGCGCGACAGGAGGATCGGGTGGGCGATTCCCTCCTCGGCGAGGATCTTGGCGGCGCGCTGGATCTTGGGGTTGTCGCCCTCGGCCATCACGACCCGCTTGGGATTCGACTTGGCCTTTTCGTGGATCACCTGCATGAACGAGTACGACCGCGACAGCAGGCCGGCGAGGCGGTCGCGGTAGCCCTCGACGTCGTCGATCGGCTTGCGGGCGACGCCGCTCTTCGCGGCGGCGGCGGCCACCGCCG
>DATIWM010000138.1:0-9833 GCA_035519355.1 Thermoanaerobaculia bacterium | reverse complement strand
TCTGGACGATCGTCCTCGCGGGTCTCGCGGTCGGCTTCAGCCTGATGCCGCCGGGCCTTCCGGCGGTGCAAGTGGCCCTCTCCCTCGCCAGCGTCACGGGTGGGGGGTTGCTCGGCGCCTTCCTCCTCGCCCTCTACGTCCGGCGCGCCCGGCAGGCCGACGCGCTCGTCGCCATCGGCGTGTCGGCCCTATTCACGTTCGTCCTCTGGCTCGGGGCGCGCGGGTACGTCCCCTTCGCCCTCGGGCAGCGGATTGCCTGGCCGTGGTACTCCATGATCGGGGCCGGGATCACGGTCGCCGTCGGGTGGGCCCTCTCCCGCCGCCACGCGACGGACGACCCGAACGTGACGGTCTGAGGCGGGCCCGTCCGGGCTACATCCCGAGCATGACCTTCGCGAGGCGCGACATCATGTCGGGGTGCCAGGGGGGGTCCCAGACCAGCTCGACCTTCGCCGACTTGACGCCGGGGACGGAGAGGACCTTCGTCTCGACCTCGCCGGGAAGCGTCCCGGCGACCGGGCAGGCCGGGGCGGTCAACGTCATCTGGACCGCCACGTGCCGTTCGGGGGAGACGTTCACCGAGTAAATGAGGCCCAGCTCCCAGATGTTGACCGGGATCTCGGGGTCGAAGCACTTCTTCAGCGCCTCGTCGATCACGCGGGTCTCGAGGAGCTTGAGCTCGTCGGCCGGCTGCGCGGCGGTCGTCTCCATCGTCACTCGGTCGAGGTGGTGCTGAGCCCCTTCAGGGCCGCCTGCAGGGTGTGCCACGAGAGCGTGGCGCACTTGACACGGACCGGGAATTCGCGGACGCCGGAGAAGACGGCGAGCTTCCCGAGCGGCCGGATCGCCTCGGGGTCGACCTTCACGTCGGGCGGCCCTGTCAGGAGGTCGTGGAAGCGTCCGAAGAGGGCCTCGGCCTCGACGAGCGACTTTCCCTTGACACTGTCAGTCATGAGGGAGGCGGAGGCTTTCGAGATGGCGCAGCCCGAACCCTGAAAGCCGATGTCGGCGATCCGGTCCCCCTCGAGCTTCACGAAGAGGGAGAGGCGGTCGCCGCAGACGGGGTTGTGGCCCACGGAGACGCGGTCGGCCCCCTCGATGGCCCGGTAGTTGTGGGGCGACCGGTTGTGGTCGAGGATGACCTGCTGATAGAGCTCGCGAAGGTCCGTCATCAGCCGAAGATCTCGTGGACGCGGCGGAGCCCCAGGGCGAGCGCGTCGACGTCGGAGCGCGTGTTGTAGATCCCGAACGAGGCCCGCGCCGTCGCCGGGACGCCGTAGCGGTCCATCACCGGCTGGGCGCAGTGCTGGCCGGTCCGGATGCAGATCCCCTCCTCATCGAGGATCGTCCCGATGTCGTGGGGGTGGACCGCGTCGAGCGTGAAGGAGATGACGGCGGCCTTTTTCGGCGCCGTTCCGAGGATCGTGAGGCCGGGGATCTCCCGGAGCCTCTCCGTCGCGTAGACGAGGAGGTCGTGCTCGTGAGCGGCCACGGCCGGAAGGCCGGCCGCCACGAGGTAGTCGATCGCGGCCGTCAGGCCCGCGCCGCCGGCGATGTTCGCCGTCCCGGCCTCGAACTTCCACGGGAGGACGTTGTAGGTCGTCTTCTCGAACGTGACGGAGGCGATCATGTCGCCGCCCCCCTGGTACGGCGGCATCTTCCCGAGCCACTCCCGTTTCGCGTAGAGGGCCCCGATCCCCGTCGGCCCGTACATCTTGTGGCTCGAGAAGGCGTAGAAGTCGCAGTCCAGCTCGCCCACGTCCACGGGGAGGTGGGGCACGGCCTGCGCGCCGTCGACGAGGACGGGAACGCCGCGCGCGTGCGCGAGGCGGACGATCGCGTCCACGGGATTGATCGTCCCGAGCGCGTTCGAGACGTGCGTGACGGCGAGAAGCCTCGTCCGCGGCGAGAGAAGCCGCTCCAGCTCGTCGAGCCGGAGCTCGCCCTCGTCCGTGATCGGAACGACCTTCAGGACGGCGCCGCTCCGCTCGCAGAGGAGCTGCCACGGGACGATGTTGGAGTGGTGCTCCATCCCGGTGAGGAGGATCTCGTCCCCGGCCTTCACGAAGGCCTGGCCGAAGCTCGCCGCGACGAGGTTGATCGCCTCGGTCGTCCCCCGGACGAAGACGATCTCGGCCGCCTCGGCCGCCCCGAGGAACCGGCGGACCTTCTCCCGGGCCCCCTCGTAGACGGCCGTCGCCGTCTCGGAGAGGCGGTAGGTCGCCCGGTGGATGTTGGCGTTCTCCTCCGCGTAGTAGCGCCGGGTCGCCTCGAGGACGGCCGCGGGCTTCTGCGTCGTGTTCGCGCTGTCGAGGTAGACGAGGGGCCGGCCGTGAGACCGCGTGGCGAGGATCGGAAAGTCGGCGCGGAGGCGCTCCGCGTCTAGGCGGACGGGAGGCGCGCCGACGGCGGGGACGGGGCTCATGGGACCTCCGGCGGGGCGCCCGAGCGCGAGAGCCAGGAGAGGAGGGTCGCCTCGAGAAAGGCGTACAGGTCGTTCGTCGTGACCTTCTCGACCATCTCGCTCCCGAAGGCGAAGGTCAGGAGCGACCGCGCCGCCTCCTCGTCGAGGCCGCGGGAGCGGAGATAGAAGACCATCGACTCGTCGAGACGCCCCGTCGTCGAGCCGTGCGTGCACTTGACGTCGTTGTTGTAGATCTCGAGCTGCGGCTTGGAGTCGACGAGCGCCGTGTCCGAGAGGATCAGGTTCCGGTTCGTCTGGCGGGCGTCGGTCTTCCGGGCGCTGGGTCGGACGACGATCCGGCCGTCGAAGGCGCCGCGCGCCGAGCCGTCCAGGATCCCCTTGTAGAACTCCTGGCTCGAGCCGTGCGGCCGCGCGTGGTCGATGAGGGTGTGGTTGTCGACGTGCTGGGCGCCCGAGACGCAGTAGAGCCCGTTGAGCGCCGTCCCCGCTCCGTCGCCCCCCAGGAGAACCTCCAGCTCGTTCCGGACCAGCTTCCCGCCGAAAGAGAAGAGGTGCGAGCGCGACTGGCTGTCCCCCTCCTGGGCGAGGCGGAGGTTTCCGATGTGGAGCGTCTCCGGGCCCTCGCACTGGAGCTTGGCGTGGTCGAGGACCGCCCCCGGGGCGAGGGCGGCTTCGGTCACGGCGTTGACGAACGTGACGGCGCCGGTGCCGACGAAGGACTCGACCAGGAAGGCCTGCGCCCCCTCCTCCAGCACGACGAGCGTCCTCGGCGAGACCATCAGCGGCGGCTGCGAGGTCCCCGTCGTGACCCAGTAGACGAAGACCGGGTCGGCCAGCGCGATCCCCTTCGCCACGTGGAGCAGGGCGCCGTCGCGCAGGTGGGACGTGTTCAGGGCGATGAAGGGATGCCCCGCGCTCTTCGCCATCCGCCCGAGGTGGCGATCGAGGAGGTGCAGGCGCTTCTCGAGGGCCGCGGAGAGCGGCTCGAGGGCGGCGCCGGCGGGGAGGCGCTCCGTGGAGGACCACTCGGCGCTGAAGCGGCCGTTCACGAAGACGAGCTGCGTTTTCTTCCGGTCGGAAAAGGCGACCGGCCCGAGGCGTCCGTCGAGGGCGAGGGCGCGGCCGCGCTCCTCGACCCGCTCCCGCGCGGGGACGACGGCGGGGGAGGGCGTGAAGACGCCGCGGGCCACGGGGGCGACGCTCGTGTAGCGCCACTCCTCGTCGTCCGGCGCGGGGAATCCGAGGCGCCCGAAGGAGGCGACCCCCTCCTCGCGCAGCCGCCGGAGGAAGAGCGGGGCCTTCGCGCCCTCGCTCCGGAGGGCCTGATCGGCCGTCGCGAGGAACGCGTCGACGCCGGCGCGGCGGGCCGCAGAGAGGCTCATCGCGCCGCCGGGGCCTCCGGCGCGGAGGCGTTCGCACCGCTTCCGATCCAGGCGTAGCCCTTCTCCTCCAGCTCGAGGGCCAGCTCCTTGCCGCCCGTCTTGACGATCCGGCCGTCCGCGAGGACGTGGACGACGTCGGGGACGATGTAGGACAGGAGCCGCTGGTAATGCGTGATGACCAGCATGGAGCGCTCGGGGCTCCGCAGGGCGTTGACCCCCGCCGCGACGACGCGGAGGGCGTCGATGTCGAGCCCCGAGTCGGTCTCGTCCAGGACGGCGAGCCGCGGGTCGAGCATCGCCATCTGGAGCACCTCGTTCCGCTTCTTCTCGCCGCCCGAGAAGCCCTCGTTCACGCCGCGCTCGAGCATCCGCTCTTCCATCTCGACGAGCTTCGCCTTCTCGTCGAGGAGCGAGAGAAAGTCCATGGCGTCGAGCTCGGAGAGGCCCCGGTGCTTCCGGACGGCGTTGAGGGCGGTCCGGAGGAAGTAGGTGTTGGAGACGCCCGGGATCTCGACCGGGTACTGAAAGGCCAGGAAGATCCCCTCGCGGGCCCGCTCCTCGGGCTTCAGGGCGAGAAGGTCCTTGCCGTCGTAGAGAACCTGGCCGGCCGTGACGTCGTAGCCGGGCCGGCCGGCGAGGACGTGGGCGAGGGTGCTCTTGCCGGACCCGTTGGGCCCCATGAGGGCGTGGACCTCGCCGGGCCCGATCGCGAGGTCGATGCCGTTCAGGATCCGGTGGCCGTCCTCCGCGATCGAGACGCGGAGGTCCTTGATCTCGAGCAGGGGCTTCTTCATCCGACCGCACCTTCCAGGCTGACGCCGAGCAGCTTCTGGGCTTCGACGGCGAACTCCATCGGCAGCTCCTTCAGAACGCGCTTGGCGAATCCGTTCACGATCATCGAGACGGCGTCCTCGGGGGAGAGGCCGCGCTGCATGCAGTAGAAGAGCTGGTCCTCGCCGATCCGGGAGGTCGAGGCCTCGTGCTCCAGCGTGGCGGAGGAGTTCTTGACCTCGATGTAAGGAAACGTGTGGGCCCCGCACTTCTCGCCGATGAGGAGGGAGTCGCACTGGGAGTAGTTGCGCGCCCCCTCGGCGCTCCGCGCGATCTTCACGGCGCCCCGGTACGTGTTCTGGCCGTGTCCGGCCGAGATCCCCTTCGAGACGATCGTCGAGCGGGTGTTCTTCCCGACGTGGATCATCTTCGTGCCGGTGTCGGCCTGCTGGAAGTTGGCCGTGAGGGCGACCGAGTAGAACTCGCCGACCGAGTGGTCGCCGAGGAGGAGGCAGCTCGGGTACTTCCAGGTGATGGCCGAGCCCGTCTCCACCTGCGTCCAGGAGATCTTCGAGTTCCGGCCCGCGCACTTGCCGCGCTTCGTGACGAAGTTGTAGATCCCGCCCTTCCCGTCCTTGTCGCCGGGATACCAGTTCTGGACGGTGGAGTACTTGATCTGGGCGTCGTCGAAGGCGACCAGCTCGACGATGGCGGCGTGGAGCTGGTTCCTGTCGCGCTTGGGCGCCGTGCACCCCTCGAGGTAGCTGACGTAGGCCCCCTCCTCGGCCACGATGAGCGTCCTCTCGAACTGCCCGGTGTCGGCCTGGTTGATCCGGAAATAGGTCGAGAGCTCCATCGGGCAGCGGACTCCCTTCGGGATGAAGCAGAAGGAGCCGTCCGAGAAGACGGCGGAGTTCAGCGTGGCGAAGAAGTTGTCGGTGTACGGGACGACGGAGCCGAGGTACTTCCGGACGAGGTCCGGGTACGCCCTCACCGCTTCGGAGAAGGAGCAGAAGATCACGCCGAGCTCCTGCAGCTTCTCGCGAAACGTCGTGGCGACGGAGACGGAGTCGAGGACGGCATCGACCGCGACGCCGGCCAGGATCTCCCGCTCCTTGAGCGGCACGCCCAGCTTCTCGTACATCGCCAGGAGTTCCGGGTCGACCTCGTCGAGGCTCTTCGGGCGGTTCTCCGCGACCGACTTCGGCGAGGAGTAATAGACGATCTTCTGGTAATCGATGGCGGGGTAGTGGACCTTCGCCCAGGTCGGCTCCTCCATCGTGAGCCAGTGTCGGTAGGCCTTGAGGCGCCACTCCAGGAGCCAGTCCGGCTCCTCCTTCTTCCTGGAGATCAGCCTGACGACGTCCTCGGAGAGCCCGGCGGGGATCGCCTCGGACTCGATCGGCGTGACGAAGCCGTGCTTGTACTCCTGCTGGGCGAGCTCGTCGAGGAGGCGGTTCGAGCTGCTCATCGGCCCGGGCTCCCTGGAGGAAGTCCCCCCGCGTTCCGGACCGAGGGGAGCGAGAGGGAGAAGACGGGATGAATCGGCCGCGTCATGTCGGCGAGAGTCACACCGGCGAGGGCGTCGCGAACGGTCCGGTTGATCACGAGCCAGTTCGGCTTGACCGAGCAGAAGCGCTCCTGCTCGCAGACGCCCGGGGCCTGGCACTCGGTCAGCGCCATCGGGCCTTCCAGCGCCTCGATGATCTGGGCGACGGAGATCTCCCGGGCGGGGCGGGCCAGGGAGTAACCCCCCTTCGTGCCGCGAAGCGATGAGAGCAACCCGTTGTGGGAGAGCTGCTTGAGGAGCTTTCCCACGGTCGGCTGCGGAAGCTTCGCCAGGGCGGCGAGCTCGCGGGCGGTCATCGGCGAAACGTCCTGCCGCGCGGCGAACTGCGTCAGGAGGACGATGCCGTAGTCGGTGAGCTTGGCCATTCGAAGCATCGTGCACGTCTCCGGCCCGATATCGGACCAATTCGGTACTCTATTCGCGCCGGACGGTTTCGTCAAGCCCGTGGTTTCCCGGAGAACCGGGCGGGCCGCGCCCGGAAAAGCCGGCTACTTCTTCGGCGCCGGGGTGGTGGCGTTCACGAATCGGATGGCCGCCGCCGTGACGATCGCCTTCTTCCCCTCGGCCCGCGTGTCCGTGATGAGAAGGGCGTCCGCCCCGCACTTGCAGCCGGCCTTCCGGAGATCGTCGTAGGTGGCGTCCACGGTCTTCGAAGGCTCCGACGTGATGACGCAGAGCTTCTCGAAGGCCTGCGTCAGGTCGGCTTCCCTCTGGTAGATCGTCAGCTTGCACGAGCTGGACTTGGAGGGGACCTTCACGTCCGAAACCCTGACGACGCTCGTCCCGCCTCCGCCGCCGCAACCGAAGAGGACGGCGAGGAGGGCGCAACCGACCACGAGATCACTACGACGCTTCATGCATTCACCTCTGGAGCGGGCTGTCGAGTCCGCATGTCCTATTCTGCCTTGCGGGGGAGACGTACTTGAAGGACAAATGGCTCGGCCGGACCGCGCTGGTTGTGGGCCTGTTTCTCGGCCATCCGCGCGCGAACGCCGGCCCGCCGTACGTCACCGACGACCCGCAGCCCGTCCCGTGGCGTCAGTGGGAGCTCTACGTCTCACTGACCGGCCAGTCGGAGGCGGGATACCGCTCCGGGGACGCCCCGCATTTCGAGGCGAACTTCGGAGCGGCCCCGGGGCTGCAGCTTCATCTCGTCGTGCCGCTTTCGTACTCCCGGCCCTCGGGTGCGCCGACCGCGTATGGACCCGGCGACGTCGAGATCGGCGCGAAATACCGGTTCGTCGATGAGAGCGAGAGCGTTCCCCAGATCGGGACGTTTCCCCTCGTCGAGCTCCCCTCGGGGGACGCCTCCCGCGGCCTCGGGGCCGGGGAAGTGCGTGTCTTCCTTCCCGTCTGGCTCCAGAAGAGCTTCGGGAAGTGGACGACCTACGGCGGAGGCGGTTACTGGATCAACCCGGGAGCGGGAAACCGGAACTGGTGGCTCGCCGGCTGGCAGGCCCAGGTGCAGCTGACGTCTTCGTTCGCTCCCGGCGCCGAGGTCTTCTACGAGGCACCCGCCGAGGCGGGCGCTCGCTCCAGGGTCCTCTACAACATCGGCTTCGTCCTCGACTTCGGGGAGCACCACCACCTGCTCGCGTCGGCCGGCGGGGCCCTCACGGGCTGCAACTGCCGCCAGGCCTATGTCGCCTATCTGCTGACGCTGGGGCCGAAGTCCTGAACGTCGGCCCCTTCGTCGCTCCCTACTTCGCGAAGACGTCGTCGACCGGCGTGATCCGGAGATTCTCCGGTCTGATGCCGAGCTTCATGGCGCCGATGACCCTGTCCTCCTCGTAAACCTCCTTCGGCTTCTCCGAGTCGTACCGGATCGTGGAGACGGCGTCGGAAAGGAGCCTCTCCTTGAGGCCCTGGGCGTCCTTCGTGACGATGACGACCGAGAGGTCCGTCGCCGAGAAGTGCTTCCGGATGGCGGCGTTGACCTCCTCGCGCGTCAGCTTGGCCAGCTTTCCGCGCATGTACGAGGTGAACTCCGGGATGCCGTACCAGGTGCTGTCGATGGCGGTGCCGAGCTGTCCGTCCTGCGTCGAGGTGAGGAGGTAGACGTTCTTCATCAGGTATTCACGGATCGCCTCGAAGTCGGCCGGCGTCAGACCGTTCCGGATCAGCTTGGCCAGCTCGGCGAGGGCGATCCGGAGCGCCATCTGCCCGTTCTCGGGGACGACCGGGCGGATCCAGACCTCGAAGAGCTGTGAGCGCCGCGGAAGGTTCGGGTCGGGGAAGAACCGGAACATGCCGCGTGGAAAGGCCTCGATGTACGCGTAGTCACCGTAGTTCATCCCGCGCAGCTCGCGGATCCGCTGGTAGAGGTGGGACTGCGACGATCGGTGCTCGCCGAGCCAGACCTTGGCGACCGAGAGGGCGGCGAAATCCGGGTGCGCGCGGGTCACGTCGATCGGCTTTCCGAAGGAGATCGCCGTGGCCCGCGTCTCCTTCTGGATGATCTCGACCTCGAGTCCCTTCGGCCTCCTGGCGACGACCCCCGCGGGGGCGGGAAGGGCCGGGCCGGCCGGCAGCCGGCCGAGATCGGCCTTCAGGCGGTCGAGGAGCTCCGCCGGCGCGGCGCCCGAGATTCCCGCGATCAGGCCCGCCCGCGTGTACGCGGCCCGGGCGAACGACCTCACGTCGTCGAGCGTGATCGCATTCAGCCCCGCGACGGTCCCGAGAACGGCGTGCCCGTAGGGCGTGCCGGCGAAGACGTTCTCCTGGAGCCGCTCCTTCGCGAGCTCCTCCTCGTTGGTGCTTCGGAGGTTCTGCGTCAGGGCGTTCAGCTGCTGGTCCTTGAGGCGCTTGAAATCCTCCTCGCGGAAGCCCGGATCGACGAGCTGCGGCAGGGCGACGTCGGCCAGCGCCTTCCAGTTGTCCTTGTGGACGACCCCCGTGAAGGTCGTCAGCTCCTTGTCCACCTGGGCGCGGAAGGTCCCGGCCACCGGGTAGAGGGCCTTGTTGATCTCGTCGATCCGCATCGTCTTCGAGCCGGCCTCGGCGATCATCGCGGCCGTCAGGGCCGCCAGCCCTTCCTTCCCCTTCGGATCGCCGGCCGATCCGGCCCTGAACGCGAGTTTCACGACGAGCTGGGGGAGGGTGGCGTTCTGCGTGATGAACGTCAGGTCCGCGGCCGCGGCAGGCGCCGCGAATGTGGCGAGCGCCGGGATGGTCTCCATCGCGGCGGGCATCGGCTCCTTCGAGAGCGTCGTGACGACCATCTCGCCGTCCACGGCGTACTTCCGCGCGGCGGCCTGGAGGTCGTCGGCGGTCACGGTCGCCGCCGTCCGGTAGAGCTGGTTCAGCGTGTCGTACGAGCGGTTGAACCGGACGAAGCGGGCGAGGGTTCCGGCGATGGCTTCGGTGTTGTCGAACCGGCGGGCGAGGCTGTAGCGGTCGTTCGAGATGGCCTCGACCACCATCTTCTCGGGGAACTTCTCCGCCCGGATCCGGGCGAAGGTCCTGAGGATCTCGTCCCGGACGTAGACGGCGTCGGCCAGCTTCTTGACGCGGGCGGCGACGGTGAAGAGGGGCGGGTCCGCGTTGGCGGGTGCGAAGGTCCGCAGCGGGTCGACCTTCTGCTCGCGCTCCACGAGGCCCTTGTAGAGGTCGGAGGTCGGGCCGAACGTGAGGTCGGTCAGGATGTCGAGGGCGGACCACTCGCGGCTCGTCTCCGAGAACGCCG
>DATIWM010000137.1:0-7121 GCA_035519355.1 Thermoanaerobaculia bacterium | reverse complement strand
GACGGCCAGGACGTTGACGAGGATGTTGCGGTTGTAGGCCGGGTGAAAGAAGGTCATCCCGCCGACGGTCGGGACGCCGATGCAGTTCCCGTAACCCCCGATGCCGCGGACGACGCCGTCGATCAGGTCGTGCATCCGCGGGGCGGCCGGGTCACCGAAAAAGAGCGGGTCGAGGATGGCGAGGGGGCGAGCCCCCATCGTGAAGACGTCGCGCAGGATCCCGCCCACCCCCGTCGCGGCCCCCTGGTACGGCTCGATGAAGGACGGGTGGTTGTGCGACTCCATCTTGAAGACGACGGCCCAGCCGTCTCCGATGTCCACGGCGCCGGCGTTCTCCCCCGGGCCCTGCAGCACGCGCGGGCCGGTCGTCGGGAATTCCTTCAGGAAGACGCGCGACGACTTGTAGGAGCAGTGCTCGCTCCAGAGGGCCGAATAGATCCCCAGCTCCGTCAGGTTCGGCTGGCGGCCGAGGATCGCCTTGATCCGCTCGAACTCCTCGGCCGAAAGCCCGTGCTCGGCCGCCACGACGGGCGTCACTTCCGCCGCCAGGTTCGTCATCAGGGGGGTAGTTTAAACGTCAGAGAAGGCGGGCGCCGGAGAGCGCGGAAAGCGCGATGCCCGCCTCCTCGAGCGCCCTCCGGACGGCCGCCGCGTTGGCCGCGGCGCCGGGGGTGTCGCCGTGAAGGCAGATCGTCTCGACGGCGAGCGGGACCCGCGCGCCGTCCACGGAGACCGCGAAGCCGTCTCGTGCCAGCGACAGCGCCTGCGCGGCCGCCCGCTCCGGGGTCTCGACGAGCGCGCCCGCCGTCCCGCGCGGGACGAGCGAGCCGGCGGCGTCGTAGCCGCGGTCGGCGAACCCCTCCGCGACGGCGCGCATCCCGAGGCCGCGGGCGGCGGCGAGGAGCCTCGAGCCCGGCGACGTGACGAGGATGAGCCGGGGATCGACCGCGCGCGCCGCCTCGACGAGGGCCCGCGCCGTCGCCTCCTCCGACGCCGCCGCGTGGTAGAGGCCGCCGTGGGGCTTGACCCCCGAAAGAGCCACGCCCTCCTCGCGCGCGACGGCGTCGAGGGCGGAGACCTGCTCGCGGACGAGCCGCTCCACCTCGGCGGGCGGGAGCGTCATCCGCCGCCGCCCGAACGCCTCGCGGTCGGGATAGGAAGGGTGCGCGAAGACGGCGACGCCGCTCTTTGCCGCGAGCCGGACGGTCGCGCGCATCGTCGCCGCGTCGCCGGCATGGGCCCCGCAGGCGACGTTCACCGTCGTGACGTGCGGCATCAGGGCCGCGTCGTCGCACCCTTCGCCGCCGTCGAAGTTCAGGTCGATCGTCTTGGTCATTGTGCGAGCCACCGTGCGAACCTCCCGATTCTCTCGTCTCTCTCCAGAAGGAGGCGCCGCGCCTCGCCGGGAGTCGTCGGCGCGAAGCGGATCGTCGCGCCCGGCCGGGCGCGGACCAGGAGCCCGAGGTCGGCCCGGGCCACGGTCGCGATCTTCGGGTAGCCGCCCGTCGTCGGCCGCTCGGCCAGAAGGACGATCGGCTGGCCGTCCGCCGTGATCTGAACGGAGCCGAGGGCGGTCCCCTCCGACGGAAGCGCCTCGATGGCGGCGAGGTCGCCCCGCACGGCCGCGCCCTCGAGCCGGAAGCCGATCCGGTTCGAGTCGGGTCCGAGGCGAAACGCCTCGCCGTAGAAGGTCCGGACCGCCTCGTCGCCGAAGAGGTGAGCCTGTGGCCCGGGAAGGACGCGGAGGATGATCTCGTCCCCCGACGGAAGCTCCGGCGCGACGGCGTCGAGCCGCGGGGCGCGCCGGGACCTGCCGACGGGCAGGAGGTCTCCCTTCCGGAGCGGTCCGCCGTGGAGCCCTCCGAACCGCGCCGCCACGCAGGTCGAACGGCTGCCGAGAAGCTCGGGAACGTCGATCCCGCCGGACACGGCGACGGCCGCCCGAGCCGGACCCCGCCCCGCCTCGGCCGCCCGGAGCGGCACCGTGTCGCCGTCCCGGAGCCTCACGACGCGGCCGGGGACCGGGCCGAAGGCCCCGCCCGCGACGGCCAGGTCGACGTCGCCGATCGCCGACAGGACCGGTCCCACGACCGTGATCTCCAGCCCGGCCGCCCCTTCGCCGTTACCGGCGAGGAGGTTGGCGATGCGGAGCGCTTCCGGGTCGAGCGCTCCCGCCGGAGGCACGCCGAGCGCGCCCCAGCCGGGCCGGCCGAGGTCCTGCACGGTCGTCAGGAGTCCCGCCTCCCGGACGAGGAGCGCGCCCCCGCTCATCGCCGGAACCTCACCGTGTCGCCGGGTGCGAGAAGCGCGGGCGGGCGCCGTTCGGGGTCGAAGAGGACGGCGTCGACCGTGCCGAGGAGATTCCATCCTCCCGGCATCGAGGCCGGATAGATCCCGACGTAGGGCCCCGCCATCGCGAGGCTCCCGGCCGGGACCGAAAGCCGGGGCGTCCGCCGCCGCGGCCGGCGAAGCCGCGCCGGAAGCCCGTAGAGGTACGGAAATCCCGGAGAAAAGCCGAGGAACCCGACCGTGTAGCTCGCTTCGAGCAGCGCTTCTCCGAACGC
Source organism: Thermoanaerobaculia bacterium (assembly GCA_035519355.1). GTDB lineage: Bacteria > Acidobacteriota > Thermoanaerobaculia > UBA5066 > UBA5066 > DAOMFB01. The sequence continues at coordinate 4,557 of DATIWM010000137.1, read as the reverse complement.
TTCGGGCGAGAGGCCGAGCGCCCCGCAGACCTCCGGCAGATCCTCGCCGCCGAGCGTCACCCGGATCTCGTGCGACGCGGCCTCCGGCGCCGGCGCCTCGAGACGCCCGGCTTCGAGGCCGACGAGGATCTCCGCGTCGAAGGAGGGGCTCCCCTCCACGAACACCGACCGGGCGGCGGGGACCGCCTCCACGAGCCCTTCGGGCTGTAGCGAGTGAAGGAGCGCCGCCACGCGGCGGGCCCGCGCGTTGGCCCCCGGCTCATCCTCGTCGTCGAACGAGAGGAGCCACGAGAACTCCCCGACCGTCCTCATGCGGGCCTTTCCCTCCGGAGCCGGTAGACGACGGCGCCGGCCAGGACGAGGAGGACGCCCGGCCAGGTCGTCCTCGGGCTGGCGATCGCGAGAAGGACGACCATTCCCGTCGCGGCCAGGACGAAGCCGCCGCCGAGGAGGGGCCAGGCCGGCGTCCGGAAGGGACGCGCGAGCGCCGGCTCCTTTTTCCTGAGGACCGGGACGGCGAGAACGAGGAGGATCAGGATGACGAGCTCCACGGAGACGACGTACCGGAGAAGCTCGGAATAGGTCCCCGAGGCGATCAGCACGGCCGTCCAGAGCGCCTGCAGGACGAGGGCGATGCCCGGGACGCCCGCACGGTTCAGGCGCGCGGCGGGAGAGAAGAAGAGTCCGTCGGCCGAGAGCGCGTACAGGACGCGCGCCCCCGCCAGGATCAGCCCGTTGGCGCACCCGAACGTCGACACGAGGATCGCCGCCGCCATCAGGCTCCCGCCGCTTCCTGGAAGGAGCGCGGCGGCCGAGGCGGTCCCGACGCGGTCCGCGGCGGCATACGCCACGCCGGTCAGGCCGAGCACCTTCAGGTAGGAGACGTTCGCCACGACGTAGAGGACCGAGACGAGGAGGCATCCGCCGATCAGCGCGAGCGGCAGCGTCCGGCCCGGATCCCTGACCTCGGCGCCCGGAAAGGTGACGTTCGTCCACGCCGACTGCGCGAAGGAGGGCCCGACGAGAGCCAGGGCGAAGGCGAACGCGAGGCCGGTGCCCGACGGGACCGACAGGTCGGGGCGTGCGCCCGTCGAGAGAGCGGCGGTCCGGGGCGACAGGAGAAGGCCGGCCGCGGTCAGGCCGAGGAGCGCGGCGACCTTGATCACCGTCAGGACGTTCTGGGTCCGCGTCCCCGCCTTCAGGCCGAGCGCGTTCGTCCCGGTCAGGACGGCCACGACGGCCACGGCCACCCCTTTCGCCGTCCAGCCCGTCACGGCGGGGACGAGCACGCCGAGGAACTTCGCGAAGGCGACGGCCACCGCGGCGATCGTTCCGGCCTGGACGACGGCGATCAGCGTCCAGGCGAACAGGAATCCCGCCAGCTCGCCGTACGCTTCGCGAAAGAAGACGTAGGGGCCCCCGGCGCGGGGAAAGAGCGCCGCGAGCTCGGCGCAGGAGAGCGCGGCGAGGAACGTCAGGAGGCCTGCGACGCTCCAGACCAGGAGGAGCCCCGAGGACGTCCCGACGAGCCGCGCCGATTCGGCCGAGACGATGAAGATGCCCGAGCCGATCATCGACCCGACCACGAGCGCCGTGGCGTCGAAGGGCCCGATCAGCCGCCGCGGCCGGGCGCCCTCCCCCTCTTCCGTCACGCCGGGATGATGCCCCACCTCTCCGGAGATGCGCGTGGCCCGCTTCAGAGCGAAAATGGGGACCGGGGGCCGGATGATTCTCGTCACGGGAGCCACGGGAAAGACGGGCGTCGACGTCGTGAGGGGCCTCTCGATCGTCGGCGCGGGGGTGAAGGCGTTCGTCCGCGACGAGGGGAAGGCCCAGCCGCTCCGGCGGCCCGGCGTCGAGGTCGCCGTCGGCGACCTCGAAAAGCCCGAAACGCTGGCGCCCGCGCTCCGCGGCTGCGACCGGGTCTTCCTCTGCTCCGCGGCCGGCCCGCGCCAGGTGGAGCTGCAGGGGAACCTCATCCGCGCGGCGAAGGAGGCGGGGGTCCGCCACGTCGTCCGGATGAGCGCCCTCGGCGCCTCGCTCGACAGCCCGGTCTCCATGCTCCGCTGGCACGCCGAGACCGAGAAGCAGCTCATCGCCTCGGGGCTCCCCTGGACGTTCCTTCGCCCCCACTACTTCATGCAGAACGTCCTCGGCTTCGCCCCTTCCATCAAGGCACAGAGCGCGTTCTTCCTTCCGATGAAGGGGGGCCGGATCCCGCTCGTCGACACGCGCGACATCGCGGCGGTCGCCGTCGAGGCGCTCACCGGCTCAGGGCACGAGCGGAAGATCTACGACGTCACGGGCCCCGAGGCCCTCTCCGGTCAGGACCTCGCCCAGAAGCTCTCGAAGGCCGCCGGCCGGACGATCGCCTTCCGGGACGTCTCCCCGGAGGAGGCGAGGAAGCAGATGCGGGCCGCCGGCGCCCCCGACTGGATGGCCGACTCGATGGTCGCCCTCTACGGCGTCTTCGCGGCGAACCGCGCCGCCGCCGTCAGCCCGGTCGTCGAACAGCTGACCGGCTACCCGGCCCGCACCTTCGACGACTGGGCCCGGGAGAACGCGGCCTCCTTCCGCTGACGCCCGGGTCCCGGAGGCGTCCGGACTTGCCGGCCCCTGGAGAATGGTTCTCATGGCGAAACGTGCCGAGCGGCTCCCCGGAAACGCTTCCGGCGAGTTCTTCGTCGACGCCACCTGCATCGACTGCGCGACCTGCCGCGAGATGCTGCCGTCGGTCTACGCGGCCGGCGACGGCTTCTCGGTCGTCCATCGCCAGCCCATGACGCCCGAGGAGACGCACCGCGCCCTGATGGCCCTCGTAGCCTGCCCGACCGGCTCCATCGGGACCGTCTCGAGGAGGAGCGCGGCCGCCGCCGCGGCGGCCTTCCCCGAGCCGCTCGGCGACGACGTCTTCTTCTGCGGCTTCACGTCGGAAAGGTCCTTCGGCGCGTGGAGCTACCTGGTCCGGAGGCCGGAGGGAAATCTCCTCGTCGACTCCCCCCGGGCCGCGGCGCCGCTCTTGAAACGGCTCGGCGAGATGGGCGGCGTCTCGAAGATGCTCCTGACGCACCGGGACGACGTGGCCGACCACGAGCAGATCCGGGCCACGACCCGGTGCGAGCGGGTCATCCACCGGCGCGACGCGGCGGCCCTCGGCGGCGCGGCCGAACGGGTACTGGACGGCGAGGAGGCTCTCGAGATCGTTCCCGGCCTCCTCGCGATCCCGACGCCGGGCCACACCCCGGGGCACGTCGTCTACCTCTGGCGGGAGACGGTCCTCTTTTCCGGCGACCACCTCGCCTTCTCGGCCCGGCGCGGCCATCTCGTGGCGTTCCGCGACGCCTGCTGGTACTCGTGGGAGGAGCAGATCCGCTCGATGGAGCGGCTCCTGACGGTCGACTTCACGACGGTTCTGCCGGGACACGGCGAGCGCTTCCGCGCCCCCTCTCCCGCCGCGATGAAGGACGAGCTCCGGCGCTGTGTGGCCTGGATGAAGACCCGGCGCTGAGGAGGCTTCAGCTCCGGTGGGCGAGGAGGGCGGTGGCGAAGCTCCGGAAGACTTTCGCGCCGTCGACGTTGCCGAGGACCTCCTCCGAGCATCGCTCCGGGTGGGGCATGAGCCCGACGACGTTTCCCTGTGCGTTGCAGATGCCGGCCACGTTCCCGAGCGAGCCGTTCGGGTTCGCCGCGGGAGACTCGTCGCCGGCCGCGTCGACGTAACGGAAGACGATCTGTTCGCGTTCGGACAGCTGGCGGTACGTCTCCGGGTCGGCCGTCCAGTTGCCGTCGCCGTGCGCGATCGGAACCCGCAGCACCTCCCCCTTGTTCAGGACGAGCGTGAAGGGCGTCCGTTTGGTCTCGACCCGGATGAAGACGTCCCGGCAGACGAACCGGAGGCCGGCGTTCCGGAGCATCGCGCCCGGGAGGAGCCCCGCCTCGCAGAGGATCTGGAAGCCGTTGCAGATGCCGAGGACCGCGCCCCCCGTCGCTGCGAACGCCGCCACGGAGTCCATGGCGGGCGAGAAGCGGGCCATGGCGCCGCTCCGGAGGTAGTCGCCGTAGGCGAAGCCGCCGGGGAGGATCACGAGGTCCGGGTTCTTCAGATCGCGCTCGTCGTACCGGACGAGCCGCGCGTCGGCGCCGACGGTGTTCCGGGCCGCGATCAGGGCGTCCTCGTCGCAGTTGCTGCCCGGGAAGAGGACGACCGTGACGCGGGGAGCGCTCACCGGAGGGCCCCGGCGGGAGCGAGCTCGACGGTGAAGTCCTCGATGACCGGGTTGGCGAGGAGCTGGTCGGCCAGCTTCCGCGCGGCCTCCCGGGCGACCTCGGGATCCGCGGCCGTCATCTCGAGGCGGAAGATCTTGCCGGCCCTGACGTCGGTGACCGCTCCGTAGCCGAGACGGTGAAGGGCGTCGTTGATCGCCTTTCCCTGCGGATCGAGAACCCCCTCTTTCAGGAAGACGCGGACGAAGACGGTCATCGCTCGCTCCTCTCTCCCGGAGCTTACGCGCCGATCCACTCCGTCGCCACGTCCGGATAGGCGACGGTGAGCCGGAT